>CAIXWQ010000440.1 GCA_903923175.1 uncultured delta proteobacterium | reverse complement strand
GCGGCCGACCACCGGGCGGATGGAGCCGGCGGAAGTGCCGAACGTCGCGGAGGTGGCGCCGCTCCCCGCGCTCGTGCCGCCGCCGCGCGTGCCGAGCGCGCCGCCGAGCAGCAGGCCCACGATCTGCTGCTGGTCCGCCGCCGCGAGCCCCATCCCCGCGAGCGAGCCGCCCGCGCTGCCGAGCGAGGAGCGCACCTGCTCCGGCGCCGCGCCGCGCCCGATGCCCGTATAGGTCAGGATCAGATCGCGGAACGCCGAGAGGCTCGTCGAGCCGTTGGGGCGACATGCGACGCGATACCAGCGGATCGGGAGATCCTTCATCCGGTTGGTCGCCTCGCGCACCAGCGTCGTCTTGCCGATGCCCGCCTCGCCGCGGATCGCCACGACCTGCCCGAGGCCCTCCATCGCCTCGCGCGTGGCCTGCACGATCAGCTCGACCTCCGCGTCGCGGCCGACCACCGGGCGGATGGAGCCGCCCTGCGCCACGAACGTCACGTCCTCGCGGACGACGTGCGTCCCGCCGCGCCCGGGCGTGGTGGTGAAGCCCTCGCCGACGCGCGCGCGCAGCGCCTCCTCGATGAGGATCTCGCCGGGCCTCGCGAGCTCGAGCGCCTGCGAGGCCTTCTGCGTGGCCGCGCCGAGGACGTTCGGGCCCGCCGCTCCGGGCGTGACCAGGAAGATCCCGCTCGCGACCGCGCCGCGGAACCAGCGCGCGTTGCCGGCGTCGCGGCGCACGGCGAACGCGGCCTCGACCGCCCGCGCGACGAGCCCCTCGACCTCGTCCGGCGAGGCGTCGACTCCGAAGAGCGCGGTGAGGCGCGTGCCGCCGGCGCCTTGCAGCAGGGCGCCGAACGGCTCGAGCGCGCGGCTCGCGAGCTCGAAGCGGTCGCCGATGCGCCCGGCGAGCTCTTCGGGATCGCCGGCGTCGTCGTTGCCGATCAGCTCGACCGCGAGCACCGCGAGGGTGCGCCGCTCCGCTTTCGCCTCCGCCTGCGCGCGCCGCAGATCGCCGAGCAGGCGATCGGGGAGCACGCCCGAGAGCGACGAGAAGGCGCTGTCGTCGAGCTTGGAGACGATGCGCGGCGCGGCGGGGGCGACGATCGGGTCGTGCGCCCCGGAGAGCCCGGTGGTCGCGGACGCGCCGCAGCTCGGGCAGAAGCGCGAGGTCGTCGGCATCGGCACGCCGCACGCGCGGCACGGCGCCGTCGCGACGCGATCGGCCGTCGCCGAGCCCGCTCCGAGCGCGCTCTCGAGCGCCTCGCGGAACTCGCGCGCGCTCTGCCAGCGCTCACGCGGGGCCTTCGACAGCCCCTTGAGGATCACGCGCTCCAGCGCGAGCGAGAGCTTGCGCTCGGGCGCGCGGCGCGTGGGCGGCTCGGGCTGCTCCTCGACCTGCATCCGCGCCACCTCGAGCGGCGAGGGGGCGTCGAACGGGCGCGAGCCCGTCATGACCTCGTAGAGCATCACGGCGACCGAGTAGAGATCGCTGCGCGGGTCGGTCTCGCGCCCGCACGCCGCCTCCGGCGACATGTAGAGCGGCGTGCCGATCATCGAGCCCGCCTGCGAGAGCTTCGGCCCCTCTTCCTGCGCGACCTTGGCGATGCCGAAGTCGCAGAGCTTGGCGACCTCGGTGCCGTCCGAGCGCTTGCCGACGAGCACGTTCTCGGGCTTCAGATCCCGGTGGATCAGCTTGATCGCGTGCGCGTCCTCGAGCGCCGTCAGCACCTGCGTGAGGATCTTGCCGGCGCGCTGGATCTCGAGCGGCCCCTCGTCGCGCAGCAGACCGTAGAGGTCCGGCCCGAGGAACAGCTCCATCACGAGGTAGAGCAGCTGCCCCTCGCTCGGATCGGTGCGACCGAAGTCGAGCACGCGGATCGAGTTCGGGTGATCGAGCTTGCTCGCCGCGCGTGCCTCGCGGACGAACCGCGTGGCGAACTCGCCCGAGCGCGCGAGGTGATCGTGCATCACCTTCAGCGCGACGCCGCGGTCGAGCGCGACGTGCGTCGCCTGGTAGACGCGCCCCATCGCGCCGTTGCCGAGGAGCTTCTCGATGCGGAACTTGCCGGCGACCGTCTTGCCGACGAGGGCGTCGCCGCTCTTCTCCACCACGAGCGCTGCGCCGCAGGCCGAGCAGAAGCGCGCCCCCTCGGCATTCTCGAGATCGCATACGCGGCACGTCAGACCCGGCACGCACCGAGCTTAGCGCGCTCGCGGCGCCCGCGACGGCCGCGCGCACGCGCGGGCCGTACCTACACGAGCGCCCGGCCGGACCGACCCGCAAGCAGTTACGGAAGTGCCTCTTTCCCGGGGTGCTAGGGGCAGCCGGTAACGGCGACCGCGCTCGTGCCGACGGCGACCGCCGCCTCCGCGCTGGTCGTCACCGAGCCCGACACGCCCAGCGGCCCCGCGCACGCCGCCGTCTCGTCGGCCGCGGCCAGCTGCTGGGTGATCGAGTAGGTGATCGTCGCCTTCGAAGAGGGCTGCACCGTCAGGGGGAGCGGCGACGCGGGGACGAGCTTGGCGTCGACGAGCACCGGCTGGCCGTCGCGGACGAGCCGCAGGCCGATGGTCTGGACCTCGACCGGACCCGTCGCCCAGTGGCCGAGATCGCAGACGATGTCGACCGAGCCCTCGAGCTTCGCGCCGAACGGGCCGCTCACCTTGGCGAGCGTGAGGTTCTGCGCGTAGACGGCGAGCGTCGCGTCGGTCTTCGTGCCGCACGAAGCGGCGGTGAGCCCGAGGGCGATCGAGAGCGCGAGCTGCGTGCGTCGACCGAGCATTCCCGACCTGCCTCGCGGCTACGCGCGCTTGCGGTTGTGGAGCCGCGCCGAGAGCTTCGCGACCAGCGGCTCCTTCTGGACCTCGCGGATGATGGCCTGCTCGTCGATGTCGCGCAGCGCGACCGCCTCGTCGACCATCGCGTACAGCCAGGTCGAGACCTCGGGGTCGGCGGCGACCTGCTTCGGCGTCTTGCCCTTGAGCCCCTGCATCCCGATGGCGCGCCAGCCGTCACGCACCGCCGGCCACACGTCGCCGAGCAGGCCGCCGAGCAGCTCGATCTCGTGCTCGAGGCCGGCCCACGTGTCCGGGTCGGCCTCCGCGTGGACCTTCGTGCGCTCGGGCGCGCCGCGACGGGCCTCGTCGAGCACGCACCGGACCGCGATCGCCTGATCCGCCAGCGCGAGGGCCCCCTCCTTGGCCGGGATGAGCCCCGCGGGGCTGAGGCTGTAGAAGACCGCGGCCGCCGCGAGCGTGCGCAGCTCCTCGGTGCAGTCTGCGTCGTCGATGATCGCGAAGAGCGCTTTGAGATCGGAGGGGAGCGAGCCCACTCGCGCCCGCAGCATCCGTACCGCCTCGGCCTGATCGGGCATGTGTTGAGCCGGAGCCTAGCACCCCGCTCGCGCGTCGGTGGCCGCGTCGTCGGGCGGGGCGACGATGCGCGCCACAAAAGCGGCACGGGGCTCCACCTTGGAGCCCCGCGCCGGGTCGATCGCTGCTTACCGAGCTTCGTTCACTGCACGGCGTCGGGCTTCACGCCCTTCTTCGCCGCGGCGTCGCAGCCGAGCACGACGCCCGTCAGGGTGCCGTTGGTCTTCACGATCTTGAATTCGACGCGCCGGTTGCGCGCCCACGCGTCCTCGTTCTCGGCGTTCACGAGCGGGCAGTACTCGCCGTAGCCCTTCGCCTTCAGGCGCTTGGCGTCGACGCCCTTCTTGACCAGCTCCTGCACGACCTTCTCGACGCGGCGCTGCGAGAGGCCGAGGTTGTAGCCGTCGTCGCCGCGGTTGTCGGCGTGCCCTTCGATGTACACGAGCTCGAACTCGGGGTGCGCCTTCAGCGTCGAGGCGACCGCCTCGATGATCGGCAGCGACTTCGCGACGATGTCGGCCTTGTCGTAGACGAACTCGATCTTGTCGAGGATGACGATCGACGAGCCCTCGATGATGACGCGCCCCTTGTCCGGGCAGCCGTCCTCGTCCTCGAAACCGTTGAAGGTCTCGGGCTCGTTCGGGCACTTGTCGTCCTTGTCGAGGATGCCGTCGTGGTCGTTGTCCGGATCCGGGCAGCCGTCCTCGTCCTGGTAGCCGTCCTTGTCCTCGGGCTCCATCGGGCACTTGTCGTCGACGTCCTTGATGCCGTCGCCGTCGTTGTCCGGATCCGGGCAGCCGTCCTCGTCCTGGAAGCCGTCCTTGTCCTCGGGATCGTCCGGGCACTTGTCCTTGCTGTCCGGGATGCCGTCCTTGTCGCGGTCGCCGTCGACGCCGTCGGGGCAGCCGTCTTCGTCGGCCACGCCGTTCATCGTCTCGGGATCGTTCGGGCAGGCGTCGCGCTTGTCCGGGATGCCGTCCTTGTCGTTGTCGGGGTCCGGGCAGCCGTCGAGATCCTGGAAGCCGTCCTTGTCCTCGGGATCGTCCGGGCACTGGTCGACGTCGTCCTTGATGCCGTCGCCGTCGCGGTCGCCGATGGAGGGCTCGAAGATGAAGCCCAGGAACCCGCGGTAGTTCGCGGCCTGGTAGCCCTTCATGTAGCCGAGGCCGCCGCCGAGGAAGAGATAGCTGTTGTGCTCGACGAAGATCTTGAGGCCGCCGACGGCCTCGGTGGAGAGCCCCGCGGTGCCGCCGGCGTCGTTCTTGAACAGGTACGAGCCGTACGTCTCGGCGACGAGGTCGAGCTCGTCGGTCGCGCGGTAGCTGACGGCGGCGCCGAAGCGCGCGTGCGAGCCGTGCTTCAGCGACTTGCCCGGGTCGCCCGCCTTGAGATCGCCGATCGTCGAGCCGTCGCCCGTGATGATCGACGCCCCGACGTTCGCCCCGATGCGGAAGCGCTGGTTGCCACCGAGGCGCTTCTCGATCGCGACCATCGGCGTGAGCGCGACGCCGGGGTCGGCCGCGTAGCCGAGGCGCGCGTCCTGCCCCGCGAGCCCCTCGGCCTGGAAGATGACCGCGAGGCCGATCGGCTGATCCTCGACGCGCATCAGGCGGTACTTGAGGTTCAGCGACCACTCGCCCGAGAAGAACGCGTTGATGTCGGTCTTGTTGTCGCCGCGCGCGCCGGGCGGCGCGTTGGCGGCCGTGATCGGATCGCCCGCGACGAGGTCGGTCGGGATGCCGATGCCGATCGTCAGGTTCTTGATCGGCGAGTAGCTCGCGAAGAGCACGCCGTGGAACTGGCTGTTGATCAGCTGCGTGGCGTCGCCCGTGCGCGAGGTCGCCGTGCCGTTCACGTTGTCGCGCAGGCGCAGCAGGCCGAAGCCGCCGTCGAGCACGAGGCCGAACGCGACGTCGCCTTGGCCCAGCACGTCGGTGCCGTTGACCGTGAAGAAGCCCTTCGAGTCCACCGCGGTGTGGAAGAGCCGGGTGCTCATGCCGCTCCCGTTCGCGAGGCTCGTCTGCGTTTCCTGCGCGTGGGCGGGCGTCGGAGCGACCGCGCCGAGGCCACCGGCGAGGGCAGCGCCAGTCACGAGGCCGGCCAGCGAGCGGAGCCTTCGAGTACGCGGGCGGAGAAGCGAAGTCATCGGTACCTCGGATGTCGGAGCTGTTCGCGAAGCCCTCGGAGGCCGCGCGCGGGTAGGCGCGCCCGGGCAGACCGAGCCGGTCCGGGGGTTAGCACGGCCTTAAAGCCGTGGTCAAACCTTCCACGCTCACGGGAATCCGCGGAGCCCGCATGGCGTCGCGCGCCGCTTCGTGCCGGCCCTTTGCAGGGCGCGCGCCCGTGCCCTGCGCGGACCGCGCAGCAATCTCTCCCTTCGCGCGCAACGAGCGTAGATTCGTGCCGTGCGAGTCGCCCGCCTGCTCCCGTTCGCCTCGGTCTTCGCGTCGTTGCTCGCCGCCGACGTCGCGTTTGGCGACGCGGGCGCCCTCGTGGGGAGCTGGAGCGCCGGTCCGATGATCGAATCGGTCGCCTTCAAGACGTGGGTCAAGGAGTGCGGCCCCCAGCCCACCGGCCGCACGCTCGCGGGCGGGCCCTACACGATCTCGCTGAGCGGCGACGAGCTCGTGTTCAGCGGCGCCAACCCGTTCCGCACCGACCAGTGCCTCGACACGACGATGGGCTCGCGCGTCGCCCACAGCGCGAACCCGACGACGGGTGTGTGGTCGACCCGCTGCGAGACGCCGAAGGACGATCCGCGGATGACGCAGATCTCGACCTCGGTGAAGGCCACCGGCGATTCGAAGATCTCGGTCTACGAGAAGGCCACCTACTCGTGGACGTGGGCGTCCGGGACGTGCGCCGCCGACGTCGTGCGCACCTGGAATTTCACCAACCCGCGCGCCGCCGCCGCCGCTTCCTCGAGCGCCGCGCCGAGCGCGACCGCCAGCGCGACGCCGCCGGTGCCGACCGCGACCGCGCCGACCGCCACCGCGGTCACCCGGGCGCCGACCGCGACCGCGCCGACCACCGACTGCAGCGCGCCCGGCGCGGCCGCGAGGCTCGAGGTCCGCCCGAAGCGCAAGGTGATGCGCCCCGGCGAGACCTTCGACTTCAAGGCGAGGATCCTCGACGACGCCGGCTGCGAGGTCGCCGAGAAGGCGAAGTTCTCGATCGCGCCCGACGCGCCCGCCGCGGCCAAGGGGCTCACGATCGACGCCAGCGGGCGCGTGAAGACGAGCGACACCACCGAGCCCGTGGCGCTGACCCTCGTGGTCGACGGCGCCTCGCAGCAGGCGAAGGTGCAGCTCGAGGTCGTGAGCTCCGATCGCTACCTCGACGTGCTGACCAAGGAGGGGCTCGATCAGAGCGGCGCCGACGACCAGGCGGTGTCGGTCGTCGTCTCGGGCGGCGGCGGCGGCGGCGGCGCGACGGTCGTCGATCCGCGCGCCCAGCAGGACGCGAAGCGCAAGCGCATCGCGCTGCTCGCGATCGCAGGTGGCGCGGCCGCGCTGGTGGCGCTCGGCGCGCTGGTGCTCCTGCGCCGCTCGAAGGCGAAGGACGAGCGGAGCGACGCCGAGAAGCGACGGGTCCGCGAGGATGCCGAGCGCGAGCACGCCCGCGCCAAGGCGGCGCACGAGGCGACCGTCGCGGCGGCGCAGGCCGCGCTGGCGCAGGGGACGGCCAAGCGGTGCCCCACGTGCGGCACCATCTTCCCGCCCGACGCGGAGTTCTGCCCGCTCGACGGCGCGCGCCTCGTCGCGGCCACGTCGGTTGCGGCGGCGGCGCCCGCCCGGCCCGCGCCGAGCCCGATCGTCGCCGCCCGCCCGGCGAAGATGTGCCCCATCTGCGGCGAGAAGTTCCCGATCGAGGCCGGCTTCTGCGGCAAGGACGGCGTCGCGCTGGTGCCGATGAACTAGCTCGGCGTCCCGACCGAACGAGCCGTCGGACGCGCAGCGCTGGCCGAGCGCCGGCGTCACGATCGGGTCACGCCGCGCGCGCCTCGGCCCCGCCACTTTGAAGGCGAAGCTCCGCGAACGCGGAGACCGTCGAAGTGCGCAACGCTCTCCGCCATCCGCTCCTGTCGCTGCTCGCCGCGGGCTTCGCGTCGTTCGTCTTCCTCGGTGACGCGCGCCCGAGCGACGCGGAGGCGCGGTTCGAAGAGCGCGGCTACGAGATCGAGCTCGGCGCCAAGGCGGGCTTCCTCTCGGCGCCCACCCCCGGCTACGTGTCGCCCTTCGGGCTCGGCTTCGGCGGTCGACTCGGCGCGTCGTTCTCCGGCGTGTACGTCGGGGTGAGCGTCGTCGACTTCCTCGGCGGCTCCGACGGCAGCATCGCCGAGAGCGCCATCCTCTACGGCGGCGAGATCGGCTACGGCTTCCGCATCCACGACGTCGGCGGCGGCTCGTTCACCATCCGCCCGCAGGTGGGCGTCGGCGTGGTCGCCATCCAGCGCACCGACTCGAGCAAGGTCGACGTGATCACGACGGCCAGCGGGCGCTCGGCGACCTCGGGGCAGACCACGACGGTCAGCAACCTCTACGTCGAGCCGGGGCTGACCTTCATGTACTCGAATGGCGGCCACTACTTCGCGTTGAACGCGGGGGCGACGGTCGTGCCGGGGCTCTCGTACGACGCGAACGGCGCGCAGACGTGGATCACCTACGGCGGGCGCGCCGAGGTCGGCTTCCGCTTCTGAGGAGCGCGCGCGTCGTGCGTGCCGCGCGCTCCGTGCGCATCGTGGCCTACCCGACCCAGGCGCGGGCGTTGCGGAACATGCGCATCCAGGGCGAGTCCTCGCGCCACTCGCGCGGTCGCCAGGAGAGCTGCACGGCGCGGAAGACCCGCTCCGGGTGCGGCATCAGGATGGTCGCGCGGCCGTCGGGGGTGGTCACCGCCGTGATGCCGCGCGGCGAGCCGTTCGGGTTCTCGGGGTAGCGCTCGGTCGGCTGGCCGTGGTGATCGACGAAGCGCGCGGCCACCAGCCGCTGCGTGACCAGCGCGTCGAGCTGCGCATCGTCGGCCACCTCGACGCGCCCCTCGCCGTGCGAGACGGCGATCGGCATCCGCGACCCGTCCATGCCGCGGAAGAAGATCGAGGGCGAGTCGACGATCTCCACCAGCGAGAGCCGCGCTTCGAACCGCTCGCTCCGGTTGCGCACGAAGCGCGGCCAGGCCTCGGCGCCGGGCACCAGCGACTTGAGGTTCGACACCATCTGGCAGCCGTTGCACACGCCGAGGGTGAACGTCCCCGCGCGCGCGGCGAACGCCGCGAACATGTCGCGGACGCGCGCGTGGAAGAGGATCGACTTCGCCCACCCCTCGCCGGCGCCGAGCACGTCGCCGTAGGAGAACCCACCGCAGGCCGCGACGCCGCGGAACGAGCCGTCGGCGAGATCGATCCGCTGCTCGAGCAGATCGCTCATGTGCACGTCGACCGCCTCGAAGCCCGCGCGATCGAACGCCGCGGCCATCTCCAGCTGGCCGTTCACCCCTTGCTCGCGGAGGATGGCGACGCGCGGCCGCGCGCCGCCCTTGGTGCGCGCCGCCGTGAGGAACGGCGCCGCCACGTCCTCGTCGAGCGCGAACGTCAGCGCGGCGTGGCGCCCGGGATCGTTCGCGTCGGCGCGCGTCGCCTGCTCCTGGTCGGCGCACGCGGCGTCGTCGCGCAGGCGCGCGATGGCGTGCGTGGTCTCCGACCAGACGGCGCGCAGCACGCTGCGGGCCTCCGAGAAGAGGCTAGCGTCGAGCCCTCGGAACGTGATCCGGTCGTCGCTCGTCGGCGCGCCGGCGACGTGCGCGGCGATCCCGCGGCCCGTGAAGGCCGACACGACGCGGTTCGCGTCGGCGGCGCGCACCTGGAGCAGGGCGCCCAGCTCCTCGGAGAACAGCTGCGCGAGCACGTCCTCGCCGGGCAGGCTCACCTCGGCGCCGCACCCGCTCGCGAACGCCATCTCGCAGGCCGCCGCGAAGAGCCCGCCGTCGGAGCGGTCGTGATACGCGAGGATGCGCCCGCGCTCGGCCTGCACGATCTCGAAGAAGGCCTTCAGCTTCGCGGGGTCGTCGACGTCGGGCGGCGCGTCGCCGAGCTGCCCGTAGACCTGCGCGAGGCACGAGCCGCCGAGGCGGTCCTTGCCGCCGCCGAGATCGACGAGCACCAGCTTGGTGTCGCCGACGTCGCGTCGCAGCTCTGGCGTCAGCGTCGTGCGCACGTCGGTGGCGCTCGCGAACGCGCTCACGATCAGCGTCATCGGCGAGATCACGCTCCGCCGCTCGCCGCTCGCCTCGTCCTGCCAGACGGTGCGCATCGACATCGAGTCCTTGCCGACCGGGATGGCGATCCCGAGCGCGGGGCAAAGCTCCGCGCCCACCGCGCGGACGGCCTCGTACAGCCGCGCGTCCTCGGCCGGGTGCCCCGCGGCGGCCATCCAGTTCGCCGAGAGCTTCACGTCCGACAGGGCCGCGATCTCGGCCGCCGCGAGGTTCGTGAGCGCCTCGCCGACCGCCATCCGCGCCGACGCCGCGGCGTCGAGCAACGCGAGGGGGGCTCGCTCGCCCATCGCCATCGCCTCGCCGGTGTACCCCTCGTAGCCGCTGCACGTGACGGCGCAGTCCGCGACCGGCACCAGCCACGGGCCGATCATCTGATCGCGCGCGGTGAGCCCGCCGACGCTGCGATCGCCGATCGTGATCAGGAAGCTCTTGTCGGCCACCGTCGGCAGCCGGAGCACGCGCAGCGCCGCCTCGCGAAGCTCGATGGCGGCGCGGTCGAGCGGCTTGCCCGCGAACGCCACGCGCTTCACGTCGCGCACCATCCGCGGCGCCTTGCCGAGCAGCACCTCGAGCGGCAGGTCGATCGGCTGGCCGCCGAAGTGCGCGTCGTCGACGGTGAGTCGGCCGTCGTCGGTCGCGCGCCCGAGCACCGCGAACGGCGCGCGCTCGCGGCGGCACAACGCCTCGAACTTCTCGAGCTGTCCGGGCGCCGGATCGAGCGCGAGCACGTAGCGCTCTTGCGCCTCGTTGCACCAGATCTCGAGCGGGCTCATGCCGGGCTCGTCGTTCGGGATCTTGCGCAGCTCGAAGCGCGCGCCGCGCCGGCTCTCGTGCACGAGCTCGGGGAGCGCGTTGGAGAGGCCGCCCGCGCCGACGTCGTGGATCGACACGATCGGGCTCGCGTCGCCCAGCGCGCAGCAGCGGTCGACGACCTCCTGGCAGCGCCGCTCGATCTCCGCGTTGTCACGCTGCACCGAGGCGAAATCGAGGTCCTCGTGCGAGGTGCCGGAGGCGACCGACGACGCCGCGCCGCCGCCGAGGCCGATGAGCATCGCGGGGCCGCCGAGCACGACCACCGGCGCGCCCGCCGGGATCTCGCCCTTCTGCACGTGCTCCGCGCGCACGTTGCCGAGGCCGCCCGCGATCATGATCGGCTTGTGGTAGCCGCGGACCTCGCGCCCGCCCGGCTGCTCGACGTCCTGCTCGTACGTGCGGAAGTAGCCGGCGAGGTTGGGGCGCCCGAACTCGTTGTTGAACGCCGCGCCGCCGAGCGGCCCTTCGATCATGACGTCGAGCGCGCTGGCGATGCGCCCCGGTTTGCCGTGGTCGCGCTCCCAGGCGCGCTCGAGCCCCTCGATCCGCAGGTTCGACACGCTGAAGCCGGTGAGCCCCGCCTTCGGCTTGGCGCCGCGGCCGGTGGCCCCCTCATCGCGGATCTCGCCGCCGGAGCCGGTGGCCGCGCCGGGGAAGGGCGAGATCGCGGTCGGGTGGTTGTGCGTCTCGACCTTCATCAGCACGTGCACCGGCTCGCGGTGCGCGCGGTAGACGCCGTCGGCGTCGGCGAAGAAGCGCTCGGCCACCGGCCCCGCCATGACCGCGGCGTTGTCCTTGTAGGCCGAGAGCACGCCGCCCGGGCTCGCCGCGGTGCTGCGCTTCACCAGCTGGAAGAGCGAATCGGCCTGCTCCTCGCCGTCGATCACGAACTTCGCGTTGAAGATCTTGTGCCGGCAGTGCTCGGAGTTCGCCTGCGCGAACATCATCAGCTCGACGTCGTGCGGATCGCGGCCGAGCGCACGGAAATTGTCCGCCAGGTAGTCGATCTCGTCCGGCGCGAGCGCGAGGCCGAGCTCGGCGTCGGCGCGGATCAGCGCGTCGCGCCCCTCGGCCGCAAGCGGGATGGATCGGACCGGGCGCGGCTCGTGCGTCGCGAAGAGCTGGGCGGCGTCGGCTTCGCGCTCGAGCACCGCCTCGGTCATGCGATCGTGGAGCGCGCGCGCGAGCGCGGCCGGATCGGCGACCTCGCCGGCGATCGTCCACCGGACGCCGCGCTCGAGGCGCCGCACGCGCCCGAGCCCGCAGGTCCGGGCGATGTCGGTGGCCTTCGACGACCACGGCGAGATCGTCCCTACGCGCGGGACGACCCAGAGCGTCCGCCCCTCGAGCGCGGTCGCCGTCTGTCGCGGCCCGTAGGTGAGCAGCTGCTCGAGCACCGCGCGCGCGCTCGGGTCGAGCGGGCCTTCGCCGCCCGCCGGGTCGAGCTCGACGAAGTGCACGAACGCGGCGGCGAGCGCGCGCACGCCCGGGTTGGCGCCGCGCATCGCGCGGAGCTTCTTCTCGAGGGCGGCAGCGGAGACGGCGGGCGTGCCTTGCAGGACGAGCATCGCCCGCCCTCCTCGCGCGTCCGCGCGGCTCCGGCAAGCGGGTCGCCGCCGGGCGGCGTGGGGCGGGCCGCCTCGCGCTGGCTTTCGGCTCGATTCGGCGGTCGCAGACCCAAGCCTCTGGGCGCTCGCGGGTCCCAACGACGTCCACGACGTCTCGCGCAGGTCGTACGGCACAGGCGGGCCCGCCCGATCGGCCGTCTCCAGCCTCTCCTCAGCGCAGCACTGCGCGGCCCGTGCCGAATCGGCTGCACGCACCTTGATCGATCGGTGACCTTCCCCGTAGACTTACCCCCGTCCCCCACGTGCTCGCAGGGGACCGATGTTCCAGATTCGGACGGCTTCTCCGTCGCTGGCGCCCGCCTTCGGACGCTGACTTTCGAGCTCGTCGCACCGCGTAGACGCGGCGTGACGAGCATCGTTCCACAGACTGCACCGCCCCATGCCTGCCCGGGGGCCGCCGTGGCGCCCGGGCACCGAGGCCCAGTTCCATGAAGATTTCGTGTCAGTCCTGCGGCGCGAAGTACAACATCGCCGACGAGAAGGTCCGCGGGAAGATCGTCAAAATCGCCTGCAAGAAGTGCGGCGCCCGCATCGAGATCGATGGGCGCGAGCCTTCCGAGCAGACGACCGATCACGACGAGACGCGCGTCTACGAGGCGGGGCAGCTGCCGACCGGGACTACGGTCGTCGCGGACAGCTGGACGGTGTCGGTCGACGACAACGATCAGCGCGAGATCAACACTCAGCAGTTGATCGAGCTCTACGGCCAAGGCGTCGTCACCGGCGAGACCTTCGTGTGGCGCGAGGGGATGGCCGACTGGCAGCCCCTGCGTGACGTCGACGCGCTCCGCGACGCGCTCGCGGGCGCGGGGGGCGGCGGCGCTGCCGCGCCCTCGTATCAGAGCGAGCCCGCGGCGCCTGCCTACGGCAACGGCTACGGCGCCCACGAGGAGCCGGTCGCGGCCGCGCCTGCGGCCTCGCCGCTCTTCGGCGGTGGCGGCGGCATGGAGCCGTCGGCCGCGCGCCTCGGTGAAGCCCGTCGGGGAGGGGCGGTCGACCTCTTCGCCTCGCCCGGCGCGGCGCACGAAGACGAAGACGTCGCGACCAGCGCGCCCCAGGGCGGCGGCATGGGCTTCGCGGCGGCCGGCGGTGGGCTTGCCCCCGCGACGGCCGACGGTCGCCCGATCGGCGCGCGCAACGAGAACTCCGTCCTCTTCTCGCTCTCGGCGCTCACGTCGTCGGGGCCGTCGACCTCGGCCGCCTCGGCCGCGCTCGACGACGAGAAGTCCGGCCTCATCGACATCCAGAAGCTCGCGTCGGCGGCCCGGCCGAACGGCGGCGACAACCGCGCGCAGCTCGACGACATCATGAACCTCGGCGGCGGCGGCGCGTTCGGCGCGGCGCTCGGCGCGCCGATCCTCGCGCCCCCCCCGGAGACGGCACTCACCGCGCCCGCGGAGCCCGAGAAGAAGAAGGGGAACGGCGCGCTGCTCGCGATCGTCGCCCTCTTCGGCGTCGCGATCATCGCGCTGCTCGTGGTCCTGATCCTCAAGAAGCCGGACGACACCGGCAAGGCGAAGGACTCGAAGACGGACGACGAGAAGGGGCTCAAGACCGAGCCCACGACCGAGAAGACGACGAAGACGAAGCCGGCAGCGACGGCGGCCGACACGAGCGACGTCGTCGCGACGCCGCAGCCCACGGCCAGCGCGACCGCGTCCGCGTCGGTGGCTGCCAAGCCGACGACGACGATCAAGGCGCCGACCGGGCCGATCCCCCCGACCGGGCCGAAGCCCCCGACGACCACCGCGCCGGCCAACACGGGGGCCACGCCGCCGCCGCCCCCGCCGACGAGCACGAAGCCGAAGTGCAAGACGCTCGACGAGTGCATGGGCAACCACTGATCGGGTAGCGACCCGACTCTCTCGACGCCCGCGGCCAGCTCCGCGGGCGTCGGCGTTTTTGTCGGACTCTGTGCCGAGTTGGGCCTCCGCCGGCGGCCTCGCCCTCCCGCCGCTCGCCCTTCGGGGCGTGACCGTGCCAGAATCGTGGATGCAGGCGCGCGGCGTCCCCTCGTGGGCCATGGCGCGCCCTGTGCACGGAGAGGGCGCGTGGCAGAGCGTTCGGACAGCGAGTCGACGGTGAGACGCGGGGCGCGGCGAGCGTTCACACGCGCCCTGCTCGCGTCGTTCGCGCTCTCGCTCGGCGCGTGCGTCATCGGCCCGAAGCCCGACGAGCCGGGCGATCAGCCTGCCGTCTTCGCCGACACCGGGATCGCCGACACCTCCGGCGGAGGAGGCGGCGACGACAGCGGCCTCGTGGCGAGCCCCGACGACGGCGCGGTCGACGCGAACAACCAGAAAGACGACGGCGGCGACGTGAGCCCGACCGACGGGCTCTGTGGCGATGCGGCGAGCGACGCGGGGGAGGCCGGCGAGGGCGGCGCACGCTGCGGCGACGCCGCGTCCGATGCCTCCGACGCGGC
>CAIXWQ010000439.1 GCA_903923175.1 uncultured delta proteobacterium | reverse complement strand
CGTTGACGCCGCTCCTCGGGGACGGCGCGGCGGACGTCGGCGCGGTCGAGGAGGGCGACGCGCTCGTCTTCCCCGGCGCCGTCGCGAGCGGCGACGCCGTCGCCCTCGCCGGCGACGACGCCTTCGAGCTCGCCTACGTGCTGCGCTCGATCCCGGCCTCCGCACGCGCGCGCTACCGCTTCACGCTGCGCGCGCTCGACGGCGCGACGGCGCGCGAGGACGGCGCAGGCGGCCTCGAGGTGCTCGATCGCGGCGGCGCGGTGCGCATGCGCCTGCCGACGCCGGTCGCCATCGACGAAGCCGGCACGCGCCGAGAAGGGCGCGCGAAGCTCGAGGGCGAGTCGCTCGAGATCGCGTTCGAGCTCGGCGGCCTGCAGGCGCCGGTGGTGATCGATCCCGGCTTCGAGACCGCGGGGTGGACGTCGACGGCGTACGCGACGAGCCCCGGCCCGCAGTGGGCGGCGCCCGCGATCTACGACCCCATCCGCGATCGCATGGTCATCGCAGGGGCCCTGGGACCGACGGCGTACGACCATACCTACGAGTGGGACGGCACGTCGTGGAGCATCGGCCCTTCGTTGCCGAACAACGGGAGCTACGCCGCCGCGACCTACGACTCCGCGCGCGGACTCATGGTCCTGTACGGCGGCATCGACCTGTCGAACCTCGTGTTCGAGTACGACGGCCACGTCTGGACCTCACAGACGTCGCCCGAGTCCCCCCCGCGGCGGATCTGGCCGAGCCTCGCCTTCGATTCGCGCCGCGGCGTGAGCGTGCTCTTCGGCGGCTACACCTCCGGCGTCTTCAACGACACCTGGGAGTGGAACGGCACGTGGACCAAGCGCGTTGCGGCCAGCACGCCTGGCAACCCTCCGGGGCGTCGCGGCGCGGCGATGGCCTACGATCCGGTGCGCGGCGTCACCGTGCTCTACGGCGGCGACGATTACGCCGGCACGCCGACGATCTTCGCCGACACGTGGGAGTGGGACGGCAGCAAGTGGACGCAAGCGACGCCCACCGCCTCGCCGCCGCCGCTGACGCTCGCGGCGATGGCGTGGGACTCCACCGCGAAGCGGATCGTGCTGGCCGGCGGCAACTCGCTCGTGACCTACGCCTACGACGGCAAGACCTGGACGCCGCTGCAGACCGGCGGCCTCACGCGGCGCGCGCAGGCGAACTTGGTGTTCGACTCCAAGCGCAGCGCGCTCCTGATGTACGGCGGCGACCTGAGCGGCGGACAGGTCGGCGCCGGACCGTTCGCGAGCGACCTGCTCTCGCTGAAGGTCATAGGCTGCACCACGGGGAGCGACTGCGGCGCCGGCTCGTGCGTCGCGGGCTTCTGCTGCGCGACGGCGTGCGCGGGCGCGTGCCAGACGTGCGCGCCCGCCGGCACGTGCGGGCTGGTCGCGACCGGCTCGCCGAGCCCCGATCCATCGTGTCCTTATCTATGCACCGGCGCCGCGACCTGCCCGAGCGGTTGCACCACCGACGCGCAGTGCGCGCCCACCGCGGCGTGCATCGCCGGCGCGTGCGCGACCAAGCGCGCGCTGGGCGTGACCTGCAACACCGACAAGCAGTGCGCCTCGGGCGCGTGCGTCGACGGCTTCTGCTGCGACCGCGCGTGCAACGGCACCTGCGAGGCGTGCGACGCGCCGGGGAGCGCCGGCCACTGCCTCCCCCTCGCGAAGAACGCGACCCCGCACGGCGCGCGCGCGGCCTGCGCCGGCGCCGGCGCGTGCGCAGGCGCGTGCGACGGCACGAGCGCCGCGTGCGCCTTCCCGGGCGGCTCGGTGGTCT
>CAIXWQ010000438.1 GCA_903923175.1 uncultured delta proteobacterium | reverse complement strand
CGTCGTCGGCTGCGGCGCCGGCGGCGTCCTCGGCTGCGCCTCCGGTCGACGACGACATCCAAGACGTCGAGGTCGTCGGCCACTCGCCGCACCAGGTTCGCGGCGCCTCCGACTTCCACATCCCGATCGGCAACCTCGCGCTGGTGCCCCACAAGAACGCGACCGAGCTGCTCAAGCTGGCGCCCGGCATCCTGCTGACCAACGAGGGGGGCGAGGGGCACGCCGAGCAGGTCTTCCTCCGCGGCTTCGACGCGCGCGAGGGGCAGGATCTCGAGTTCACCGTCGGCGGCGTGCCGATGAACGACGTCGGCAACCTGCACGGCAACGGCTACGCCGACACGCATTTCATCATCCCCGAGCTGGTGACCTCGCTGCGGGTGAGCGAGGGGCCGTTCGATCCGCACCAGGGGAACTTCGCGGTCGCCGGGAGCGCCGAGTACGAGCTCGGGCTCGAGCAGCGCGGGCTCACCACGAAGGCCTCGCTCGGCTCGTTCAACACCCAGCGGCTGCTGGTGCTGTACGGGCCGCGCAGCGAAAACCTGCACACGTTCGGCGGGGCGGAGATCTCCACCACCGACGGCTACGGGCAGAACCGCGATTCGAAGCGCGGCAGCGGGCTCGCGCAGTACGAGGGGGAGCTCGGCAAGAAGGGGCTCTATCGGATCACGGCGACCGCCTACGCCACGAGCTACCACTCGGCCGGCGTCATCCGCGAGGACGACTACAAGGCCGGTCGCATCGGCTTCTTCGACACCTACGACGCCAATCAAGGCGGTGACGCCTCGCGCTACTCGATCGCGATGGACTACTCGACGCACTCCGACGGCATCGCCTATCGGCAGCTCGTGTTCGTCATTCGCCGCGGGATGCGGCTGCGCGAGAACTTCACCGGCTTCCTGCTCGACGATCAGACCTCGATCCAGCAGCCGCACGGGCAGCGCGGCGACCTGATCGATCTCGACTGGTCGGGGACCACGATCGGCGCGCGCGGCTCGGCGCGGTGGAAGGAGAAGGTCGGCGGGCTGCCGCAGGAGCTCGAGCTCGGCTACTTCGCGCGCGGGGACTGGATCTCCGGCACGCAGTACCGCGTCGAGTCGGCGACGGGGCACCCCTATCACCTCGACACCGATCAATCGGGCGGGCTCGGCGACCTCGGGCTGTACGTCGACACCGACATCCATCCGCTGAAATGGCTCTCGGTGCGCGGCGGGATCCGCGCCGAGCTCTTCACGTACGACGTCGTCGACAAGTGCGCGGTGCAGTCGGTGGCGAGCCCGTCGCGCAACAACCCGCCCGGCGACGCCTCGTGCCTCTCGCAGGAGGGGTTCGGCGCGTATCGAGAGCCGGTGCAGATCTCCAACACGGCCGGCACCGTGGGCACCCCGACCAGGTTCGGCACGATCCAGGCGCTGCCGCGCGGCACGATCGCGGTCGGCCCCTTCGAGCACGTCACGGCGTCGATCAGCGGTGGGCGCGGCATGCGCTCGATCGATCCGCAGTACGTGACGCAGGACGCGGCGACGCCGTTCGCGTCGATCGTGGCCTATGAGGGCGGCGCGGCGTACGCGCGCACGTTCGGCGAGGAGGAGACCTGGCGCGTCGTCGCGCGCGCGGTCGGCTTCACCACGCACGTCGACAAGGATCTCATCTTCTCGCAGACGGCCGGCCGCAACGTGCTCGCGGGCGGGAGCCGGCGCACCGGCGGCGTCGCGGCGCTGCGGATCACGGGCCCCTTCCTCGACTACGCGGGCAACGTCACGGTCGTGAAGTCGTCGTACGACGTCGACGGCAGCGCGATCCCTTACGTGCCGGGGGTCGTCACGCGCAACGAGGCCTCGCTGTTCGGCGAGCTGCCGTGGAAGCTGTTCGGCTACCGGGTGCGCGGCGCCGTCGGCACCGGCGTCACCTACGTCGGGCGGCGCGCGCTGCCCCAAGGCGAGCAGAGCGACGTGCTGATGGTCGTCGACGCGCTCGCAGGCCTGCGCTGGCGCGGCTACGACCTCGAGCTCTCGGCGTCGAACCTGCTCGACAAGCGATACCGGCTCGGCGAGTACAACTACGTCTCGGACTTCCACAGCCAGTCGCAGCCCACGCTGGTGCCGGCGAGGCACTTCAGCGCCGGCGCCCCGCGCGCCGTGTTCCTGACGCTGTCGGCGAATTTCGGCGGGACGCGCGACGAGAAGGAGGCGACCAAGTGATCGGGCGTACGTGGTTGCGCGCGCTGGTCCCGGCGGCCGCTGCGTGGGCGCTCGCGAGCGCGTCGTGCACGCAGGAGACGCTGGGCCAGCGGTTCTACTTCGTCGCCACCGCCTCCGGCGTGGCCGACGCGAAGCCGGGGTGGACCTTCACGACCTCGAGCGGCTTCAGCGTTCGGCTCGACAAGGCGACGCTGCACGTGGGCGGCGTGTACCTGAACCAGGCCGTCCCGATCTCCGGCGCGGCCGAGACGAGCTGCTTCCTGCAGGGGATCTACGTCGCGCAGGTCACCTCCGCGGTCGACGTGGACCTCCTCTCGCCGAGCCCGACGTACTTCCCCCAGGCCGGCGAGGCGCTCGCAGGCGCGGCGCCGACCGGCGAGGTGTGGCTCACCGGCGGCGCGATCGACGCCGAGGACGACGCGACCGTGATCGCGCACCTCGAGGGCGTGGCCACGCAGGGCGCGCTCGCCTGGCCGTTCGTGGCCGACGTGACCATCGGCCAGAACCGCGCCATCCCGGTGGCGAACCCGGCGGCGCCCGGCGAAAACCCGCTGTGCAAGCAGCGCATCGTGAGCCCGATCCCGGCCGACCAGACGCTCACGCCGGGCGGCGCGCTCGCGCTCTCGATCGATCCGCGCCCGTGGTTCGCCGCGGTCGACTTCTCGCGGCTCGACGTGGTCTCGACCGCGCCCGCGCTCTATCGCTTCCGCGACGATCGCGACACCGCGCCGAGCGCCGCGCTCTTCAACGGCATGCGCGCCCGCGTGGGCGTGTACCAGCTCGGGTGGACGAAATGAGCGTTCGCAGCCTCTCTGCGTCTCTGGCGCTGGCGCTCGCGGTCGGCGCGTGCGGGACGCTCGACGATCCGACCATCCCCGTCATCCCCACCAACCCCACCACCGACGCCGGCCAGGACACCGCGCCGACCCCCTCGGTGCCGACGGCCGGCCCCGGCGAGGTGCGCGTCACGATCTCCGGCGAGAAGCTCGCGCTCGGCGGCATCCCCTACCCCGCGACCGGCGACGATCCGGTGATCGTCGACGGCTGGTCGCTCAAGCTCGATCGCCTGATCGTGACCGTCGCCAACGTCACGCTGTCCGAGAATCCCGACTACTCGCCGAGCGATCCCTCGCAGCACGGAGCGGCGGTCGCGCGGGCGAGCGGCACGTACGCGGTGGACTTGCACAAGGGGGGCCCCCTCGCGGGCAAAGGCGGCTCGTCGGAGCAGGCGCTCCCGCTCGCCGTGCTTTCCGACCAGAACCTCAACGGCGGCCAAGCGTTCGATCCGACCGCGCGCTACGCGCTCGACTACGACGTGGTCGTCGCGAGCGCCGCCGCGACGCGCGCCAACTTCGACGCCGACGACGAGGCGGCGTACCAGAAGATGATCGCGAACGGCTGGACGGTCCTCTACGTCGGCACCGCGACGTTCGGCGGCCATGGCTGCGAGACCACCGACGCGACCTACGACTTCACCAAGCTGCCGACGACCGTCCCCTTCGAGCTCGGGTTCGCCTCGCCGACGACGTACGTGAACTGCCAGAACCCCGACAACGATCCGGCCACGCCGTTCAGCGGCGAGGATCACGAGCGCGGCGTGCAGGTGCGCGACAACCGCGGCGTCGACGCGCAGCTCACCGTCCACCTGGATCACCCCTTCTGGGAGGCGCTCGTCGAGGGCGCCGCGTTCCGCTTCGACCACTACGCCGCGCGGCTCGTCGGCAAGCCCCCGCACGTGCTCACGCTCGACGATCTCGTCGGCGTGAACCCGCTCGACGTGCGCGACGGCGCGGGGGCGCCGCTGCCGTGGCGGTGGTGCGTGTCGGGGTACACGCCGCCCTCGAACGGCCAGATGATCCTGGAGGTCGGCACGCTGCAGGTCGATCCGAAGGGCGATCCGACGCGCACGCTGCGCGACCTGCGCGACTACGCGACCTACCTGCAGAGCACCCAGGGGCACCTGAACGCCGACGGGCTGTGCTTCGTGAAGCGGAAGTACGCCTCGCCGCCGTGAGGCGCGGCCCGAGCCGCGGCCCACGCCGGCTCCCCCCGCCCACGGCCGCCTTGCCCTACGCTCGGCGGATGGCGCGCCCCCCACGCTTCGCTTCCCGTCGGCCCAGCTCCCTCGACTCGCTCGGCTCGCTGGTCTCGATCCTCGCGCTGCTCGCGTGCGGCCCCGCCGGCCTCGCGTGCTCGTCGAGCGGCGGCGCCACGCCCGCCGACGCCGCCCCCGATCTCGGGCTCGTCGCCGACGATCTCCTCGCGCCCGACGAGTCGTGCGCGTTCCAGTGCGACCCCGCCTGCGAGCCACAGGGCTACCCGTGCGGCGCGCTCGGCGCATGGAGCCAGATCCCGCACAAGGACGCCTGCCCCGCGTGGGACGGCACCTTCCCCGCGGTCGTCGCCGGCAAGTGCGTCGCGAGCGCGCCGAGCGGCGACGCGGCGAAGAAGACGGGGACCGATCCGACCGACGCGACGAGCTTCGTGCTGCCGACCGGCGCGCGCGCGAGGCCGGTCGGCAAGAGCTCGATCTTCGCCGACTTCAAGGGGCAGTTCCCCACCAACGTCGTCGCGGTGCCCGGCAGCGATCTCGTCGTCGTGATCGACGGCGGCATCGAGGAGCAGTCGGCGCGGCTGGTCGACACGACCAAGATCGGCAGCGGCGATCCGGTGGTCGGCAGCACGAAGTTCGTGGGCACCACGATGGTGAACTTCGGGGCCGTGATCCTCGCGCAGGCGAGCGGCCCCTCGCGGCTCTACGTCAGCGGCGGCGCGGGCGCGGTCGTGTACGCGTTCACGATCGACGTCGCGGGCAAGACGCTCACGCGCACCGCCGACGCCGACCTGAAGCTCGCGCGCGTCGCGGCCGATCCGAAGGGAGGCGGCCTCGCCGATCAGTACTACGTGAGCGGCCTCGCGGCCTCGCCGGACGGCAAGCGGCTCTTCGTCGGCACCGCGAACAACCCGAGCGCGCTCACGCAGCTGCTCGTGCTCGACGTCGATCCGGCGAGCGCGACCTACAAGACCATCGCCAAGAAGATCCCGCTGTCGGCCAAGGAGATCTTCGCGCTCGCGCTCGCCCCCGCCGACACCGACGGGCGCTACGTCTACGCGTCGATCTGGGACGCGGGGCGCATCGACGTGGTCGACACGCAGCTCGGCACCGTGCGGAGCATCGCGGTCGACGCCTACCCCGAGGTGATCGCGCCGATCGGCCCGCGCTACCTCGCCGTGGTCGCCGCGGCCGGCGACTCGATCAGCGTGATCGACACGCTCACGCCCACCGGCGGCGTCGTGCTCACCGTGCCGATCGTCGAGGGGAGCGCGCACGGCTGGGCGCCGAGCGGCCTCGTGTACGACGAGGCGGCCAAGCGGCTGTACGTCTCGCTCGCGGGGATGAACGCGGTCGCGGCGTACGCGGTCGATCTGCCGGCGTCGGGCGCGCCCACGCTCGCGCCCGCGGGGATGCTCCCGAGCGACTGGTGGCCGACCGCCGTGTCGCTGCGCGGCGACGGCTCGCTGGTCGTGATCACCGGCAAGGGGCACGGCACCGGCCCGGCCCCGACGCCGAACGGCGAGAGCATCACCAACAAGATGCGCGGCTCCATCCAGCTCGTGCCCACCCCCGACGCCGCCGCGCTCAGCGCCGGCAAGGGCATCGTCGACGCGGCCTCGAACCCGAGCGCGCTCGCCGGCGCCTCGAAGGTCGACTGCGGCGGCGGCGCCTACGACTTCCCGATCCCGGACACCAACGCCAAGGGGCCGAGCGACAAGATCAAGCGCGTGGTGTTCATCGTGAAGGAGAACAAGACCTTCGACTCCGTGTTCGGCGATCTGCCGGGCGTCGACGGCGATCCGAGCCTCGTGCTCATCCCCGGCAAGATGCCGACGATCTTCGCCAACCAGCGCAAGGTCGCGCAGGCGTTCACCAACTTCGACAATTACTACACGTCGGCCGAGCAGTCGGTGCAGGGGCACATCTGGACGGCCTTCGGGCGCACCAGCGAGTACACCGAGCGCACCTGGCTCGTCGCGTGGGGGCGCGCGGTCTGGAACCCGGTCGCGACCACGAAGTCGCGCGACGTCGAGGGGAGCGTCTTCGACTGGCTCGGGCGCGAGGGGGTGCCGTTCGACAACATGGGCGAGGCGACCGGCGCGCCCGACGGCGCGGGCGGCATCGATCTGCGCTACCCGGGGCTGCCGAACGCCTCTCCGGGCGAGCCCGACAACCGCCGCGCCTGCTACGTCGCCGCGCGCACGCGCGTGGCGTGCGATCTGAAGCCGTTCACCTACGCGCTCCAGTCGAACGATCACACCCAGGGGCTGAGCGCCGGCGCCGCCACGCCGGAGACGTACATCGCGGTCGGCGACGAGGGGCTCGGCATCCTGCTCGACGCGCTCTCGCACGCGCCCACCTGGCCGGAGACGCTGCTCATCGTCACCGAAGACGATCCGCAGGACGGCGGCGATCACGTCGACAACCACCGCACGCCCCTCTACATGGCGGGGCCCTGGGTGAAGCGCGGCTACGTCTCCAAGGGGCACTACGACACGTCGTCGATCCACAAGCTGTTCGCCCACGTCTTCGGCAAGCCGTACGTCAGCGAGATCGTGGCGCGCGCGTCGCTGCCGCTCGACGCGTTCACCTCGACCCCCGACTACACGCCGTACGAGCGCGTCGCGCGCGACGTCACGCTCGGGTGCAACGCCTCGGGGACGAGCGGCGCGGTGACGGCCGCGATGTCGAAGTGGGACTTCAGCCAGCCCGACCAGGCGCCGGGCCTGTCGAAGCAGCTCTGGGAGCACTTCCATCCGGGGCAGACGCCCGCGCCGGGCGCGAACGGCGACGACGACGACTGAGCTCGCGCGCACCGCCGAGCTGCTCGCGCGCACGACGCGCGACGAGCGCGTCGAACGCGACGAAACGAGACGAGCGCGAGCCCGCCGCGAGCACCATCATGCGCGTGGAGGTTCGCCATGTTCCACGCGCCGATGCCGCCGCTCGCCGAAATGGTCGACGGCCTGCCGAACCTCTGCGGCCACGACGCCGCGATCGCGGCGGTGAGCACCGACGCGGGCCGCCCGCCGCCGTCGCGGAGCCCGTTCGCGCTGGAGCGCGTGACGGCCGCGTTCGCGGTCGGGCTGCACATGCACCAGCCGCTGGTGCTCCAGGACGGCGCGGCCAGCGAGGCGCCGATCATCGGCAATCTGCAGTACATGATGGAGCGCTCGCACGTGCACGGCATGCACGACGCGCCGGTCTTCGCGCGCTGCTACGCGCGCCCGACCGAGCTGCTCCGCGCGCTCGTCGACGCCGGCAAGCACCCGCGGCTGATGCTCGACTACTCGGGCGAGCTGCTCTTCGGGCTCCGCCAGATGGGGCGCGGCGATCTGCTGGACGCGCTGCGCCCGCTCACCGTCGACGAGCGGCTGATCCCCTGCGCGGAGTGGCTCGGCACGATGTGGGGGCACGCGGTCGTCTCCTCGACGCCCGTCCCCGATCTCGCGCTGCACCTGCGCGCCTGGCAGCACCAGTTCGCCGCCGTGTTCGGCTGGGAGGCGCTCGGGCGCGTGCGCGGCTTCTCGCCGCCCGAGATGCAGCTGCCGAACCACCCCGACGTCTCCTTCGCCTACCTGAAGGCGCTCCGCGACCACGGCTACCAGTGGCTCCTCGTGCAGGAGCACACCGTCGAGGAGCTCGACGGTCGCCCGCTCCGCGAGCGCTTCCTCCCGCGGCGCCTCGTGGCGCGCGACGCGCGCGGCGAGGAGGTTTCGCTCACCGCGCTGATCAAGACGCAGGGCTCCGACACCAAGCTGGTCGGGCAGATGCAGCCGACCAGCGAAGCGCGCGGGCTGTCGCCGAGGCTGCTCGGCGGCAAGCGCGTCCCGCCGCTGGTGCTCCAGATCAGCGACGGCGAGAACGGCGGCGTCATGATGAACGAGTTCCCGGACGCCTACCGCCGCGCCTTCGCGTCGCTCGGCGTCGAGGGGACGGTGGGGATGAACGGCAGCGAGTACCTCGAGCTGCTCGCGCAAAGCGGCGTCCCCGAGGGCGACTTCGAGCCGATCCAGCCGCTCCACCAGCACGCCCTCTGGGCGCGCACCGGCACCTCGGTCACCCCCGAGCGCGTGGCGCGCGCGATCGAGGAGGCGCGACGCGAGGCGCCGGGCTTCGGCATGGACGGCGGCTCGTGGACCGCCGACCACGACTGGGTGCGCGGCTACCGCGACGTCCTCGATCCGATGAACGACGCGAGCGCCCGCTTCCACGCCCGCTTCGACGACGCCGAGCCGGCGGCTCGGTCCGATCGCGACTACCGCGAGGCGCTCTTCCTGCTGCTGGCGTGCGAGACCAGCTGCTACCGCTACTGGGGGCAGGGGCGCTGGACCGACTACGCCCGCGAGCTCTGCCGCCGCGCGGCGGCGCGGGGCGCCGCGGCGTAGGGCGTAGGGCGTAGGGCGCAGGG
>CAIXWQ010000437.1 GCA_903923175.1 uncultured delta proteobacterium | reverse complement strand
GAGCAGCAGCAGCCCGAAGTTGATCCCGTTGCCGATCACGATCGACGACAGGAACGCGCTCGCGAGGTTCAGGTGGCCGATGGCGAGCTCGGTGAACCCGAAGGTCGCGAGCGCGCCGACGCCGAGCGCGAAGCCGAGCGCCGCGACGCCGCGCGCCGTGCGGTAGAAGAGCAGCAGCGCGACCCCCACGAGCGCGATGGTCACGAGCGTCGAGAGGAGCATGCCGCGCAGCAGCGCCTCGTTCTCGGCGCGCACCGTGAGCGCGTCGCCGGCCATCCCGAGCGTCGCCTCGGGGACCTCGACGCGCACCGCCGCGAGGGTCGCGTCGAGCTGCGCGATGAGCCGCGCGGCGCGCGCGCCGTCGTCGGAGCCGAAGGGGGCCCGCAGCAGGATCAGCTGCAGCCGTCCGTCCTTCGACACGAGCTCCGAGGGGGCCTCGAGCTTCTTCTTCGCATCGGCGAGCCGGTGCTCGAGCTGCTCCAGCGAGCCCTTGCCCGTCTCGTCGACCGCGTCGTCGTCGAGCCCGAGCCCGACCATCTTCACGTCGATGGCGTCGCGCGCCGCCTCGAGATCGGCCTTGTCGGCGTACAGGAAGCGGTGCCGCAGCACGAAGTCGCGCGCCGGGCGCTCGTCGGTGACGACGCCGTCGACGAGCTCCTTCGGCAGCGCCCCGAGCTTCGACACCAGCGCCGCGAACGCCCGCGCGCGCGTGGCCGGCACGTCGGACTCGACGCCGATCATGAACGTCGACGGCACGCGCACGCGCGCCTCGAGCGCGTGGAGCTGACGCACCGACGGCGCGTCGGGCGGCAGCAGGTCGGCGAAGTCGCCGCGCAGCGGGAGCCGACGCGCGAGCAGGGCGGACATCACGGCGAACACGAGCGAAGCGAGCGCGACGACGCGACGCCGGCGCACGAGGAGCGCGGCGAGGCGCACGAAGAAGCGATGCGGCGGGGCCACGGGCGGGGGCTCGTTCACGCGGGCCTCCTCACGGCCACGACGGCGTCGCGCCGCTCGGCTGCGAGCCGTTCGCGGGGATCGCGGTCGGCGCGGCCGGCGCGGCTGGCTCGGCCGCGCGCGCGCCGAGCGCGTCCCAGCGCGCGAGCGCGGCGCACACGAAGGCGTGGCTCGCGAACGCGTAGGCGAGGCCGATGACGACGTCGAGGATCCAGTGGTGATCGAGGTACACCGCGCCGGCGATCATCGACGCCGCGTAGAGCAGCATCACGGAGCGGACCGCAGCCCCGTGCTTGCGCCAGCCGACCAGCAGCGTGAGCACCGGGTAGGTCACGTGCAGCGACGGGATGGCGCCGAACACGTCGTGCGAGCGCCCGTAGAGCCCGTGGAAGTAGCCGAAGCCGAGCAGCCGATCGACGCGCGCGAGGTGCTCTCCCTCGGAGGCGACCGCCGAAAGATCGACGCCGCAGCCGTGGGCGTGGACGTACCAGGGGGGCGCGGCCGGGTAGAGGTGATAGGTCGCGAACCCCGCGAGGTTGAGCGCGAAGAACGTCCAGCCGTAGACGCGCAGGGCCGCGAGATCGGTGGCGCCGAGGTAGAGCCCGTAGCCGACGATCGCGAGCAGGTAGATGCCGTACGGGATGGCGAAGTACGCGTCGGCGACGATCGACCAGTGCTGCTGGAAGTAGTCCTGCAGCGTGCCGCGCGCGCCGCCGACCCCAACGCCGAAGAGCGCGGCCTCCTGCGCGCGCAGATCGCACACGTGCACCGTCGAGGCGCTCACGCCGACCCCCTGCACGAAGCGCATCGCGTCGTAGAGGAGCCCCGTCAGCAACAGCGGGATCACGCGCACGTACACGCGCTTCGTGCGCGCGCTGCCGTACGCGAGCAGCGGCGTGACGATCATCAACGCGAGCAGCTCCCAGCGCCACTCGCGACGGACGAAGACGCAGTAGCCCGACCAGAGGACGAAGGGCGCGGGCGCGAGGAGCGTCCACCGCGGCCAGAGGGCGCGCAGGTGGCGCCACACGCGCAATACGGGGCTCGCGAGGCTCACGGCACGTCACCGCCGAGCGCGGCCTCGCCCCTCGCGCCGGCGTGCGTGAACGCAGCTCTCGGGCGCGTCGTCATGGCGATCTGCGATGCGCGACGCGGCGCCGCCTCGCTGACCCGGAGCGGTGATCGGCGCCCGCCCGCCGACGCGCACCGGCTCGCTCCGCCCCGGCACGTCCCTTGCGGACGCCTTCCTGGTGCTTAGCTTGCTCTCGTCCGCGGCACGGCGCGCGCGCGGGCGGCAGAGCTTCGGCCCGTCACGCGGCGCACCCCTTCGTGCGTCGTCGCGACCCGCTCGAGATCCGCCCGCGCAACCGCCGCGATCCCGCGATCGCTTCGATCGCCCCCCCCTCCCCCGTACGCCGTACGCGACCTCCGAAAGGACCCGAGGAGCCCCGTCATGCGCATCGATCGCCTCACCACCAAGTCGCGCGAAGCCCTGCAGGAAGCGCAGGGGCTCGCGGCCCGCCGCGGCAACCCGGAGATCCTGCCGGAGCACGTGCTGACGGCGATGCTCGCGCAGGAAGGCGGCATCGCGCGCCCGATGCTGCAGAAGGCCGGCGCCGACGTCGACGCGCTCGCCAAGGCGCTCGAGGCGCACCTCGACAAGCTCCCGAAGCAGCACGGCGGCAGCGAGCCCGGCATGGGGCGCCGCACGCTCGCGATGCTCAACCACGCCGAGGACGAGGCCAAGAAGCTCAAGGACGACTACGTCTCCGTGGAGCACGTCTTCCTCGCCGTGCTCAAGCACGACAAGGACGCGAGCGGCATCTTCGAGAAGTCGCGCCTGCGCCCGGACGCGTTCGAGAAGGCCATCAAGGACGTGCGCGGCGCGCACCGCGTGACCGATCAGGACCCCGAGGGGAAGTACCAGGCGCTCGAGAAGTACACGCGCGACCTCACCGCCGCCGCGCGCGCCGGCAAGATCGATCCGGTGATCGGCCGCGACGAGGAGATCCGCCGCGTGATGCAGGTGCTCTGCCGGCGCACCAAGAACAACCCGGTGCTCATCGGCGAGCCGGGCGTCGGCAAGACGGCCATCGTCGAGGGGATCGCGCGGCGCATCGCCGACGGCGACGTCCCCGAGTCGCTGAAGGACAAGCGCCTCTGCTCGCTCGATCTCGGCTCGATGGTCGCGGGCTCGAAGTTCCGCGGCGAGTTCGAGGACCGCCTCAAGGCCGTCATCAAGGAGATCGAGGCCTCGAACGGCGAGGTCATCCTCTTCATCGACGAGCTGCACACGCTGG
>CAIXWQ010000436.1 GCA_903923175.1 uncultured delta proteobacterium | reverse complement strand
GTCGCGCCCGCGAGCCTGCGGCGACGGCGCGCCCGCAGGACCAGCACCGTCGGCAGCACGACCATGTTCAGCAGCGTGGCGCTCGTCAGGCCGCCGACGACGATGCGCGCCATCGGCACCTCGAGCTCGTTGCCGCCGCTCGCGGCCGCGAAGGCGAGGGGGAGCAGGCCGAGCCCCGCGGTCGCGGCGGTCATCACGATCGGGATCAGCCGCTCGCGCGCGGCGCGCAGCACCTGCTCGACCGGCGCGAGCTCGGGGTGGTGCGCGATCACGTGCTGCGCGTGCGCGACGAGCATGATGCCGTTGCGCGCGATGATGCCGAAGAGGGTCACGAAGCCGACGAAGCCCGACACGCTCAGCCCGCCCGGCGACAGCGCCGCCGCCGCCACGCCGCCGACCAGCCCCAGCGGGAGGTTCACCAGCACGATCGCCGCGTCGCCGAGCGACGAGAACGCGAGCGCCAGCACGATGAACACGGCGACCAGCACCCCCGCGCCGAGGAGCAGCAGGCGACGCGCGGCCGCCGTTCGCGCCTCGGCCTCGCCCGAGAGCGTCCAGCGCAGGCCGGCGGGCGGCGTCCACTTCGACAGGCGCGCGCGCACCGCGTCGGCCGCGACCGAGAGCTGCGCGCCGTGCACGTCGGCCTGGATGGCGATGCGCCGCAGCCCGCCCTCGTGCTGGATGCGCGCGGGGGTCGGCACGCGCTCGATGCGCGCCACGTCGCCGAGCGTGAGCATCGCGCCGCCGTCGGTCGTGACGCGCGCGGCGCGGAGCCACTCGAGCTTGCGCTCGTCGGGCGGCGCCACCAGCGACACGTTGATGGTCCGCCCGGCGCGCCCCAGCACCTGCGTGAGCGGCTCGCCGCCCAGCGCCGCCGCCGCGTCGGCCACGATCTCGCGCGGCCGAAGCCCGTAGCGCACGCACGCCCCCTCGTCGGGCGTGACGCGCAGCGCGGCGGTGTCGACCTGCGGCTCGATGCGCACGCCCGTCAGGCCGGGCACGCCGCGCAGGATCGCTGCGACCTCGACGGCGGCGCCGCGCAGCCGCTCGAGCTCGTCCCCCTCGACGCGCACCACGATCGGCGCGCTCTCGCCCGAGAGGATGTCGTGGATGCGATCGGCGAACACCCCCTCGACGCCGACGGTGAGCCCCGGCACCGACTCGATCGCCTTGGAGACCGCCTCGCCTGCGGCCTCGGGGTCGGCCGGCGGCGTCGCGAACACCACGTCGAGCTCGACGCGGCTCGGCGGCGAGGCGTCTTCGTCCTGCTCGGCGCGCCCGGCCCGCGCGGCGACGTGGAGGTCGTTTCCGAGCGCGGCCCGCAGCGCGGCCTCGGCGCGCGCCGCGACGCGCATGGTCTCCTCCAGCGAGACCCCCGGCGCGACGTCGATCTTCGCGATCAGCGAGCGCTCGTGGAGCTCCGGCAGGAAGCTGCCGCCGAGCGTGGTCAGGCCGACGACCGCGCCGACGCCGAGCAGCGTGGCGAGCCCGAGCACCAGCGCCGGCACGCGCACCAGCGCGGCGAGCAGGCGGCCGTACCCGGCGACGAGGAGCGTCGAGAGGCGCGTCGGTCGGCTCGACGGCGAGCCGGCCAGATGCGGCAGCAGCCAGGCGCACATCGCCGGCGTGACGGTGAGCGCGACCACCAGCGAGAAGCCGATCGAGAGCGCGTAGGCCTTGGCGAGCGGCGCGAAGATCGCCCCCTCGATGCCGCCGAGCATCATGACCGGCAGCAGCACCAGCACCACCACCGCGGTCGCGTAGGTCACCGAGCCGCGGATCTCGTGCGAGGCGTCGCGCACGACCTCGAGCGCGGGCCTCGGCGCGTCGGCGAGCGCGTTCTCGCGCAGGCGCCGCCAGACGTTCTCGACGTCGACGATGGCGTCGTCGACCACCTCGCCGACCGCGAGCGCGAGCCCGCCGAGCGTCATGGCGTTGATCGACGCGCCCGTGCGCACGAGCACCGCCGCGGCGCCGAGCATCGAGAGCGGGATGGCGACCAGGCTGATCGCGGCGAGGCGCGGCGAGCGCAGGAACGCGAGCAGCACGGCGATCACCAGCACGCCGCCGAGCATCATCGCGCGGCCGACCGAGGAGAGCGCGCGCTCGACGAAGGTCGCCTGGCGGAACGCAGGCGCCTGGATCTGCGCGCCGGCCGGCAGCTCGCGGCCGAGCTCGACCAGCGCGGCCTCGACGTCGCGGGTGGTGCTCTCGGTGTCGGCCCCGGCGAGCTTGTTCACCTGCAGGTAGATGGCGGGCTTGCCGTCGTAGCTGGCGGCGCCGAGCCGCGGCTCCTCGCCGAGCACGACCTCGGCGACGTCGCGCAGGCGGATCGGCGCGCCGCTCGCGCGCTTGATCTGCACCTCGCGCAGCCGCGCGACCGCGTCGTCCTCGTGGAGCCTCGCGCCGCTCTGCACGTCGATGCGCGCGTTGGCGAGCTCGACGAACCCGATCCCCTGGAACGACTGCGAATCGCCGATGGCGGCGCGCAGCTCCGAGAGCGAGACGCCGAGCGCGCGCAGCCGCGCGGTGTCGGGGCGCACCTCCACGCGGTCCACGCCGCCGCCGAGCGCGATCACCTGCGAGACGCCCGGGATGGCGAGCAGGCGCGGGCGGAGGGTCCAGTCGGCGAAGGTGCGCACGGCGCGCGTGGCGGCGACGGGATCGCTCCCCGCGGCCGCGTCCGCGGTGATGCACAGCTTGAGCAGCGCGCTGATCGGCGCCGACACCGGCTCGAGCACGGGGGCCTTCACCGTGGCCGGGAAGCGTTGGCTCGCGAGCGTCACGCGCTCGGCGACGAGCTGGCGCGCGCGGTAGACGTCCATCACCCCTTGCTGGAACAGCAGCGTCACGACCGAGACGCCGGGCGCCGACTGCGAGCGGACGTTCTCGACGCCGGGCACGCCGAGGAGCACGCGCTCGAGCGGCCGCGTGACGACCTCCTCGACGTCGGTCGTCGTGAGCCCCGGCGCCTCGGTCTGCACCGTCACGAACGGCGGCGTGAAGTCGGGGAGCACGTCGGTGCCCGCGTGGCGCGCCTGCTCGACGCCCAGCACGGCGAGCAGCACCGCGGCGAGCATGACCACGACGCGGTGCCGGATCGACCAGCCGATGAGCGCGTCGAGGAAGCTCGGCAGACCGGAGGGCACCACCGCTCACTCCCCGAGCGCGGCGCGCATCTTCTCGCCCCGCAGCCCTTGCGCGCCGACGACGACCACGCTCTCGCCCTCGGCCACGCCGCTCGAGAGCCGCACGCGCTCGTCGAGGCGGGCCGCCACGCGCACCGGGCGCTCGACGAACTTGCCGTCGCTCGTCTCGACGTAGACCACGTCGCCCTCGGAGGTGGGGACGAGCGCCGAGGCGGGGATCACGACCCCCTTGGCGTCGCCGCGCTCGAGCCGCACGTCGAGCGTCGCGCCGACCACGAGCCCCGCCGCGGTGAGCTCGAGGCGATCCCGGCGCAGCCCGTCGGGCGACGCGAGCACGCCGCGCGCGAGCAGCCGCGCGCGCACCCACGCCCCGCCGACGCGCACCGAGTAGCCGCTCCCGCTCGCCACGTCGGTCGGCATCGCGACGTCGAGCCAGCGCGGGCCGTCGATCACGATCTGCGCGAGCACGTGCCCGGCCTGCAAGGTCGCGCCGTTGGGCGCGTCGACGCTCGCGACCAGCCCGCCGATCGGCGCGCGCAGCGTGACCGAGCCGCCCCGCGCGCCCTGCATCGCGCTCTCGGTGCGCAGCGCGGCGAGCTTCGAGCGCGTCGAGGCGACGCTCGCCTCCTGGTTGTCGAGATCCTGCGGCGAGATGAGGCCGCGCGGCGCGAGGGCGCGGCCGCGCGCGAGCTGCGCCTCTTCGTTCTTGAGCTGCGTGTCCGTCGAGGCGATCTGCCCGATCAGGTCGGCCGCCTGCACGTTGAGCGTGACCTGCTCGCCGGCCGAGAGCACCGGCACGACCTCGGCGATCGGGTCGCCCTCGCGCACCGTCTGGCCGACCACGAGCGTGACCGGCGCGCGGGTGCGGGCCGACACCGGCGTCGACACGAGCGCCTGCGCCGTCGGCGGCAGCAGCACCGTGCCCGAGCGCAGCTCGACGTCGGGGAGCTCGCCGAGCGTGGCCTTCACGGTGACGAGCCCGAGCTGCGCGCGCTGCTCTGGCGTGAGCTCGAGCCCGTGCCCCGCGTTGCCCTCCTCGGCGGGCTCCGCGCCCGGCGCCGCGCGGTGGCAGGCGGAGGTCGCGACGAGCGCGGAAATCGCGATCACGCCTGCCGCGAAGGGGGAACGGACGACGCGCACGGAACGGCGACTATACCGCCTCGCGCGGCGCGCGCGGCGCTCTTCGTCGCGAGGCGCGCCGAACGCGAAGGGGCTGCGCGCGCGTCACGATCACGCGCCGCGTGATTGCTCCACCCCGCGGGGCGTCTCTAGAGCATCGAGTCAACCCCATGGACATCCCGCGCCAACTGCTCACGCAGCTCTACACCAACGGCTCGCTCACGAGCACCGCCGACGGGCTCCGCTTCGAGCTGAAGAACCGCCTGGCCGACGTGCACCTCCACGCGCTGTGCGCCATCCGGCTGAACGGCCGCGAGGTGCCGCTCGAGCGCGTGCGCGTGACGCCCGCCGACGGCGTGACCGTGACGGCCGTGGACATCGCCGCGCGCGGCCTCGCCTTCCCGCTGCGCATGCGCGTCGCGCTGCAGCTCGACGGCGTGCAGCTCGGGGAGGGGGCTCACCAGCTCGAGCTCGAGATCGACGTCGCGTCGTTCGGGCGCCTCAGTTTCTCGGTCGAGGACGTCGTCTCGCTCGAGCAGGTCGACTCGCGGCGGCAGCGTATCCCCCACGACGATCGCGACGACTACTCGGCCGATCTCGTGCGCGCGCGCCAGGGCTTCGTCGAGCAGTTCTCCGGCGTGAAGCTCGATCACGTCACGAAGTTCTCGTTCGACCCCGCGACCACGCGCGGCAACATCGAGAACTTCACCGGCGTCGCGCAGGTTCCGGTCGGCTTCGCGGGGCCGATCCGCATCCTCGGCGAGCACGCGGACGGCGAGTTCCTCGTGCCGATGGCGACCACCGAGGGGACGCTGGTCGCCTCGTACAACCGCGGCATCAAGGCGTTCAACGCCGCGGGCGGCATCACGTGCACCGTGTCCGAGGACGCGATGCAGCGCGCGCCCGTGTTCATCTTCGAGTCGGCCCGAGAGGCGCGCGACTTCTGCCTCTGGATCGACGCGCACGTCGACGGCATCCGCGCCGCCGCCGAGAGCACCTCCGCGGTCGCCAAGCTGCTCTACGTCGACAAGTACACGAGCAACAAGTTCGCGTTCCTGCGCTTCAACTACGCCACCGGCGACGCCGCCGGGCAGAACATGGTCGGTCGCGCGACCTTCGCCGCGTGCCAGTGGATCCTCGACCGGGCCGCGAACGTGAAGAGCTTCTACCTGGAGGCGAACCTCGCGACCGACAAGAAGCACTCGCACGTGAACATCCTCCACACGCGCGGCAAGCGCGTGACCGCGGAGGCGACCGTGCCGCGCGAGGTGCTGCTGCAGCACATGCGCGTGACCCCGGAGCAGCTCCACTACCACGCGAGCGTCGGCACGATCGGCTCGATCCTCTCGGGCGCGAGCAACAACGGCTGCCACTCGCCGAACGGCATCACGGCGATGTTCATCGCGACCGGCCAGGACGTCGCGAACGTCGCCGAGAGCTCGGCCGCCATCCTCTACACCGAGCTCACGAAGACCGGCGATCTCTACCTGTCGCTGACGATCCCCTCGCTGATCGTCGCGACGCACGGCGGCGGCACGGGGCTGCCGACGCAGCAGGAGTGCCTGCGCGTGCTCGGCTGCACCGGGCGCGGCTCCGTCCGCAAGCTCGCGGAGATCATGGCGGGGGTCGCGCTGGCGGGCGAGCTGTCGCTCGGCGCCGCGATCTCGTCGCTCGACTGGGTCTCCTCGCACGAGCAGATGGGGCGGCACCGGTAGCCGCGTCGTCCAGCAGCGCGTCTCGCCCGCGCCGATGCGGCCGTCGGCGCGCCCTGGAGCGCCGGTGAAACGCCGGCCGCTCGCGCGGCGCCGAGTGGGCGCGGGCCGACGCGCGCGAACCGCGATACAACTTCGAGGGTGAAGCGACCCCAGCGCCCCTCCGCCCTCTCCCTCGCGCTCTTCTGCGCCTTCTGCGCCGCCTCGCTGCCGAAGTGCGGCGGCGGCAGCGCCAGCCCCGC
>CAIXWQ010000435.1 GCA_903923175.1 uncultured delta proteobacterium | reverse complement strand
CGATCACGCGCCTCGTTTCGTTTCGCCAGATCGCCGAGGCGGGGAGCTTCGCCCGCGCCGCGCCCGACGATCCCGTGCGCCAGAGCCAGTTGAGCCGGCAGGTCGGCGAGCTCGAGCGGCACTTCGGCAAAGCGCTCGTCGAGCGGAGCGGGCGCGGAATCCGCGTCACCGCGGCCGGCGAGCGGCTCGCCTCCGTGGTGCGCGAGCTCGAGAAGGGGCTCGACGACGTGCGCAGCGAGGAGGCGAACGCGCCGCTGCCGTACTCGTTCGGCGCCGGTGACAGCCTGCTCCAGTGGTGGGTGGTGCCGCGCATCGGCGAGGTCGCGAAGCAGGTGCCGCGCGCCGTCGCGTCGCTGGTGAGCCTGTCGTCGGCCGACGTGGTCGCGCGGCTGCTCGACGCGCGGTTGGACTTCGGGCTTGTGCGGGCGAGCGAGGTGCCGAAGGAGCTGGAGTCGCGGCCGCTCTTCGCCTTGGAGTACGCGCTCTACGTGCCGCGGAAGCTGCGCGCGAAGGCCCCCTCCGACGACGTCGCGACGATGCTGACAATGGTGCCACTCGCGCTGCAGTCGAGCGAGGAGGAGCTCAACGAGCGGATCCTGGCCATCGCGCGGAAGGTCGGCGCGGCGCAGCCAGCGCTCGTCTGCGAGACGTTCCCGCAAGCGTGCAGCGCGGTGCGATCGGGGCGGTACGCCGCGCTGCTGCCGACGATCGTCGAGTCGGAGCTGCCCGCGCGCGATGTGGTCGAGGTGAGGCTGCCGGGGCTCGGGCGGTTCAGCGCGAAGCTGCACCTCGCGTGGCATCCGCGGACCACGCGACGGAGCGCCGGGTTCGAGCGGCTGGCGGGGGCGCTGGAGGAGTGTCTGCGGCGGGAGGAAGAGTAGCTGGCGTGGGTCGACGGCCGGCGCAGCGTGGCCAGCCGCTCGGGGCGGCGCACGAACCTCACGCGGTACCGGGCGCTCCTGCATCCGTAGCGGAGACGAACGAGGCGGACGCGACCTGACAGATCCGGCGATCTGCTACGTCTCTGATCGGACGCGTCGGAGCGTCACGAGAGGGCGAGGTGGTCATGGCATTCTCCGCAGCCAAGCTCGAACGCTACGCCGCGCTCGGGCGCGAGCGTCTACGCACCGGCGATCTCTTCGAGCATCCGGTCGTCGTGGTCCCGATCAAGACGAAGGGGCGCTGGTACGGCTCGATCAGTCGCGCGGTCGTCGGCAAGGGCGTGCAGCTTCCCGAGCTCGCGCTCGGGTGTGCGGAGTATCGGGCCCTGGAGGGACGCCGGGCCTACCTCTTCGTCGCGCTCTGGAACGACGAGAACACCTACTCGCCCGCGCTGATCTACGAGTGCACGGGCGCCTGCCTCCGGCTCGCCGCGCGCCATGCGCTCGAGCTCGTGGCGTTTCCGCTCCTCGGCGGCAATCAGGGGCACCGCTTCATCGGCGCGATGGAGCTCGCCGTGGACGACGCGATGGACGAATGCGCCGAGGCCGAGCTCGCGATGCCGGAGGTG
>CAIXWQ010000434.1 GCA_903923175.1 uncultured delta proteobacterium | reverse complement strand
CGCCGCCTGCGCGATCGCGTCGAGCGGCGCCTCGCCCTTTCGCAGCGCCTGCGCGATCGCCACCGCGAGCGAGCGCGCCGCCGGGCCGCCCAGCTCGAGGGCGGCCAGCGCGTCGGCCTCGGTGGCGGAGCCGGCCAGCGCGTCGGCGAGCGCCTCCAGCAGGTCGGGATCGGTGCGGGCCACGGCCCGGAGAACATACGCCGAGCCCCGCCCGGCGCCCCGCGTATCCTTCGAGACCGTGCCGCGCTCGTACCTCTGCCGCTCCGCCGCGCTCGTGCTCCTGCTCGTCGTCCCTGCCTCGGCCGCGTGTGGTTCCTCGACGCCCCCCCCCGCGTCCGCCGCCGCCGCGCGCTCCAACGACGTCCCGCTCGTCTCGCTGCGCTACGCCCCGGCCTCGGCCTGCGCGCCGATCGAAGCCTCGCGGGCCTACGACGAGGAGGCGTACGCCTACGCGAAGCGCGTCGACGACATCGCCGCCGAGATCGGGCGCGCCTTCCACGACGGCGGCGACGGGCTCGGGGGCGCGACCGCCGCCTCCGAGCGCCTGCGTGAGCGCCGCCCGGAGCTCGCGGGGGCCTGGCGCTCGATCTGCGGCGCGCTCCCCGATCACGTCGGGGCGCCGACGCTCAACTTCGTGCAGGCCAAGACCTCGGCCGCCCTCTACCGCGTGTGCACGGCGCCGCGCGCGAAGGCGCAGGGCAACGCGGCGCTGCGCGAGAGCCTCGAGGCGCTCTGCCGCGAATTTCGGGCGGCGATAGGCCAGCCTTGATCGCGCGCACGCTGCGAGCCGCTCGGGCGCGCGAGGGCGTGCGCGAGGTTCCGGCGCTCCCGAACCGGTCGGACCGAAGCCGGCGATCGGCGTCGGTGCGCGGCGGAAGCGCTTCTCGAACGCCTCCGTTCGTTGCACATTGCGCCGCATGATCGCCCGACGCGCCCCCCTCGCGCTGCTCTGCCTCGTGCTCGCGGCCCCCGCCTCCTGCAAGGACTCCGCGAAGAAGGCGGACGACACCAAGGCCCAGAAGGTCGAGGACGACGACACCTCGGGCGGCAAGAAGAAGCCGAAGGGCGACGACGACGACGACGCGAAGAAGAAGAACTCGAAGAAGAAGTCGAAGGGCGACGACGGCGACGACGACGCGAAGAAGAAGCCGAAGTCGGACGACGGCGCCGGCTTCGACGCGGCGATGAAGAAGGCGCGCGATGCGGTCGCCAAGAAGGACTACAAGGGCGCGATCGCCGCGTACGACGACGCCTGCGACGCGCGCGAGGACGACGCCCTCGCGTTCGGCGAGCGCGGCTACGCCAAGGTCCTCGACACGCAGTACGACGCCGGGATCAAGGACCTCGACGCGGCGCTCGCGAAGACCGACGACGCGAAGCTGCTCGGGCCCATCTGGTACAACCTCGGCCTCGCGCGCGAGGGGAAGGGCGAGAAGCCCGGCGCGATCGAGGCCTACAAGAAGTCGAACGAGCTGCGTCCGACCAAGGCCGCGCAGAACAAGCTCGCGGCCCTCGGCGACGCGGCCGCCGCGCCCACCGGCTGCCCGGCCAAGGTCGACACCAAGCGCGTCGAGGCGAAGAAGTACGCGGGCTGGCTCGACCTCTACAAGGCGCTCGCGAAGAAGGACGGCGTCGACGCCCCCGACGTGCCGCCGAAGTCGGACGACGCGGCGCTGAAGGTGCTGTGCAGCGCGGGGTGCACCGGCAAGGGGCCGTTCCTCGTGCAGCTCGGCGGGGTCGACAGCGGCGGCGGCGCTCAGGTCATCGCGCTCGCCGGCGTGGGCGCGGACGGCAAGGTCTTCGCGTGGGACGACGTCGGCGGCGGGATGAACTTCATGCGCTGCGGCTACGCCGACGACGCGAAGCTGCTCCCGGGCGCGGCGCTGCTCCGCGTGCACGTGCGGAGCGAGCCGCTGGAGCTCGCGGCGTTCGACGACAAGGGCAAGGCGTGCACCCCGGGCAACGAAGGGTGCATGACCGGCTGCACCTCCGAGCACTGGACCGAGAGCGATCAGTTCTACGATCTCGAGGCGCTCGTGCGCGTCGCTTCGGTCGTCGAGGCGGGCAAGCAAGGCCCGGGCGGCAAGCACACGCAGGTCGTCGCGTGCGCCAGCGACGCGACCGGCAAGATCGGCATCACCGGCGGCGGCTGCAACCAGCTGATCAAGACGGGCGCCGGCGACGCGAACCCCAACGCGTGCGCGGCCCCGGCCGACAAGGACGCGTTCAAGTGCGTGCAGGGCAAGACCTGCCCCAAGGGGTGGCACGGCGATGCCGGGCTCACCTGTCGACGCATCTGCGCCAAGAGCGCGGACTGCAAGGAGCTGGGGCACGTGTGCAGCAACGCCTTCGGCGGCGACGACCTGCTGTGCGACGTGAAGGAAGTGAAGCCTACCCGCTGAGCGGGGCGTGCGTCGGCGGCGCGGGCTCGGGGCGCGGCCCCGTCGTCCGCGTCAGTACGTGCAGTAGTTGATGCCCGAGGGCTTGTCGCACGCCGCGCCGCCGCCGCAGCAGCCGGCCGTCGTGCACTGGCAGTTGCAGTAGGTCTGCCCGCTCGGCGCCCAGCAGGTGGCGCCGGCGCCGAAGCCGTCGCCGACGCACGCCGCGTTCGAGCTGCAGGTGCACGAGTACTGGCCGCCTCCGATCGAGCCGCAGGAGCCGGTGCTGCACTTCACGCCGCACGCGCTGCAGTGGTTCGGGTCGTTGCGGGCGACGCAGGCGCCGCTGCAGCAGTAGTCGTTCGTGCCGCAGGTGGTGCCGTTCGCGACCGCGCGCGTGCAGGTCTGGCTCTGCGTCGACTTCACGACGGTGCAGCTGCCGCTGACGCACTTGGGCGTGCTGGCGGTGCGCGTCCCCGGGCCCGCGGTCGCGCAGACGTTGGCGTACGCGCAGCTCCACTGCGTGTACGTGACGGGCCCGCAGTCGGCGTCCGCCGAACAGCTCGCGCACTTCTTCGCCGCCTCGTCGCACGGCTTGGTGCAGGGGTTGCCCGCGTGCGCAGTGCAGGCGCCGCCGACGCAGGTGTCGGCGCCGTCGCAGAAGAGCCCGTCGTCGCACGCCGCGGCGTTGTTCGTGTGGGTGCAGCCGCCCGGGAGCGCGCACGCGTCGTCGGTGCACGGATTGCCGTCGTCGCACGACTTCGGGCTCCCGCCCGTGCAGGCGGCGCCGACGCAGGTGCCGCCGGCGGTGCACGCGTCGCCGCACGGCTGCGCCGCGCAGTCGGTGTCCTGGCAGTCGACGAGCCCGTCGCAGTCGTCGTCGTTGCCGTCGCTGCAGCTCTGCTCGCGGGTCGCGGTCGGGGTGCAGATCGGGAAGGTCGCGCAGCCGATCTTGGGATCGCAGGTCGCGCCGGCGCACTTCGCGTCGTCCGGGAGGAAGAGGCAGGTGCCCGAGACGCAGCGGCCCGCGACGCAGTCGACCTTGGCGCGGCAGTCCGCGTCGAACGCGCACTGCGCGGTGGCGCACGCGGCCGGGTTCTGCGGGCCGCAGTCGGGGCTCACGCACTGGCCGCGGTCGCAGGTGGCGAGGAGCGGGTCGCCGAGCGGCTCGGGGCACACGAGCCCAGCGCAGCTGCGCGAGACGACCACCGTGAGCGCGTAGTCGCTCCGCGCCGTCACGCGCGCGAGCCGCTCGACGAGCGTCGCCCCCGTGGGCGAGACGATGCGCACCTTGACCTGGAAGGCGCCCGCCGCGAGATCGGAGAAATCGGCCACCCGCGCGCCGTCGACGAAGTCGGGCCCCGGCGCCGTGACCGCGAGGTCGGCGCTCTGCGCGGAGGCGCCGTCGGGGACGACCTCGGTCACCACGCTCGCGAACTCGCGCCCCGCGAGGTAGTCGGTGCGCAGGTCGACGCTCAGCGCGACGCCGCCGCTGCGACAGGCGCTCACGCCGGACACCGGGAGCGCGGCGGCGAGCGCGACGGTGAGCGCGAGGGCGGCGCGCGAAGCGGTCGGCGGGCCTTTCATGGTCCGCCCACGATACCGTGCTGGCGCGCGTCGCGCGGGCGAAGGAGATCGCGCATTTGACCGCGCTCGGCGCAGCCGGCACGATTCGGTGCGGCGATTCGCCCGCGCAGCCGACGGTGGGTCGGCGTCGCACCATGCCCCAGCTCCCGACTCTCGGCCGCTACGAACCGCTGTTCCGCGTCGCGTCGGGGGGCATGGCCGAGGTCTTCGCCGCGCGCATCCGCGGCGAGGCGGGGTTCCAGAAGCTCGTCGCGGTCAAGCGCATGTTGCCGCACCTCGCGGCTGACGAGCACTTCGTCCAGATGTTCCTCGACGAGGCCAAGCTCGCGGTCCACGTCGCGAGCTCCCACGTCGTGCAGACGCTCGATCTCGGGCGCGCGGCCGACGGCGCGCTGTTCATCGCCATGGAGCTCGTCGTGGGCTGTTCGCTCGCGTCGCTGCTGCGCGAGGTCCGCGCGGCCGGCGGGCGCGTGCCGCCGCGAATCGCGCTGGAGATCCTCGCGCAGGCAGCGCAGGGGCTCGACGCCGCGCACGAGGCGCTCACGCCGACGGGCGCGCCGCTCGACATCGTGCACCGCGACGTGTCGCCGCAGAACCTGCTGGTCGGCGTCGACGGCCGCACGCGCGTCGCCGACTTCGGCGTGGCGCGCGCCATGATGCAGCGCTCGTCGACCGCGACCGGCGAGCTCAGGGGGAAGATCGCCTATTTCTCGCCGGAGCAGGCGGCGGGCGCGCCGATCGACCGGCGCGCCGACGTCTTCGCGCTCGGCTGCGTCGCCTTCGAAACGCTCGCCGGCCGGCGCCTCTTCTCGGGCGCGGACGCGCTGCAGATCCTCGCCGCCGTGAAGGAGGCGCCGATCCCGCCGCTGCACGAGCTCGACGACGCCATTCCGCACGCGGCCTCCGCGGCCGTCGCGCGCGCGCTCGCGCGGCCGCTCGACGCGCGCTGGCCCACCGCGGG
>CAIXWQ010000433.1 GCA_903923175.1 uncultured delta proteobacterium | reverse complement strand
GTGCGGCCCAGAGCGCGATCGCGAACATCGATGTTCTTGATCCGGACAGCGATTCCGGGCACTTACATAAACAGGTGAAGCGTCGCACGCCGGCCCAGCAGCGAGCGTTGCGACGAGCGGCGTGACGGCGAAACCCGAGTCTGAAGATGCAAACGCCCACCCCGCGCGAGGTCGCGCGTCCGGCCGGACGCGCGGTGACGATCCAGATGCTCGACGGCCGCGCGCGCCAGGGCGTCGTCCCGCGCTTCGAGCCGACCGAGCCCGATCTCACGCTCCTGTCGGCGGGGCCGCTGCTCACCCGCGATCGCCTCGCGGCCGAGTCGATCGCGCTCGTGGCGTTCCATCGTCGCGAGGGGAGCGCGCGGGTGAGCGGGCCGCCGTCCTCGGCCGCGCGGCCGACGCGCCTGCGCGTCCACCTCGCGCACGGCGTCCCCTGGCTCGTCGAGCCGCGCACCGACGCCCGGCCTTCGCCGATCGGCTTCTGGGCCGTTCCGGTCGACGCGTCGGGGCCGTACGACGAGGTCTTCTTCTACTCCCACGGCGTGCTCGTGAAGGAGAGCGAGGTCCCGCTCGGCGAGCTGCTCGTGCAGGAGGGGCGGCTGAGCGAGTCGCAGCTCTCGCAGGGGCTCGCCGTGCAGCGCTCGTCGCGGCCGCCGCTCGGCGCCATCCTGGTGGAGCAAGGGGCGGTCGACCCGAGGGCGCTCGAGGCGGCGGCGGCGCAGCAGCCGCGGCGGCGCCTGCGCATCGGCGAGATCCTCGTCGAGGCGGGGCTCGTGACCAAGGAGGCGATCGAGCGCGCGCTGATCGAGCAGCGCAAGCACGGAGGCAAGCGGCTCGGCGAGGTGCTGGTCGAGCTCGGCATGGTCAGCGAGATCGACGTCGCGCGCACGCTCTCGAAGAAGTTCGGGCTGCCGTTCGTCGATCTGCTGGTCACGCCGCCGAGCGACGCGGCCGCGATGGAGGTCCCGCGCGAGCTGATCGAGAAGTCGGGCTTCCTGCCGATCGCGAGCGAGCCGCGACTGCTGACGGTGGCGCTGGCCGATCCGGCCGCCGCCGACGCGATCGACTCGCTGCGCTTCAAGATGCAGAAGCGCGTGACCGCGGTGATCGCGCCGGCGACGCAGCTGCGGCACGCGATCGACGCCTTCCTGCACCGCACCGAGAAGTCGCGCCTCGACGGCGAGATGGAGTCGATCCTCCAGTCGCTCGGCGACGGCAGCGCCAGCGTGACCGTGGAGGACCAGCAGCCGTCGCTGCAGGAGTCCGACAGCGCGGTCATCAAGCTCGTCAACCAGATGATCATCGACGCCTGGCGGCGCGGCGCCTCCGACATCCACGTCGAGCCGAACGGCAGGGGTCGCGGCGTCTCGATCCGCTTCCGCATCGACGGCGACTGCGTCCAGTACCAGGACATCCCGGCCACCTACCGCCAGGCGATCGTCGCGCGCATCAAGATCATGTCGCAGCTCGACATCTCCGAGCGCCGCAAGCCGCAGGACGGCAAGATCCTGTTCAAGGCGCGCGATCGCCAGATCGAGCTGCGCGTCGCGACCATCCCGACGGTCGGCGAGAACGAGGACGTGGTGCTGCGCATCCTGGCCGGCAGCAAGCCGCTGCCGCTCGATCAGCTGCGCTTCTCGGACCGCAACCTGCGCGAGCTGCAGGCGCTGGCGCGGCAGCCCTACGGCCTGATCCTGTGCGTCGGGCCCACCGGCTCCGGCAAGACGACCACGCTCCACTCCGCGCTCGGCTCGATCAACACGGTCGACATGAAGATCTGGACCGCGGAGGACCCGGTCGAGATCACCCAGCCGGGGCTGCGGCAGGTGCAGGTGCAGCCGAAGATCGGCTTCACCTTCGCCGCCGCGATGCGCGCGTTCCTGCGCGCCGATCCCGACGTGATCATGGTCGGCGAGATGCGCGACAAGGAGACCGCCGAGACCGCGGTCGAGGCGTCGCTCACCGGCCACCTCGTCTTCTCGACGCTGCACACCAACAGCGCGCCGGAGACGATCACGCGCCTCTGCGACATGGGGCTCGAGCCGTTCTCGTTCGCCGACGCGCTGCTCGGCGTCCTCGCGCAGCGCCTCGTGCGCGGCCTCTGTCCGACCTGCAGCGAGCGCTACGAGGCGCCGGCCGAGGAGCGGGCCGAGCTCGTCGCCGCGCTCGGCCCCGAGGCCGTGGAGGTCTTCGCCGACGAGGAGCCCGTGTTCCTGCGTCGCCCGCGCGGGTGCGAGGTCTGCAACGGCACCGGCTACAAGGGGCGCATGGGCGTTCACGAGCTGCTCGTGAACGGCGACGAGATCCGCCACGCCATCCAGTCGCGCAGGCCGGTCGCCGAGGTGCGTCGCGCCGCGATCGCGGCGGGGATGACGACGCTCCTGCAGGATGGCGCGGAGAAGGTCCTCGCGGGGCTGACCGATCTGAAGCAGGTGCGCGCGGTCTGCTCACGCTGAACGCTCGCGCGCCGCGCGCCGCGCGCGAACGAGCTCGGGCTCGCGGCCGAGCTTCGACCGCCCGCGTGCGCCCGCGCACGTCTCGCTTCGGTACCTCGAGCGTGCGTGCAATACAGACTCCGCCCTAGCCAGGCGTTCGCCTGGCGAAGTTGACGCGATCGAGTCGCGTCGCGGGCGGCGCCGTCGCGACGGTCCGCGTGGATTCGCCGTGATCGGTGGGCGGTGGTCCGCGCGAATCCCGTACAAGGACGGTGCGGCGTAAGGCCACACTCGTGGTCTTACGCATCGCCCAACTACGCGAGATTCCTCGCAATGATGGCGAGAACGCAGGCGCTTCGGCGACGCGACGCGTGCTAGGGTCCACCGGTGTCGGCGGTGAATCGGTATCACCACGATTCGGTAACAACCTCGCCGGTCGATGTCGAAACCTGAGCCAATGCCCTCCTCGAGTGCCGACGACCCCGCGGGCGTGACCGCGCCCGGCGCGGCCCCGGACCCGCTCCTCGGCACCGTGCTGTCGGAGCGGTATCGGGTGGAGCGGCTGATCGGCACGGGCGGGATGGCCCGCGTCTACGAGGCGGTCCATCAGGTCATCCATCGCACCGTCGCCCTCAAGGTGCTGCTGCCGGAGATCGCGGCCGACGCGACCTTGGTGCGTCGGTTCGTCAACGAGGGGCGCGCGGCCGGGATGATCGGGCACCCCAACATCGTCGAGGCGCTCGATATGGGGACGACCCCCGACGGGCTCCCCTTCCTCGTGCTCGAGTACCTCGTCGGCACCCCGCTGAACGACGAGCTCTACCGCTGCGGCGCCCTGCCCTTCGCGCGCGCCGCCTACATCGGCCTGCAGGCCGCGTGGGCCCTCGCGGCCGCGCACGGGCTCGGCATCATCCACCGGGACACCAAGCCCGAGAACGTGTTCCTCACGCGCCGCGACGGCCGCGAAGACCACGTGAAGGTGCTCGACTTCGGGGTCTCCCAGTTCCGCGGCTTCGAGGGGACCGGCGAAGAGACGGTGCGCGGGGCGCTCCTGGGAACCCCCGAGTACATGGCGCCGGAGCAGATCGGCGGCCACGACGAGATCGACGCGCGCACCGACGTCTACGCGCTCGGGATGCTGCTCTACGAGATGATCGGCGGGCGCTCCGCGTTCGGCGGGCGGCGCTCCACCGTGGACGTGTTCCGCGCGGTGCTGACCGAGGAGCCGATGCCGCTCTCGGAGCGCCGCCCCGACACGCCGCCCGAGCTTGCGGAGATCGTCATGCGCGCGCTCGCCAAGAACAAGCAAGATCGCTGGGCCTCGGCCGACGATCTCGCCGTGGCGCTGGAGCCGTTCGCCGAGCTCGACGAGCGCCCCAGCGGGCTGTTCGCGGAGAGCTTCGCGCTCGCCCAGCGCCTCGGCACCGCGCGCCCTACGCCCACGTCGCTGCGTACCGGCGACCCTACGCCGGCCCGAGCGCGCTCGCCTTCGCCGTTCCCCGCGACCTTCCCCGCGAATGCGCGCGCGCCGTCCGCCGCGCCCGGCGCGAAGGCGACGCCGCGCGGCCGCGCGCCGTCGGACGCG
>CAIXWQ010000432.1 GCA_903923175.1 uncultured delta proteobacterium | reverse complement strand
GCCACATCGCCAAGAACGGTCGGCCCGGATGGAAGACGCTTCGCCTCGGCCTAGATCACCTGATGATCGTCGAGGCCGCCTTCGAAGCTCGCGACCGAGAGAAGGAAGGTGGCCGGCCCGAATTTGACGAATGATGAGGTTGAAACCGGGGCCTCGAGGGGAAAGCCCGCTTCGCGGGCTTGGCGCTCACGCGACCAAGCGATGGCGTTCGCGATCACGGAGCGCCGGAGGCGCTTGACCATCGAGGCCGGCACCTCGGTGCCGGCAGGAGGTCGACGCGGCCCCTCTCCGCCGAGCGCAGTCCTACGCCCCGCGCGCGCCGCGCATCTCGGCGAGCATCCGCGCCTCCACCTCCGCGCGCGCCCGACCGCGCGCGTCGAACAGCTCGATCACGCGCCACTCGTCGTCCTCGAACCCGATCCGCTCGATCGTCATCCGCGCCGAGTCGCGCTCCAGGCCGTCCATCGTGACCGAGCCCGAGAGCTCGAACACGAACGGCTGCAGGCTGCGCGGCCACCCCTCGAACGGCGCCGACGGCGTCGTCGGCAGCACCCGCACCTGCATGCCGAACACGATCGGCACGTGGCAGCGCGCGAAGAGCCGCACGTCGTCGAGCAGCCGCGCGCGCTGCGGCTCGCGCGCGGTGAGCAGCGGGAGGAACGGCGCGAGCAGCGCGTCGTCGTCACGCGCGTCGTCGCGCGCGTCGAGGTCGGCGCGGCGGGCGAGCGCGTGCGCGCGGACCCAGGCGGCGGCGAGGCGATCGAGGGGAGGGGCCATCGCGGCGCACGGTACGTCGTCCGCGCGGTCGGCGCGAACGCCCTCGCGACCGTCCGGCCGACGCTTCGCTCACGCGTGCGCCCGCGAGAGCGCTACGCGTGCGCCTCACGCGTGCCGCGCGTCAGCCGTCCAGCGCCGTCCGCGCGCGGCGCACCACGGCGCGCGCCTCCTCGTCGCGCTCGTAGCTGCCGACCGCCCAGCCGGCGAGGAAGCGGACGAAGTCCGCACACGCGATCGGGTAGAGCGCGCGCCACTCCGCCTCCAGCGCCGCGCGATCGACGCGCCACCGCGCATTGCCAGTACGTCCCCTCCGGCCAGAGCCCGAGCGGCGCCACGCCGAGGAAACAAGCGTGGAACGCGGCCAGCCAGCGCAGACACGCGGCGAGCTCCGGCGCGTCGCGGCCGCGCCGACGGAGCGGGTAGCCGGCGGCGTCGAGGTCCTCGAGGAGCAGGAGCCAGCGGCGGCCGGTCGCGCGCGTCGCGCGCGTCGCGCGTGTCGCGAGCGCGCGGGGCACGCGGCAGCCGGCGGTCGTGCGCCCCGCGTAGTCGCCGTAGAAGGCGAGCTCGACGTCGTACGAGCGGCACTTGCGCGCGTGCGAGCGCGCCGCCTCGTCGCCGCGCGAGGCCTCGCCGCTCGAGCGCGGCGGCGGGGAGACGACCTTGAGGACGACGCTCGCGGCCTCGCCGCCGTCGAGGTGCAGCCGCACGAGCTCGCCGTAGCCGCCCCAGAGCGACTGCACGCGCTCGCAGCGGAGCACGGCCCGCGCGCCGGTGGCCTCGCGGACGAACGCGGCGATCTCGGGCTCGATCACCGGCGGCAGGGTAGCAGCGGGGCCTCGCCTCGCGGGCCGGGCTCCCCACGTCGCGGTCGAGCCTCGATTTCTTCGGTGATAGCGTCGGGCGCATGAACCCCTCGCGCCTCCTCGTCGTCGCGTCGCTCACGGTCCTCGGCTGCGCCACGAAGCCCGCGCCGGGCACGCAGCCGGTCGTCGCCGCGAGCGGCTCGTCCTCCGCGGCCGAGGGCGCGCCGGCGGCCATGAGCGCCGCGAGCGGCAGTGCGCGCGCGAGTGCGAATCCCAGCGTCGCCGTCGCCACCGCGCCCTCCGCCGCGAGCGCCTCGTGCGCGCCGTGGGGCGGACGCGGCTTCACGGTGAAGACCGACAGCTTCGCCGGCATCGCCAGTTTCAACAGCGCGTTCGAGTACGACGACGCCACCGGCGCGTTGAAGGTCCACGACTCCGACCCCTACGCCAACGGCTCCGGCGGCAAGGCGCGCGTCATCGACAAGACCGTCACGCTCTCCGACGCGGACCGTGAGGCGCTCGCGCACGATCTGATGGCCCTGTGCGCGGACGCGAAGGAGCGCGCCGCGCGCTGCGCGCCGGGCGGCTGCAACCGGGTCGTGATCACCGCGAAGGGCGGCGCGTCCGAGTCGCTCGAGAACGGCGAGATCCCCACCAAGGTCATCCTGCGCCTGCGCGGCCTCGTCCCCGAGCTGCGCAAGCGCTGATCCGCGCGGTCGGCCTCAGAGCGCGGGAAAACTTCCGCGCTCTTCACTGCCCACCGGGGCGGTCGGCACCGCCCCGCCCCGCCGAATGCGATCCGTCGGGGCCCCACCCCACCGGAGAGACTGTTTCACAGTCTCTCAGCGCGCCCCCGCGCCGCCTTTCGGTGCCCACCGCTCGCCGTCGAGCCGGAACGCGTCCTCCCACGCCTCCGGCCCCTTGGCCGTCATGCGCTTCACCTTCGCGGCCGGCGGCACCCCTTCGACGTCCCACTTCTCGTCCCACGTGCCGTCGCGGTCGAGATCGATCTTGAGCCGGTTGACCGTGGCGCTGCCGTCGTCGCGATAGAGGTCGACCTTGTACGGCTTGCCCCGGAGCGCGTCCTTGAGCTTCGCCCCCGGCGCGGCCTTGGCGAGCGCCGCGAGGATCTCGCGATCCATCGGGCGCAGCGCGGTGCCGACCGCGTCCGTCGCGCCCGTCGCGCCCGTCGCGAGCACGGGCGGCGCTGCGTTCGCCTGCGCGCTCGCCTGCGTGCTCGCCGGCGCGTTCGTCTCGCCCGACTTCGGGCCGCGCCCCGCCCGCGACAGGCACAGCGCGATCCCGCCCGCCAGCCCGGCCAGGCCGACCCCGATCACGATCGCCCGGAACGTCTTGAACTTCACGGCGAGCCCTCCGTCGGCATCATCCCGCGCGCCATCGGCACGGTGCAGTTGCACGCGTCGTAGCGACACGGCGCGGCGGCGTCCGCGAGCGTGAACGCCGGGTCGAGGAAGCTCCCCAGCGCCTCGGACCGCCCGCGCTTCGCCGGGTAGCAGCGGTACGCCTGGCCGAGATCGTCGAGGATGAAATGGCGCGCCCCCGACCAGCACGGCCTGCCGCGGAACCGGTGCTCGATGCGCCCGGTGCGGTTGTGCCCGCCGAGCGTCAGCAGCTGCGCGCGCTCGTCGTCGTCGTAGTCGAGGAGCCGATCGCCCTGCTTCTCGGGCTGGATCTTGAACGCCACGCCCGCCTCCGCGAACCGCGCGGCGAGCGCCGAGAGCCGCGGGAGCGCGGCGCGCGTCGCCACCGTGGTGACGTTCAGGTGCGGCGGAGGCTGCGACGACGGCGCCGTCGCGGACGCGGACCCGGACGCGGTCGCGCGACGCGCGTCGAGCTCGCGCTGCAGCCAGGCCGCCTTGTCGACGAAGTCGGCGAGCGCAGCGTCGTCGGCCACGTACTCGAGGTGCAGGCTGCACGAGAACACGCCGAGCCGACCGCGCGCGCGCTCGACGACGTCGAGGAGCTGCGCGCGGCGCGCCGAGAAGTTCGTCACGATCGACACGCGGTGCCCCTGCGCGGCGAGCCCCTCGACGAGCTCGCCGAGCGTCGGGTGCACGAACGGCTCGCCGCCCGAGAGCTTG
>CAIXWQ010000431.1 GCA_903923175.1 uncultured delta proteobacterium | reverse complement strand
CCGGAACGTCGACGGCGCGCCGCTGCTCGTTGCCGGCGCGCCCCTCGGTCCAAAGAGCGTAGATGTCGTCGAGCACCCACGTCGGCATCGGCTCGCGGAAGAACCGCGCGACCTCCGGGTCGAGCTCGCCGGTTCGGAGCGGACGCGCTTCGCCCGTCTGCGTGTCGAGCTTCCACGACGCGACCTTGCGCGTGACGCCTTCGGCTCCGGCCGCCAGCGTGAACGCCAACCCCTCGGCCTCGGCGCTCACGCGCAGGGCCCGATCGTCGATCGCGACGCCGGCGATGTTCACGTCCGTGCAGAGGCAGGCGGGGTCCTTGCAGACGAAGAGCTGGCCGACGAGACCGCGGGCGCGCCCTCCTCGAACGCGCTCGCGCGGCAGCCATATCGCGAGCAGGCCCCCGTCGAGCTGGTACGGACGACTCGGGTCGAGGTCGAGGCTCGGCGTCTTCACGCGGCGCTGGATGCCGCGTCGGCGGGCGAGCGTCGAGGGCTGACCGAGTCCGCACACCGGTCGCCGCGCCGACACGACTGCGCTACGACCCGCCGACCATGAGCGACGAGCAGCCCGTCGAGCACGACCTGATTCGATCCTTCGTGGGCACCGAGATCGAGACCGTCGACACGCGCATCGAGGAGACCACGAACGGCGACAAGCACGTCGTCATCGTGGGCCGCCTCGCCGTTGACGATGAGGAAGAGGAGGACGTCGGAGACCTCGTCGAGGCCGTCGCGTTCGGGCTGATCTACACACTGGCCCTCTGCTCGTTCACCGACGCAGTGCCGGCCGGCAACTCGGGCGAGTTCGGCTTCAAGCCCGACGACCAGCTCTCCGCGACGGACACGGCGTCGCGGCGAACGGGGCTCCGTTCATCGCGATGGAGCTACTCGAGGGCAAGAGCCTCGCAGAGCTGATCGCGCGCTTCGGTTCGCTGAACGTCGACGGCGTTTCGCGGATCGTCACCCAGGTCGCCCGGGCGCTGTCACGCGCGCACGAGAAGAGCATCGTCCACCGTGACCTGAAGCCCGAGAACATCTTCCTGATCGACTCGGGTGGCGGCGAGATCTTCGTGAAGGTCCTCGACTTCGGGATTGCGAAGACCGCCCTCGAGGCCGGGGGAAGGGTGACCGGGACCGGCATGATGCTGGGAACCCCGCTCTACATGAGCCCGGAGCAAGTCCTCGCCCAGCACGACGTGGACTACCGCAGCGACTTGTGGTCGCTGGGCGTCGTCGCGTTCGAGGCCCTGACGGGGAAGGTTCCTTTTCCGGGCGAGTCGATCGGCGCGATCTCGGTGGCGATCTGCCACGGCGAGATCCCACGCCCGTCGTCGTTGAACGGCGATCTGAGTCCCGCTGTGGACGCTTGGTTCCTTCGCACATGCGCCCGCGACCCCGCGGCCCGCTTCGCGTCGGCCTTAGAGATGGCTGAGAGCCTGGCTGCCGCAATCTCGGCTGGCGGCGGCGACGCGACGGGCCTCGACGCGCGTGAGCTCGGGCTCGGCGACGCCCTGGACCCGGCGCGGCCAGGCGCCGCTCCCTTCGTGCAAGCGATCACCGACAACACGATGCACCTGCCGGAGCCGGAGCGCGTCGGCAGACCCCGCGCAAGGTG
>CAIXWQ010000430.1 GCA_903923175.1 uncultured delta proteobacterium | reverse complement strand
CCAGGGTGACCGCATCTAATTTGGCCGTTTCGCCGCAGTTGTGAGGGTCAGCGAGGATGGTCCCCTCGCGCATCGTCGACGCCTTCTCCTCAGTTCGCGACCCACGCGTCGAGCGCACGCGTCTGCACGGACTGGTCGACGTTCTCGTCATCGCGCTCCTCGCCGTCATCAATGGCTCGACGGCCTGGGCGGACATGGAGCTGTTCGCGCAGGGCCGCCTACCGTGGCTGCGCACGTTCCTCAGCCTCAAGAACGGAGTGCCGTCGGAGGACACGTTCCGACGCGTCTTCGAGGCGATCGACCCGAAGGAGTTCGGCGGCGCCATGGCGACGATCATCGAGGATCTCGTCACCGACCTCCGCGGCAAGGTCGTGGCGATCGATGGCAAGACCATGCGCGGCTCGTTCGACAAGCGACGGGGAAAGAGTGCCCTTCATGTCGTCAGCGCCTGGGTAACCGATCTGGGTCTCTCGCTCGGGCAGATCTCCGTCGACGACAAGTCGAACGAGATCACGGCGATTCCCGAATTGCTCAAGACCATCGACGTGCATGGAGCGACGGTCACGATCGATGCAATGGGCTGTCAGAAGGCCATCGCCGAAGCGATCGTCGACCAGGGTGCCGACTACATCCTTGCCGTGAAGGAGAACCACCCGCATCTGCATGTGGCGCTCGAAGTCGCGTTCGCGGAAGTGCCTGGCAAGGAGGACGAAAGCCTTGTCGAGGGCGAGCATGTGACGGAGGGCGCGGCGCATGGACGCATCGAGCGTCGCCGAGTTCGAGTGACGCGCAACATCGACTGGATTGACGGCATCGACGCTTGGAAGGGCGTCAAGAGCATCGTCGAAGTCGAACGGACGCGCACGGTCGACGGAAAGACCTCCTTGGAACGCTCGTACTTCATCAGCAGCCTGAAGCTTGGCGCAAAGGCGATCGGGCACCGCATTCGCGCTCACTGGGGCATCGAGAACTCTCTGCACTGGACCCTCGACGTCACGTATGGCGAGGACAAGTCCCGTGTCCGCGATCGAAACGGCGCAGCCAACCTAAACGCGCTCCGCAAGCTGTCCGCCTCGCTCCTGTCTCGGACGCCCGGGCATGGAACCAAGAGCATCGCCCAAAGGCGCAAGCTCGCCGGCTGGGTGCCTGACTACGCCTTTGACGTTCTGGCCTCGATTTCCGCTACGTAAGATGCGGTCGCCCTGCCCATCGCCGCCTGCCGCCCCTGCACGGCGAGCAGCTGATCCTTCGCGCGCAGATCGCTCACCGCGCCCTGGATCCGGTCCTCCAGCGAGCGGTTGAGCTCCTCGAGCTGCGCCTTCTTGGTGGCGAGCCGATGCTCCAGCTCCCGACGCGCGGTGATGTCGCGCGAGGATGCCAGCACGAAGCGTCGCCCCTCGAGCTCGACCGGCCCGGCATGAACTTCGACGTCGATCCGCGTGCCGTCTCGGTGGCGGTGTCGGGTCTGGAAGAGCCCCGGCTCGAGCAGGAGCTCGGCCAACCGGGCGTCGACCTGCTCCTGGGTGAACGACGCCTCCCAGTCGCTCACGCGCGCGCGGCCGAGGTCGTCGGTGGTGAGCCCGAGCATGCGCAGGAAGCTCTCGCTCGCCTCGATCAGCACGCCGTCCTCGTCGAGCACGTGGAGCCCGTCCTGGGCGATCTTCAGCAGCGACAGGTAGCGCCGTCGCTCGCGTTCGAGCGCGTCGCGCGCGCCTTCGCGGTCAGTGACCTCGTGCACGATGCTGAAGAGCAGCGTGCGCCCCTCGACCTCCACCGGTGAGGAGTTGACCTCCACCATGCGCACGTCGCCGCCGGCGAGGCGGTGCGGGAAGAGGAAGGTGTTCTGCTGCGTCGTCGCTGCGTTCGCGACGTGTTCGAGCAGCGCCTCGCGGGGGAGCAGGTTCAGCGCGCCGATGGACATCGTCCGCAGGGCCTCGCGCGGGTAGCCGTAGAATCTGGCCGCTGCCGGGTTGACGTCGACGAGCGCACCGTCGGCGGGATCGACGAGGAGCATCACGGCGCTGTGCCCCTCGAAGAGCGTCCGGAAGCGCGCCTCGCTCCTGCGCAGGGCCAGCTCGGCGAGCTTGGCGACCGTGATGTTCTCGTGCGCGACCACGGCGCCGGCCTGGACGCCGCTGAGGCGGAACACGCGCATGGCGAACCACCGCGTCTCCGACGGCGAGTCGCACGGGTACTCGAGCTCGAAGTACCTCCGCTCCCCCGCCAGCACCGCGCGGATCCCGCGCAGCGCCGCGCCCGCCTCGCCCTCCGCCCGCCCGCCCGCCGCGTTCGCGCACACCGCGAGGTAGTCGGCGCCGGCGCTGCAGCTCGGACCGCCGCCGTTCTCGGACGCAAAGCGGCGCCAGGCTTCATTGACCGTCAGGATCGCCCCGCGCGCGTCCAGCACCGCGACGTGCGCGGTGAGCGAGTCGCCCACCTCGCGCAGCAGGTCCTCGCTCGCGCGCCGCGCGTCCTCGGCGATCCTGCGCAGCTCGAGGTCGATCATCGCGCCGAGCTCCCGGGCCGACGCGACCTCCTCTTCCTGCCAAGGCGTGGCGTGCAAGCGGACGCTCTCGGTCCACGCCTCGAACGAGCGGCGCGGGCTCACGCGGCCGTCGAAGGCCAGGTTCATGGCCTTGTCGGGATTGCCGCCCCAGGTCACGTTCCGGATCTGCTCGCCGCGAAACCAGACGAGGTGGATCGGCTCGGCGGCGTCGAGCGGGAACATCCCGACCCCCGCCGCCGTCTCCCCCCACCCGGCGGCCTCCGGCAGGTGCTCGGCGAGACACTCGGTCACGAACAGGTTGGACGGCTCGCTCGCGCGCGCAGCGCCGAGCCGCCTCGCGATCTGCAGCACGCGGGCAGGCTCCGGCGTGACGCCGCCGGTGGTGACGAGGTCGCCGTGGACGAGCGCCGCCCCCTCCGCGCCGACCGCGCCGAGCAGATCGTGGAGCCCCGGACCGTGCAGCAGATCCGATATCCTCGCCCCGCCGCGCATGGCGAGGACGACGTCGTCGCGGCAGCGCTTCAGGTGCGCCGCGCGTCGCCGGCAGTGACGCAGCTCCGTAGTCCCGATCTGCGTCGCCAGATCCTGCGCCATCCAGTCCGCGATCTCGCGCGTCTCCCGCGAGATCGGGCGCGCGCGGTAGTGGTGGCAGGAGACCAGCCCCCAGAGCCCGCCCTCCCACAGCAACGACGCGACCAGCGTCGCCTCTACGCCCATGTTCCGCAGGTACTCGAGGTGCACCGGCGATACGCTCCGCAGCACGCTGCGCGACAGATCGAGCGCCCGGCCGGTCACCGGGTTGAGCCTCGGGAGCAAGGGTGACGGCGTGTACTCGACGTCGACGATCACGCGCGTCGGGCTCACGAGGTAGAGGCGACGGGCCTGCTGAGGGATGTCCGAGGCCGGGTAGTGCAGCCCCAGATAGGGCTCGAGGTCCTCGCGCCGCGCCTCCGCGACGACCTCTCCGTGCCAGTCGTCGTGGAAGCGATAGACCATCACGCGGTCATAGCCAGTCAGTCGCCGGATCCACTCGGCGGCCGTCTGCGCCTTCGCCGAGAGATCGGCCTGCGCGCGCACGAGGCGCGAGGCCCGGGCCGCCTGCGCGAGCGCGTCGCTCGGCGGCGCCGCCGCCACCCCATCCGCCGCCGCGGGTTCGAGCTCCAGCACGACGAGCGGCGCGACCTCGTGCACGTAGCCCGCGAGCGCGACGTCTCCAGAGGGCGACGACCACGCGAATGAGGCCGGGCCGTCGGGCTGCGCGCGGTGGCGCGCGAGAGCGTCGAGCACGGCCTCGGCGAGGCTCGCGTCGAACGCCGTCGAGAGCTCGACCTCCAGCACCTCGCCCGCCGCTCGGCCGAGGACCGCCTCGCAGCTCGCCGTGGCCTGCGTGATCCGCAGCGACGGGCCGTGCAGCGCCAAGAGCGCGCCGTGCGGCTGGATCGAGCCGGGGACGTGGATCGGCTCCGATTCGCACTGCCGGAGATCCGGCGCGTCCACTGCGGTGTCGGCGCCGCGTGCCGTGACGGAAGGCATTCAGGCTCCTGCGCCCCCTCGAGCGAGAGAGAGCAGACGCGCGCCCGCCGCGAGCAACAAGCCCCGTCGCGCGAATTGGCGAACGACACTGCCGCGTACATGTCGGCTCGAACGACGGCTCAGGCGTCCTGATCGACTCGACGCTCGGCAGCTCATCCACGAAGGGGCCGCGCCCGCTTGGTCGCCGCTGCGTGATGCCGTACACGCGACGTGCAAGAGAGCTCTTCGGTTCGCCCGCTCCCGCGTCGGGGGCTCGTCACTTCCGTCGGGAGGTCCAGGGATGCACCCAGCGCAGCTTCTCGGGACCCTCTTCCTCGGCGGTCCGAAGGTCACGCTGCCGTGCGACGCCCTCGCGGCCGACGCCGCCGCGGCGCTTGCAGAGACCGACGCCCGCGCGTTGCTGCTGCTGGACGAGGGCCGCCCCGTCGGGGTCCTGTCGCCCGGGGCGGTGCTCCGGGCGCTGTCGGCCGATCCCGCGGGCCGCGTGGCAGCGTTCGCGGCGGGGCCGCCTGCGATGGTGTCGGGGACCCCCACGCTGCGCGAGGCGCGCGCCGCCGCGGCCTCGAGCGGGACGCCCTGGGTGCTCTGGGAGCGGGATGGCGAGCCCGGCTGGCTCTTCCGAGTCGACGAGCTGCCCGACGCGCCCGTCCCGTTCGAAGCAGCCAGCGCCGTGCACGTCGCCTTCGATCGCGCCTCGGACCTGATGGGGGTCGTCGACGATCGCGGCCATCTGGTGGAGGTGAACGCCGCCGCCCTGCGCCTCGTCGGCCTGGGGCACGAGGCGGCGCTCTCGCGCGCGTTCGAGGAGCTCCCTTGGTGGACCCACGATCCGGCGCAGCGTCGCCGGCTCGTCGCCTCGCTGGCGCGGGCCTTCGAGGGCCACCCCGAGTCGTTCGAGGCGACGCACGTCGACGTCCACGGCGCGCAGCACGCGATGGTCGTCTCGCTCCAGCCGCTGCCCGCCGCCGACGGCCGGGTCCCGCTCGTCTTCGTGCACGGGCGCGACGTCACCGAGCAGCGGTGGGCCGAGCGCGAGGCCTTGCGGTTCCGCCAGGCCGTCGAGCAGAGCCCGGTGTCGATCGTCATCACGCGCACCGACGGCGCGATCGAGTACGTCAACCCTCGCTTCACCGAGATCACGGGCCACTCCCGCGCCGAGGCGCTCGGCAAGAACCCGCGCATCGTGCAGTCGGGGAACACGCCCCACGCCGTGTACGAGGAGATGTGGGCCACCATCGTGGCGGGCGGCGAGTGGTCGGGCGCCCTCGAGAACCGCCGCAAGGACGGCCGGCTGTACTGGGAGCAGGTGCGCATCGCGCCGGTCCGCGGCGAGGACGGCGTCATCGACGGCTTCGTCGCCGTGAAGGAGGACGTCACGCGGCAGCGCGAGCTCGAGGCGCGCACGCGCATGCTGGCGAGCGTGTTCGAGAACGCGAGAGACGGCCTGTTCGTGACGACGCCGGAGGGGCTCGTCGCCGAGGTCAACGACGGCTTCGCGGAGCTCACGGGGCTGCCCCGCGCCGAGCTCGTGGGGCTTCACGTGAGCCGGATGGGTGACGCCGGCTCCGAGCTGGAGTCGGCCGCCTTCGCGGCGGCGCTCGTCGACGCGGGGGGCTGGAAGGGCGATCGCACGTTCACGCGCCCGTCGGGCGAGGTCGTCACCGCGCAGGTCTCGGTCACCGCGGTGCGCGACCCCGCCGGCGTTCGCACGCACTTCGTCGGCATCTGCACCGACGTCACGCCGCTCAAGGACGAGGAGCGACGCCTGGCGGCGAAGGCGCGCACCGACGCGCTCACCGGCCTGTCGAACCGCGTCGGCCTGATGGAGGATCTCGAGTGCGCGCTGGCCCGCCGGCGTCGCGCCGGGGGCGCTGGGAGCGCCGGGAGCGCGGGGAGCGCAGCGAGCGCCGGCACGCTCGTCGCGGTCGGCCTCCTCGACCTCGACGGGTTCAAGGCCATCAACGACCGCTTCGGCCACGAGGCGGGCGACGCGCTGCTGCGCGAGGCGGGTCGCCGCCTCTCGGCCAACCTGCGCAAGAACGACACCGTCGCGCGCCTCGGCGGCGACGAGTTCGTCCTCGTGCTCGAGGGGCTGCGCGCGGCCTCCGACGTCGACGACTGGGCAGCACGGCTCGTGCAGTCGCTCGCCCGTCCGTTCTCGATTGGCAGTCACGTCTGCGCGATCTCTGGGAGTCTCGGCCTCGCCTTCGCGCCGACGCACGGCGAAGGCTCGAGCGAGCTGCTCGCCGCGGCCGATCGCGCGATGTACGCGGCGAAGGCGCTCGGCGGCGGTTGCTGGTGCTCCGCCTCGCCAGCCAAATGCGGCCCCGCGCCCGCGCCGGACGCTCCCGCGCGATGACGCGGCGGTCGTCGCGTCATCGCGCGCGACGTCCCGGGAGCGACTGCGGAGCCCGCGCGCCGGCGCGCCTTCGTCGTAGGGTCGAGTGACGGGCGCACGGCCTGCGTGTCCGGCAATCACCGCGTCGGAGTCGGCGTTTGCATTCGTGGCGATTCCGTTACTGCGCAGCTCGACAAATGCCCTTGGGAGCAGCACCCTCGGGCCACTCTGCACCGCAGCGGCGTGACGTCGGCGCGGGTGCGCAGCGCGCGTCCGGTCTCGAGGAGCCGGTCGCCGACACCCGCTCGATGCAGCGAAAGGGCGTGACCGTGGAAGCAGGTCCGACATCCCGCGGGGCCGCTGGAGATTCCGAGGAGGAGGCCGCGCTGCGCGCGAAGCACCTCGAGGAGGCGCTGCTGCGCTGCGCCGCCGAGCCGATCCAGTACGTCAATTCCATCCAGCCTCACGGCGTCCTGCTCGGCGTCGACGACGAAGGATGCGTGCGCGTCGCGAGCGACAACCTGGAGTCGCTCTTCGGCCGGGCGGCGGTCGAGGTCCTCGCGCGACCGATCGGGGAGCTGCTCGCCGACGAGGCCCTCCCGGAGCTGCGGGCCGCGCTCCTCGCGACGCACGCCGGCCGCTGCGTGCCGGTGGATCTCCGCGCCCGCTGCGGGGACGCGTTCGTCGAGCTGCACGCGCTCGCCCACCGCAGCGAGGAGCTGACGATCATCGAGCTGCAGCGCGCGAGCGCGGGGCGGTCCGACACCGCCAAGAAGCTCTTCGGCGCCGTGCGCGAGTCGCTCTGGACGCTCGATCGCGACACCGACATCGAGACCTACTGTCGCTACGCGGCCGACGAGATCCGCAGGGTGATCGACTTCGACCGCGTCATGGTCTACCGCTTCGACTCGCAGTGGAACGGCGAGGTGATCGCCCAGAGCGGCAACGACGCGCTCCCCTCCCTGCTGCACCATCACTTCCCCGCCTCGGACATCCCCCCGCAGGCGCGCGCGCTCTACGCCCGCAACCTGGTGCGGCTGCTCGCCGACATCGACGCCGTCTCCGTCCCGCTCCTCCCCGCGGGGAACGCGGCGACCGGGAGGCCGTTCGATCTCAGCCTCTCGGTCTTCCGCGCGATGTCGCCGATCCACCTCGAGTACCTGCGCAACATGGGCGTGCGCTCCACGGTGACCGTGTCGCTGATGCACGAGGGGCGCCTCTGGGGCCTCATCGCGTGTCACGACGTCGCGCCGACGGTCGTCGACGCGCACCTGCGCGACGTGGTCGAGTTCATCGGCAAGTCGGTCTCCATCAAGCTCGGCGCGCTGGAGAGCGCCGCGCGGCTGCACTCGATGGAGAGCGTGCGCCAGCGCCTCCAGAACCTGACCGAGATCATCCGTGGCTCGAGCGACTTCGACCTCGTGATCCGCACGTTCCAGGAGGACTACCTGAGCCTCGCCGCGGCCGGCGGCAGCTACGTCCTCGTCGAGCACGCCAGCTACGTCATCGGCGACATCCCGCCCCGCGACGAGCTCGCGCCGCTGATCGAGTGGCTCGCGCAGCAGCACTTCGACCACGGCGTGTTCGTCACCGACCACCTGGGCGCGCTGTACCCGCCGGCCCGCGAGTTCGCCTCGGTCGCCTCCGGCCTGCTCGCCATCGATCTCGACAACAAGTGCCGCAGCCTGATCCTCTGGTTTAGGCCGGAGGTGGTGCGCAACATCCCGTGGGCGGGCGACCCGCGCGGCAAGGTCGTCACCGACGCGTTCGGCCCGCGGATCGACCCTCGCCGCTCGTTCGCGGTCTGGCTGGAGACCGCGCGCGGCTTCTCGAAGCCCTGGGAGAACTCCTCGATCGACGCCGTGCGGCTGTTCTCGTTCTCGGTGGTGCAGATGCTGATGCACCGCGCGCAGCAGCAGGTCGCCGTGGCCGACGCTGCGAGCAAGGCCAAGAGCGGGTTCTTGGCGAACATGAGCCACGAGATCCGCACGCCGATGAACGCCATCATCGGGCTCACGTACCTGTGTCAGCAGACCTCGCTCGACGACCAGCAGCGCGACTACCTCGGCAAGATCGGCGCGTCGGCCAACAACCTGCTCCGCATCCTCAACGACGTCCTCGACTTCTCCAAGATCGAGGCGGGCCGCCTCGCGATCGAGGAGACGGCCTTCGAGCTCGCGCGCGTGCTCGACAGCGTCGCGACGGTCACCGCGATCCAGGCGCAGGAGAAGCGCCTGGAGCTCATCGTGGACGTCGCGCCCGAGTGCCCGAGGCTCGTCGTGGGCGACCCGCTCCGACTCGAGCAGGTGCTCGTCAACCTGGCGAGCAACGCGGTCAAGTTCACGCGCACGGGCGACATCGTGATGTCGGTCCGCGCCGAGGCCGAGACCAGCGACACCGTGACGATGCGCTTCACGGTCGTCGACACCGGGATCGGCATGAGCGCCGAGGCGATCTCGCGCCTGTTCCAGCCCTTCCAGCAGGCCGACAACTCGATCACGCGCGACTACGGCGGCACGGGGCTCGGCCTCTCGATCTGCCGGCACCTGGTGGAGATGATGGGCGGCACCATCGAGGTCGCGAGCGAGCCGGGCAAGGGCTCGCGGTTCTCGTTCACGGCGCGGCTCGGCAAGTGCGCCTCGATCGCCGCCGGCTCGGCCGTGGCGTTGCCGGATCTGCGCGGCCTCCACGCGCTGATCGTCGACGACAACGACCGCGCGCGGGAGGTGACGCGGCACTACCTCGAGTCCTTCCGATTCCGCGTCACCGACGTCTCCAGCGGCGAGGCGGCCCTCGACGCCTGCGAGCGCTCGCTGCACGACGGCGCGCGCTTCGATCTCGTCGTGATCGACTGGGAGATGCCCGAACTCGACGGGCTCGAGACCGCCCGGAGGATCGCCGCGCTGACGGGCGGCGTCGGCCGGCCGCGCATCCTGCTCGTCTCGATGCACGGGCACGCCTGGAATCTCCCGGAGAGCGCGCACGTCGGCGCGCTGCTCACCAAGCCCTTCACGCCGAGCCGGCTCTTCAACGCGGTCGCGGGGATGTTCGCGCGCCAGGGGAGCCCAGGGCTCGTGACGCGCGGCCAGCTACTCGAGCGCCGCAAGCTCGCCGGCGCGCAGCTGCTCCTGGTGGAGGACAACGACATCAACCAGATCGTCGCCAAGCAGATCCTCGAGGGCGCCGGGGCGATCGTCACCATCGCAGGAGACGGCGCCGTCGCGCTGCAGCGGGTCCGCGAGCGGCACTTCGACGGCGTGCTGATGGACATCCACATGCCGGTCATGGACGGCTACACCGCGAGCCGGGAGATCCGGCGCGAGTTCCCTGCGCACGTGCTGCCGATCATCGCCATGACCGCCAACGCCATGAGCGGCGACCGCGAGAAGTCCCTGGCCGCCGGCATGAACGATCACATCACGAAGCCCGTGAACCCGGAGGAGATGTTCGCCACGCTCGCGCGCTGGATCGTGGCCGCGAGCCCCTCGGCGCCGCCTCCGTCCTCGGTCCCGACGCCGCAGCCGGGCCCCCGCCTCCCGCAGATCCGCGGGGTCGCGGTGGCCGAGGCCGTGGCGCGATTGGACGGTGACGTCGAGGACTACCTGAAGCTCATCGAGCGGTTCCGCCGCGGCTATCGAGGCGCCGTGGTGGAGATTCGACTCGCGCTGATCGGCGGGCGGAGGCAGGAGGCCGAGCGGACGGCCCACACGCTCAACGGCCTCGCGGCGACGCTCGGCGCCACGAGCCTGCGCGCCAAGATGCGCGAGCTCGAGGGGGCGATTCGCCGCGGCGTGGGGCAGGACGGCCTGGCCGGCATGCTCGACTCGGCCGACGCCGATCTCGAGGCGCTGCACACGGCCATCGCGCAGGCGCTGCCCGACACCACGGCGCAGGCGGCGCTCCCGAGCGTCGAGCGCCTCGCCGGCGCGGCGCGTCTCCACGGGCTCGTGCGGACGGCGCTGGCGCAGCTCGCCGACTGCGAGGCGGCCGCCGAGGACTCGGTCGCGCAGCTCTTCGCGCAGCTCGACGGCGACGCCGCGCTCGCGCCGCTGCTCGCGCGCGTCCGCGAGGGGATGGACCGCTACGACTACGAGGCCGCGCACCGCGAGCTCGTCGAGGTGGCGCGACGGCTCGACGCCGCGCAGGAAGGGACGCGCGCGTGACCGGCAAGACGATCCTGATCGTCGACGACGAGCCGACGAACATCGACGTGCTCAAGTCGATCTTGAAAGGGCGCTACGCGGTCAAGGTCGCCAACAACGGCCGCCTCGCGATGCGGGTCGCGGCGTCCGAGCACCCGCCGGACCTGATCCTGCTCGACGTGGTCATGCCCGAGATCGACGGCTACGAGGTGTGCCGGCTGCTGAAGCAGAACGAGACGACGCGCGACATCCCGATCGTGTTCGTCACGGCGCGCAGCGAGGTCGAGGAGGAGGCGCTCGGCTTCTCGCTCGGCGCGGAGGACTACATCACCAAGCCGGTGAGCGCGCCGGTGGTGCTCGCGCGGGTGGCGACGCACCTCTCGCTCCGCGACCGCAGCCGGCTGCTCGAGGAGCTGGTGCGACAGCGCACCTCGCTGCTCGAGAAGAAGACGCTCGAGCTCGAGGAGACGCGGATGCAGATCCTCCGACGCCTCGGGCGCGCCGGAGAGTACCGCGACAACGAGACGGGGATGCACGTCTTCCGGCTGAGCCGCTACGTGGAGGTGCTCGGCCAGGCCATCGGGCTGCTCCCCTCGGAGGTCGAGTCGATCAGCCACGCGTCGCTGATGCACGACATCGGCAAGATCGGCATCCCCGATCACATCCTCCTCAAGCCCGGCCCGCTCGACGCCGAGGAGTTCGCCGTCGTCAAACAGCACTGCCAGATAGGCGCGAACATCATCGGCTTCCACGAGTCGACGCTGCTCCGGCTGTGTCGGACGGTGGCGCTCACCCACCACGAGCGCTGGAACGGCAGCGGCTACCCGTTCGGCATCAAGGGCGCGGACATCCCGCTCGCCGGCCGCATGACCGCCGTGGCCGACGTCTTCGACGCGTTGACGTCGAAGCGCCCCTACAAGCCCGCCTGGGACTTCGACGTGGCCCTCCAGGCCATCCGCGACGAGGGCGGGCGCTCGCTCGATCCGTCGCTGGCGGCGGCGTTCGTCGACCTGCGACCGCTGCTGCGCGAGACGATGGCGACGTACTCGGACTTGAGCCCCGGCGGCTGATCGTCCGAAGGGCGGAGTCGCCCCGAACGAGAATCGGCCGGCCGCCCCCTGCGGAGCGCCAGCCGATCTCTCCCCCCCGCGGGCGCGTCGCGGGGCTCGTGCCCGCGGCGCACGCGTCACCGCGCCGACGTGGTCGCCGGCGCAGTGCCGCTCAGTTGCGCATCTCCCAGACCTGCCCGTTGGCGTCCGTGCCGACGAGGCCGAGCGTCGCCCAGCCGCCGATGTGCGCGACGCTTGGCGCCTGGTCAGGCTGCCAGTCGTTGCACGGGAACTGCTGGAGGTAGCTTGGCGAGTAGCACGAGTACATCACGCCGAAGCGCACGGCGTAGATGCGGTCGTAGGCCGAGACGAGCTCGGAGGACGTCGGCGAGAACGCGTCGGACAGCCACGGCTGCTGCGTGACCGTGAAGCTTCCGTCGAGGGCGAGCAGCTTGCGGACCACGTGGAGATCGCCGGCGTGGCGAGCGCCGACCGTCACGCGCGTCGCCGTGGCGGAGACGATCGACGGATCGCCATAGACCTGCTCGCCGAGATCGGTCCACGAGGAGTAGTCACTCAGGAGGCAGCGCGTGCGGATGCCGATGCCCGAGCAGGAGGTGAACCCGCCCGGCCAGAGCTCGATGTTCTTGAGCGCGCCATCGGCGCCGACCGCGACGATCGACGCGACGCCCGTCCCGGCGGTGGTGACCGTCGCCGCGGCCGGCTTCGTCGCCCCGCGGAGCGTCATGCCCGAGAGCTTCGCCCAAGTGCCCCAGGCGCCGGCCTTGTACGTGACGCGCGCGAGGAGCTTGGTCGAGTAGTCGACGGCGAACACGTCGGCGCGCCCGGCGGCGATGGAGACCGCGGCGGGCGACGAGTCGAGCTGCCCGCCGAGGCTCAGGTACTCCCAGTGGTTCCACAGCCAGCGAGCGACCCAGAGCTGCCGGTCGACGCCGGTCGCGAAGACCGTGAGCGTGCCGTCGATGAAGAGCGCCGTGGGGTCGCCGTCGACCGCGACCGGGAGCGGGATGCGGTCGAAATCGGCGCTCGGATACCAGGTCTGCCCGGACTCGTACTTGAAGCGCAGCGCGCCGGAGTCGTCGCGGACGACCAGCGCCGTCCACGAGCCGCCCGGCGCCTTCACCACCGAGGGCTGGTGCGAGGTGACCGTCGCCGCCGCGGCGTTCGCGTCGACGCGCGTCCCCTCGAGCGTGCGGTAGATCCAGTCGCTCTGGGTGACGGCCATGATGGCGGTGGTGTCGCCGGCGGTCAGCGGGCTCCACGAGAACACGCCCGCGAGCTCGTTCGTATCGGTGCGGATGCACGGTCCGCCCGAGTCGCCGTTGCGGACCTGGGCCTGCGTCGAGCCGATGAGCGCGCGGCCGCTCCCCGAGTCCATCATGACCTTGAAGCTGCCCGTGCGGAGGTTGTCGTCGTCGACGACGCCCTGCTGATTGGGCAGCAGCAGCATGCCGTATCCGTAACAGCGCAGATTGGCGCCCACGAGCTGCGCGGTCGTGCCGCCGTACGTCGCGCGGACGTACGAGTTGGGGAGACTCGAGGGGGTCGCGAGCCGGATCAGCGCGAGATCGTAGGGGGGCTGCGAGGACGCAAGATAGCCCGGGTGGACGAAGACCTGATTGCCCTGCGGGGTGTAGACCGGCTTGTACTGGGACTGCTTCGTCTCGGTGACGAAGACCTGATCACCGCTGATCGGCCGCCCCTGCACGTCGAGCACGCAGTGCGCCGCCGTGAGGACCCACTGCCGGCGGAGCAGCACGCCGGTGCACGCGTGGTCGTCGTTGTTGAACCGCAGGAAGACGGTGCCGTCGCTCATCGACGGCGCGATCGTCCCGTTCGCCATCGCGAGCGACGTCTCGTCGATCGACTCGGGTGCCTGCGCGACGCACGCCGTGCCCGCGAAGGACGCGAAGGACGCGAAGGAGAGGAGGAGGGCGGATAGGGATAGGACTGATGATGAAGCGCGCATGATGGGACTCCCGGGGCGCAGCCGACGCGGTGGTTCTCGGTGCGAGGACTCCTACACCGGGCTACTTGTGCGGCCAGGTAGATGCCGCCGAGGGCGACGTCAAGGGCGCCGTAAGGAGCGGTCCTTTCTCGCTGGGATGACGCATCGACGGGGCCGTCGGAGGCCGGCGGTGCGGCGCTGCGCGAGCCGTGGCGCACGGAGGTTCACGCCTCGCTCGACGAGCACGGCGCGCCGCCTCGCGGTCGGGCGTGCGCGGCCCCGCCGGATCAACGCGCGTGGGTTCGAGTCGGTGGGTCCTTCGGAACGCGCACCACGAACACGCTCCCGCGGTCCTTCGCGTCCTCGACCCAGATCTCGCCGCCGTGGAGGGTCACGATCTCCTTGGTGATCGCGAGCCCGAGTCTTCTCCGGTGGTGAAGACGTGGCGCAGGCACGCGAAGCGCCGCTCCGCTTCCTCTCGGGGGAAGAAGTCCGCGAGGCTCTTGCCGACGATCTCCTCGGCTGGCCGGCCGAACGCGACGGCCAGCGCGTGGTTGACCCTGGAGTAGCGCCCCTCCGGGGTGAACGAGAAGATCGCGTCGGGGGCCTCCCGCCAGAGCGCGTGGACTTCGTCGGCGAAGGAGGCGAGCGCGCGGTCGGTCTCGGCGCCACGCTTCAGCCGTGTGATCTCGGCGCGCGCCGCCTCGAGCTCGGAGCTGGCGGCGGCGCTCGTGTCCTTCGATTCGCTCTCCTCTCCGGCCATGGGTTCGTCTCCTCGCGCGGCGCTTATTCGCTTTGTCCGATCGTCGCGCCTTCGGAATGCGCCGTCGAGCCCATTCGAGGGGCGGCGCGCCCAGCGCGCGTTCGCCGAGAAGTACCGCATGGTCGTACGCGAGCGCCGGGTCGAGCGCTCGCGCATCCCGCGTCACTCGTGACGGAGCTGGGTCGCGGCGCGAGGCGCGAGGCCTGCGTCGAAGCCGAGCCGCCGCCCCGCCGCCCGCCACGCACGCGTGTGCTCGATCCGAAACGGTCCGTTCCGAAGGACAGAGGAAGCAGCCATGAGCATCTCGTCCGTATCCTCCTCCTCCTCTGCCGCCGCCGCCGGCTCCGCCACGACGGGGAACGACGCCGCCGTCGCGAGCCTCGAGCAGCGCGCGAAGAACCTCTCGACGCAGATCGAAGCGACGAACAAGGATCAGACCCTCGACGCGAAGACCAAGGCGCAGAAGCTCGTGCAGCTGCAGACGCAGCTCGCGCAGGTGCAGGCGGAGATCGCGCAGCTCCGGGCGGCGGCGGCCGCGCGCGCGCAGGCCGCCGCGCAGAGCAAGCAGGCGAGCCCGAGCAGGTCGGACGAGCCTGCCGACGCGGGGCCCGCGACGGCGAAGGCGACGGCGTCGATCGTCGACGTGGTGGGGTGACGGGAGGGGGCGAGCGCCCGAGACCGAGTGGGACTCTCGAGAGCCTGCCAGCGCCTCAGCGACAGGTCTTCTGCGTGCCCATGCCGGACGACAGCGCGCACGTGAGGCCGGCCTTGCAGTCCGCGGTGCTCGCGCACGTGGCGACGCACGCGCCCGCCACGCCCGCCGGCATGGTGAACGACGAGGCCCAATACGACATGCCGGCGCCGTCCAGCGCTGGAACGAGGGGATCGCAGACGAAGCCGGTCGGGCACTCGCTCGCCCTGCCGGTGGTGCAGGACGAGAAGCAGACACCGGTTGCGGTGCCATTCATGAACATGCACTGGCACTCGTCGACGCCGGCCGTGGTCGTGCAGGGCCCGCCGAGCGCCCGGGAAGCGAGGAACTTGCAGTAGCCGCTCGCGGCCTCGCACTCCCGGCGAGCGAGAACAGGTAGCCGAGGACGAGCGCCGGACGCGCGGCGGGGCGGAACATCGGGTCTCTCGAAGGTATCCGAACCGGCGCGCCGGTGAAGCTGGATGAGTCGGACGACCTCGCCCGTCCGGCCGACGGGGCGCCGGGCGGACGTCGTCGCCCTCACGTCTCGGCACCGTTGGCGCCATAGTGTCCGGCGTCCCCCAGGTCCTCCGAGGTCGCAGCATGACCGCTCGCTGCTCCGTCTACCTCGCCGTCAGCCTCGACGGCTTCATCGCCCGGCCCGACGGCGCGCTCGACTGGCTCTCGGTCGTCGAGCGCCCGGGCGAGGACTATGGCTACCAGTCGTTCTTCGACGACGTGGACGCCCTCGTCCTCGGTCGCAAGACCTACGAGGTCGCCCTCGGCTTCGACGCTTGGCCCTACGCGGGCAAGCGGTGCGTCGTGATGACCCACGGGACGCCGACGCGCCGACACGACGAGGAGTTCTTCGCCGGGGCGCCGAAGGAGGTCGTCGACCGGCTCTCGCGCGAGGGGGTGACTCGGCTCTACGTGGACGGCGGCGACGTCATCCGGCAGTTCCTCGCTGCCGGGCTCGTCGACGACCTCACGCTGTCCATCATCCCCGTGCTGCTCGGCGAGGGCATTCGTCTCTTCGGCGCGACGGGCCGCGACGTTCGGCTCGACCTCGTGCGCAGCCGGAGCTTCCCGACCGGGCTCGTGCAGAGCGAGTACCGCGTCCGACGGTAGCCGGGCCTCGGCTCCGGGGGCGTGAAGCGAGCTCGCGCCGCGCGCCGCCGGTCGCCGCCCGCCAAGCGCGGACCGCCAGCGGCGAGTCGAGCGCCGGCCGACGCTGGCGTCGAGTCGGCGAGGGCGCTCGGGAGCCGCGGGAGGCCGGAAAGCTCCCGCCGCTCGCCAGGCCATTCGTAGAATGCGCGTCATGGGCCTACTGACCTTCGCGCTCAACGTGACTTTGGACGGGTGCGTCGACCATCGCGCGGGGATCGTGGACGACGAGATGCTCGACTACTTCACGACGCTCATGGACGCCGCCGGGGCGATGCTCTTCGGGCGCACCACGTACGAGTTGATGGAGGACGCCTGGCCGGCGGTGGCGCGCGACGAGGCTGCGCCGCGAGCGGAGCGAGAGTGGGCGCGCAAGCTCGAGGCCAAGCCGAAATACGTCGTCTCGGCCTCGCGGCGCGACTTCCCGTGGAACAACACCTTCCGCGTCGAGGGGGAGCTGCGGGAGGCCGTGAGCAAGCTGAAGGAGGCGACCCCGCGCGGCGTGCTCGTGGGCAGCCCCGCGCTGTCGGCCTCGCTCGAGCGGCTCGAGCTGATCGACGAGTACCGGCTCGTCGTCCACCCGGTCCTCGCCGGCCATGGCCCGACCTTGTTCCAGGGCCTGGAGCGCTCACGGCAGCTCGAGCTCGTCTCGACGCACCGCCTGAAGTCCGGCGTGATGGCGATGCATTACCGGCGCAAGGCGGGGTGACGGGGGGGCGGGGTGGCGCCATCCTCGTTCGCCGCTCGCATGAACGACGGCGCAGCAGCGCCGCGTCGCCGTCGATGTCCCTGCCGAGGCCAGGGCGGTGCTCGAGTGGCAAGTCGCGTGGCCTTGGCGGTGCTTCGCGCAGAAAGAAGGCGAATCGCCTTTGCGATCCGCCTTGTTTTCTCGATGATTCCTGGTGGGCGTTACAGGATTTGAACCTGTGACTTCAACCGTGTGAAGGCGCTCGGGGATCGTGACGCATGGTGACGGAGGGTGGCGAGATACGGCCGGCGCCGTTCGCGATCGTGACGGAGGGTGCCGGAGGGTGACGCAGGGACGGCGGTTCTGTGGACTCGCGTGTGGACTCGGGCGGGCGGACCCACGGAACGCGACGAGAACGGCGTTGACTGCCGGCGCGAAATGCAGATTCAGCGCGGCGACTCTAGCAGCTCGCGGAGGAAGCGCTCGGAACGTCGCGCCTCCGGCATGAACCCCAGCGCCGTGATCACTACGCCGAGCGCGAGCAGGAGCGCCGTCTCGCGCTTCGACTCGGAGGTGCTGACGAGCAATGCGCACATCAATAGGACGAACAGAACCATGAAAGCCGGGTACACGGTCATCTGGACGTCGATCTGCGATCCGCGATCGGCCTGCGAGATTCGGCCACGGATGATGGGCGCGAACGCGTTGCGAATGCCGAGGACGCGCCTGATCTCGAACTGCTCGACGCCGACGCGCCCTCGATAGGATTGCTCGGGCCGCCGCGCGAAGATGTCGATCGTGGGCGCCGCGACGACCTCGTGCAGACGTGCCCGTGCCTCCTCCGGCGCCAGCACGCTCGTGAACTGGACGCGCCGGAATCCCACTAGGCCGAGGATCCACGAAGAGGCTTCATCCCCATTCGCCTCGCTCGGGCTGCGACGGGGACGCTTCGATGGTTGGCTCAATGGACTCCGGAGGATACCACCACCAATGAGCACCCGCTCGGGCCGGATCTGGCGCGATTCCGTCCGCCGTGCGCCTTGACTTGGCCGAAGTCGCTTGGAGTACTTACGCGCCGGGGACTGGTGACCGCCCAACTTGGAGCTACGAAGAGAAGGGCCCACCGCGAGCCCGACTCGGCGCTCGTCTCGCGGCAGTCGGGCCGAAGGTGGTCGCTCGAGGAGGTGAAGGCCTACCTCGGGCACGCCTCGATCACGACGACAGAGAGGTACGCGAGGTTCGCAGGCGGCGCGCTGATGGACGCGGCGCGGGAGACCGCGCGGGCGGGCGAAGCGAGAGCGACGGGCGACGGCGCGAAGGGCGAGGCGAACAACGAGGAGGCGGGCCGGTGAGGGCCGACGGCGAGGCGCCGGGCCCGTGCGGAGCGCGTGATCTGGTAGAGCTTGGGCGTGAACCCGCGATCGACCGACGAACAAGACCGCGCCATCCGCGCCGATCTCGATTCGATTCTGCGCGAGAGTCGTCGGCTCCGAGTGCGCGGCCTCGTACTCGCCGTCGGCGGCCTCTTCGCCGGCTCCTGGTTCGCGGTGAGTCTCTTCGCCGCCGATGGGATTCAGTTCAAGAACGGCACGATTCGCGTATTTTGGCACACCGACACAACGCTGGGCATGGAGATGAATCTCGCGCTGTTTGCGATTGCCATCTTCGTGCTAATCGGGCTCGCCGTCACGCGGCGTCGAGAGACGTGATCGCTCTCGAAGCGGGCTGTGACGACCAGCTCCTGTGTCGTCGTGGGCGCGCCGTGACGCGGGCGGCCGGGCCCAAACGTTCGCAGGGGACCAGCCGAGGTTCGCGATCGGCGTTCGCGTCAGCGAGTTCCGTGGCGAACCACGGAGGTTCGATGGGGGAGCGCAACAGCCGCCGGATCGGCGCCAGGAGGCGGCTGCTTCACCACCGCATCGGGGCGGTCACGCAGGCATCATCGGATCTACTCACCTTCAGGCGACCCTCGGACGCTCTGTCGAAGGCGTCTTCGAGGTCGCCCCCGTCACCGGCTCTCGGGCGATGTCGGTGCCTCCGATCGCCACGTCCTCGAGCAGACGTTGCCCGCGCCCGACGCTGCGGCCGGTCCTGGTGTCCCGCGTGGCATCGAAGCCGCGCTCGCCGAGCTGGGTGCCGAACGCCTTCTGGGTCGGCCCGCGCTCGTTGTTGACCTTGGCCCACTCGACGAAGGCGGCGAACAGCACGGATGAGCCGGCCTCGGCCTTGTCGTCCACCATGCAGGCATCGGCGATGAACTTGCCGAGCACGTCCATCTCGGAGCGGAACTTCTCCGTCGCGGCGCGCACCGCGTCGGAGATCGCGAGCCCGCCTGCCCGATCACGCCTCCGTCAAGACGCGCGTGGCCATGTTTCGATGTGTGAAGGCGCACTCAAGCCGGGCGCGCGCGGGCCGTACTCCGGGGAGGGTCGACGGCGACGCCGCCGATTCGCAGCGGAGAACCGCGATGATGAACATCCAGGGAACCAGCTCGGCTTGGAGCACCGCCGCGCTCGAAGCCACCAAGTCGGCCGGCGACGCTGGGCCGCCGCCCGACGGTCCGCCGCCCGATGGCGTAGGGCCCGCGGCGACCTCGAAGATCTCCGGACGCGCGAGCTTCCTCTCGGAGCTGTCGGCGCTGAAGGACTCCGATCCGGCCGCGTTCAAGGCGAAACTGACCGAGATGTCGAGCCAGGCACGCGAGGCCGCGAAGGGGGCGACCGGCGAGCAGCAGACGCGGCTGAACCAAATGGCTGACAAGCTCGCCAAGGTCGCCGAGAGCGGCGATCTCTCGGCCTTGCAGCCGCCGAGCGGCGGTCGAGCCCACGGCGGAACGCACCCGGCCGAGGGCGCCAAGGGCCCGCCGCCGGGCGGCGGAGGCGGAGGAGGGCACGGCGGCGGGGGCGGCGGCGGAGCGAAGAGCGCGTCGTCGACCTCGTCCACGAGCAGCGACGACTCGAAGTACGCCGCGGCCGACACGAACAAGGACGGCGTCGTCAGCGAGCAGGAGCAAGCGGTGTACGCCGCGAAGCACCCTGAGAAGGCGCAAGCGGCGGCGTCGAGCGCGACGACCGCGACCAATTAGGCCGAAGGGGGCCGCAATCGGCGCGCGCGCTCCGCCTCGGCCGACGCTCAGCGGCGATCGCGCCGGGGTCGGGCTCGCCGTCGAAGAGCGAACGCTGGATGGGCGCTGGCCTCGGCTGCGCGTGCGCTCGTAGTGTACCAACCTTCAATGAGCACCCGCTCGCGCCAGATCTGGCGCGATTCCGTCCGCCGTGCGGCTTGCCCCGGGCCCACCTCGGGGCCGAAATCGCTTGGACTGCTTACACACTCCGGGGGCCGCCGCGCACGCCGGCACGTCCAGATTCAGCAGGTCGGGCGAGGCGGTCGGCTACGCAGGAGGAGTCATCGAGGTTGCCGGCCGGCCGACCGCGTGCGACGTCGCTCAGCCACGCTGCCTTGGGCTGAAGCGGGGCGAGCGTACATTCCGGTGGCGAGCTACCCGGCGGTTGGCCCGAGCGTCGATGACTCGCCGAGAGTGAAGGGAGCCCGAACGCGCTCATGAAGACCGCACGAATCGCCGGTTTGCTCGCCGCCGTGACGTTGCTCGGATGCAAGCTCGACGTCCTGGAGATCGAGACGAAGGTGCGCGCCGAGCTCACGTCGAGAGGGTGGGAGTTCCAAGACGTCACCTGCGCGACGCCGCTGAAGAAGCGCATCGGCGAGAAGACCTCGTGCACCGTCAAGGATCGCGACGGGGACTCCTACGCCGTCCCGGTCGAGGTCACGGCCAGCAGCGGCGAGCTGCGCGTCGCGCCGGACATGCGAGTCCTCGACCAGAAGACGCTCGGGGGGCTCTCGAAGGAGATCGGCGAAGGGGGCTCGGTCGTCTGCCCGAGGCCGGTGACGCCGGTGCCGACCGGCAAGACCGTGCACTGCGAGCTTTCGCGGGACGACGACTTCGAGACCGAGGTCGAAGTCAGCGCTGCTGCGAATGGGACACTCCACTGGCAGGTCACGGACGTGAGCGTGAAGCGGAAGGGGTTCTCGATGCGCGTCCCCCCCGACTGGCGGCGTCCGTCGAAGCCGGTCGACGTGCCCAAAGGGGGCGTCTCGATCACGCAGCTCAAGCGGGTGAAAGCCGGATACAGCCTCGCTTCACTGGTGGTCGTGCCCGTCGTCGGCGAAACGGCGCCGTGGAACGCGAGCGACCTCGCGAGCTGTCAATCGGTGGCACGCACCGTCGCGACCCAGGCGGGGGCTAAGTACCGGGACGCGAAGATCGTCGACGGTCCCGCGGGACCGACCTGCAAAATGATGGTCCTCGGGACGGATTCGAGCACGCCGCTCGAGAGCGAGATGACCTACGTCAAGGGCACGACCGGCACTTGGATGATCACGTGCAATCACGACCCGCGCGACGAAGTCGCGCCGAAATCGTGTGATCAGGCGCTGCTCGGGTTCAAGCTCGAGTGAGAGACCGTCTCTTCTGCCAGACGTCAGGCCGCAGAGGCGCGGGACGGCGGGCGTGGGCAGCACGGGCAGGCTGCGCACGCCAATCGGCTTCTCGGTCGACGGCAGAGTGGGTTGCTCGTCCCGATCGAACTCGCCGAGGATGCATTTTGCCACATCAGCCGCGACTCGTCCCGACCGGCATCCGAACCCGCGAATGGCAAGCAGACGTCTCCTGCGCCGGGGCCGGGCGCCGCGTGGGCCGGAGGGGTCGTCGCGATCGAGTCGCTGCACCTGCTAGGCTGGATGTCCGTGGGCGTGCTGTCGTCACGTAGCCCCCCGCGAACGCTCGTCAGGGCGGTAGGCCGGTCGCGCGAATCGGTACGATCGCCTCGAGCTAGAGAACGCCCAGCTCGGACTTGCACCTCGCAAAATCCGTCGCGAGCCCCTCCGCGCCAGCGGGCAAGGCCACCGGCCGCAGCTCCACGCGCCCGAGCAACCGCACGAGGGGCACTCCGCCGCCCTGCCCGCCGTTCCAGAAGCGGGAGTCGTTGCTGTTGCGTCGGTTGTCGCCGACGGCGAACCACTCACCGGGCTTCACCTCCCACGGCCCCGCGGGGTCCTTCACGCCGAGCGTCTCCTGAAACGTCAAGTACCCCGCGGCCTCGCTCCGCTCGAGCACGAGGTCGCCCTCGTGCTTCGTCGCGCCGTCCGTGTATTGGTATCGACCGATGACGCAGGCAGGCAGCGGCTTTCCGTTGATCACGATCGCTCCGCCGCGCGACTCGACGCGATCGCCCGGGCCCGCGACGAGGCGCTTGGCGAACGGCTTGCCGCTCTCGGGATCTTTGTAAGCCCACACCTCGCCGCGCGTCGGGCTCTTGACGCTGCGATCGACGCTGATCGAGCTCCCCGGCTCGAGGGTGGGGATCATCGAGCCGGCTGGCATCTTGTATTCGCGTTTGGAGCAGCCAGCGATCCCGGCGAGCGCGCAGATCACCAAGGGCGAGCGAGATCGGGGTTCCATGGTTCGCAGCCTACGCCGTCTTCACGGCCACGTGCCCGAGCCTTCTTCGCCGAGCCTCGGCCACGTCCCACGCTGCTGCGGCGCCGTGCGCCGCGGCCTCCCGGCGTCGTGCCCGAAGCCGTGACGCGCGCGCCGGATCCTCTACGCTCGCACCATGCGACGAAGCTACGTCGCACCGGCTGTGGCCCTCTGCCTCTCTGGCTGCGTGGAGCCGCAGACGGGGTCGAGGGGAGCCCCGCGGCTCCCGCCCTCGCCGAGCTCGCAGCCGCCAGCGCTCGAGGAGCCGGTCGCGGCGTCTCCCGAGCGCACGGAGCTGTCGGCGAAGCCGGCGCCAGACGCGTCGCCCGCGCCCGGCACGACGACCAACCCCTCCACCTCCGTTGCGGCGCCTTCCGCGTACGCGTCCAGCGTCGCGTTGGCGCCCACGACGTCGAGCCTTCCGTCCGCGGCCTCGGCCGCGACCGCGAACACGAGCGGCCCGGGCGGCTGTCCGGCCGGGATGATCGCGATCGCCGCGACCACGTTCACGATGGGCGCTCCGGCCGGCGAGGGCGCGTCGTTCGAGCGCCCGGCCATCCGGGTGAAGGTCGGCGCGTTTTGCATCGACCGGACCGAGGTCACCGTCGAGGCCTACGTTCGTTGCGCCGCGAAGGGGGCTTGCGAGCCCGCGACCTCGGAGCTGCGGGTGACGACCGGCCTCGATCCCCACTACGTCGTGGTGCCCAGCCGCGAGTGCAACGCCTCGCAGACCGGACGAGACCGGCATCCGGTGAATTGCGTGAGCCAGGCGATGGCCACCGCATACTGCAAGTGGGCCGGCGGACGGCTGCCGCGCGAGGCGGAGTGGGAGCTCTCGGCACGCGGCAGCGACGGGCGCCGATACCCGTGGGGGACCGCGACCCCCGGCGCCAAGCTCCTCAATGCGCTCGGGCTCGACTCCCCGGCGAGCGCCACCGCGAACGGCACGGTGATGATGTATCGAGCCGCCAACGGCTACCCTACCACCGCGCCGGTCGGGTCGTTCCCGGACGGCGCCAGTCCGTTCGGGCTCGTCGACGTCGCCGGCAACGTCGACGAGTGGCTCGCCGATGGCGCGTGGACCTACGCGGATCACACCGCGGGGATCACCGATCCGAGCTTTCCGCTCCGAGCGGGGGCCATAGAAGGGGCGATGCGCGGCGGGTCCTGGGCGACGGACTCGCCATCCCGGGTCGCGGCGTACGCGAGGGTGTGGGGCAACCCGGCCATGCGCGATCTCACGACCGGCTTTCGCTGCGCGCGGTGACGTTTCAGAGCCCGGCCGGACGGTGCCGGGCGCGTCTGAGTCTGGCGCCAACGACGGGGGCGAAGCGGAACGAGGATGATTACGACGATCGTCGACGACGGGGTATGGTGGGTCGATGTCGTTTAGTGAGCGTGTGGCGCCCCTGGTGCTCGCAGCATCGCTGATCTGCGCCGTCGACGCGTGCAAGCGCCGTCGCGGTGACCCGCCGGAGGAGATCCGCAGCTACGTGGAGACCGCGACGCCGGCAGCGAAGCGATCGCTCGCCGCGCTCAAGGCGGCGGCGAAGATGACGCTCGAGCTGCCGCCCCTCGAGGTCGACGGAGCGTACTCGGACTCGCCTGTCGTGGCCGACGTGCACGACATCGCGGTGCTGGTCATCGAGTTCGGCCTGAAGTCCAAGATCAGAGGCACGACGTTCGACTACGTCGATCGGTGGGGCGGCGTACGACAGGCTGTCGAGGGGCGTATCGATCAGTTCTCGACGGTCGCCGAGGCGACGAGCGCGTTCGAGCGCGTCGGCCGCGTCGAGTACGTGTTCGTCCTCAAGGTCGTGCGTCGCGAGGACCCGGTGGTCACCAACTCGTCGGCGCAGGGAGCGTTCGTCCCCGGAAAGGTGTCGGCGGAGGCGCACCTCTTCTCGCTCGAGTCGCCCCCGAAGCACCTAGGCGGCTTCCGCTTCGGCGCGACGAACAGCCCGACTCTGTCGGTGAGCGCCCAAGGAGATAAGGTCTACGACGAAGCGAAGCGGCGGCTGGCTCGAGACCTCTCCGAGCAGGTGAAGATCGCCTTCCTTACGGGCGTGAAGCGCTTCGGAGGGGGTAGCTGCGTGACGACCTTGGAGTGACGCTCGACGTCGGTTGACGTGTCGCCGCTGCACGCACCGCTGAACCCGATCGGGCTGCCGCCGTCGACCTTGCAGTCGCAGAGCATTCGGTCATTATCTACCTCAATCCTCGTCACGGTGTTCGCGAACCGCGTGGAACGCCAGCATCGCGGCGAGAATCGTCGGGTAGTAGATCAGCAGCGGGCTGAATGGCGTTCCGACCCCGAACACCTGCGGTTGGAGCTTCATCGATTCGGCCTTCGCGTTCACTCCAGCGTCACCGAGCTCGCACCTCTTCGTGCCCGAGGTCGAGCGCTCTCGCCTACGCTGAGAGCGGTCTGGCCTCGCGGCCGGAGGAGCTACCGCGGGCCATTACACCTGCCGCGCGTCCAGCAACTCGCCGCTCGTCGACAGCACGAACACGCAGGTGATCGACTCGCCTCCCTTCGCGTGCTCGGCGTCGATCGCGATCCGGATGGCGCCAGCCTCCTCGCGCACGTCGGCGATCCCCCGGACGAGCATGTACTCGTAGTAGAGGCGCCGCATCCAGAGCCCTTCGCGCGCGGGAGAAGACGCGAACACCGCCGGTTGCTCGTGATCCAGCGGCGCGTAGCCGATGTCGATGTGCAGGCCGCAGACCGTCCAGCTGCCGAGGGCATGGTTCCGCGCGTAGGCGGCATCTTCGGCCGGCGCGGGCGTGGCGAGCTGGTTGAGCTCCGGCCAGCTGGGCGTCCAGGCGGCGGCGCGGAGAACCGGCGAGGAGGCCTCGACCACGGCGGACGCAGGCGCGGCTGCGGGAGCGGGTCCAAGAGTGGGCGCAGGCGCGGCTGCAGGTGCGGGCGCTTCCGGACGCTGCGCGGCGGGCGGCGGCTCGGGCAACCACGGGCGCTTGCCGGCTTCGAGCGCATGCACGAGCGCCATCACCTCGTCGGCGTTGGCGGTCACGATGGGGAAGACGCGAGCGGCGCCGCCTGTGAACGTGAGCTCGTAGTGGTTGATGCCGGCGCCGGGGCCGTACTTGGTGTGGACGTGGACGATGCGCACGCCCTTCCAGTCGCTCCAGGGAAGCAGGCGGCCCGTGCGCAGGCGCACGCCAGTGTCGTCGATGAGCCAGACCCAGCGGCGGCGCTGCGTCGAGATGATGAGGATCGGCACGATCGCCATGAGCAGGCCCATCGCAAGGCCCGTTCGGTTGACGGCGGCGCGCAGGTTGTCGAGAGCTCCCACGATCACCGAGATGCCTACGAAAACCGGGAGCACGACGACGATCGCCATGCGGACGGCGAACGAGCGCGCGGTCTTCACTTCGATCGGCTTCATCGCGGCCTCGAGCGGTTCGATCCAGAGGAGCCGTGCGACGCAGCGCGCGGAGCCACGTCTCGATTCGCCCCAAGTGGAGAATGCCTGTTCGTCACGACGCCACCCTCACCGCGGCCGATTTGGTGACGAGCGCCCCGAGGAGCGTGACCGCCAGCCAGAAGCCGATGGGGAACGGCAACAGGCGCATGGTGGTCTGTTTGCGATACTCGGCGAGGGTCGTCGCGGGCGTGCCGAAGACGCAGCGAACGTCGGGAGGCACGGCGATGCCGTCTCTCGCTGCCCGCGCGAACGCCTCTTGGAACGAGGTCGGTGCCACGTCGACGAAGCCGGCGACCGTGGCGTCCGTGAAGAAGCCGTCCCAGACGGCCTTGCCGGTGTCCGGATCTTCGTAGACGTTCTTGTAGGAGTCTTGATCGCGGCAGGCCCAGAGGGAAGCGGGGCCTTGGTCTCCGGGCTCGTGGATGGGCGCGACGTCCTCGTAGGTCACGTACTTCGTGGTGCGGGCCGAGTCGCGGTTGCCGGGCGCGCTCAGCGTCGCGACGTGGATGCTCGCAGCCGAAGAGGGGTCGCCGAGCCGAGCCCTAGGGAGCCGCACGAATCCAGCCCATCGCGCCGACACGACCTGCCCAATCGACGCGTCGTCGAGATCGCCTTGCAGCGCGGCATGCAGCCAGTGTCGGGTCGTCGAGCTGAAATCGAAGACCTGCATGCCGAGGACGGCAGCGCCGAAAACGACGAGGGGCCTGCCGGAGCGACGTAGGGTCACCCGGAGGACGTTCACCGTGAGCCAGCCGACGCCGACGGTGGTGCCGAGGGCGAGCGCGAACAGCGCCGGTCGGGGCAGCCTCGGCGAGAGCAGCGCGCCCAGAAACATCCAGCCCAGCAGATGCAGCGACTCGATCACGACGACCGCTCCGAGCAACGCGGCGCGCGGCCGCGGCTGCTGACCCTTCGTGGGTGCGGCTGCCGGTCGGGACGAGTCGCGGCTCATGTGGCGAAGACGCATCCTCGGCGAGTTCGTTCGGCGCGAGCAAGCTGCGCTCGATCAGCGCCCGCTCGACGGAGGGGGTGCGGCTGCGTGGCGAGGGCTCCGCCGTCCGGGTCGTGGCGGCGCTCGAGACCTCCGGCGGGATGAAGTGGTCGCACGGCGCGCCCGGGTCCGCGTCCGTCTACGACGGTCCGACGGAGCGACCGTTGCCAAACGCTACTCCACCAACCGATTTTGCCAGTACCCCCCAGGGGAACCGGACTCAACGGATTCCCCCGTTCGAGAGGTGCGAAAGCCGTCGAGCGCGGTCGTCGTTCACGCCGCGGGGACCGAGCGAGTGGCAGCAGTCACCTCTCTGTTGCAGCGAGGCTGTGCGCTCGCGATGGTGCCGGTCGCTCGGAAGCGCCTGCGCGCGACTTCGAACAGCGTCGCTGTGGCCCGACCTCGTAGCCGGATTCGTGCTGCCCTTCATAGCGTTGCCCGTGTACGGTCACATCACCCGTCGTTCGGCGCGGGGAGTGCCCGTGTGGGTGGATTGGGCAACTGGGACGTGGATGCTCGCCGCGGGGCGGTCCTGCCGTTCAGCGCGGCAGAGCGCGAAGACGGTCAAATGCGGTGCGCGTGGAGGCCGGCCCGGCGATTATCGCCCTGGTGAGCCGCGTCGACGAGGACTCGCGTGGAGGTGATTGTATGCGTCGCTCGCTCTCGGCAGCACTGTTTCTGGCCGCGCTCGCGGTCGCCTGCTCCAAACCGAAATCCGACGGAAAGGACAAGGAGCAGAAGTCGTCCGCCAAGGACGGGAGGTCGAAGCACGCCACCGCGGACGACGACGACGACGACGACGTCGCCGTGAAGGGAAAGAAGGCCCAATCGACCGGCAAGGAAGCCGCCGTCGCGAAGCCGAAGGCGCTCTCGAAGAAGGAGGCGAAGGAGGCCGTCGACGAGATCCTCGCCGAAGCGAAGAAGGCGTCGCCCGACTGCCACAAGATCGTCGAGGCGCTGAGCGCGAGGATTCCGATCGCGTACCCGAAGAAGGGCGACGAGGACGCGGAGAAGCCGCTCTACGTGATGGCTCAGTGCGCCTCACGCGCCAAGATGTGGCGCAGCCTCAAGGTGGCGACGCTCGAATTGATGTCGCTCGACGCGAAGTTCGCCCACCCGGCGTGGTTGCCGCTCTCGGAGACCGGCCTCGGCAACTACAAGGCCGTCTTCGAGGACATCAAGACGCTCGGGAAGAAGTACCCAGAGGATCCCGAGCTCGCGTTCACGTACGGCATCGCGACGAACAACCTCGCGCAAAACGATCCGACCTACTGGGCCGACACACTCAAGGCCGGCGACGTCACCGTCAGGCTCGCGGTGGCGTCGAAGAATCCCGAGCACAAGCCGTACGCGTGGCTTGGCGAGGTCTTGCGATACGAAGCGAACCTTCACCTCGGCGCCTTCGACAAGGCCGAGTCGGGGATCGGTGCGCTCGAGAAGGCCGGCGCGCCGGCCAAGACCGTCGAGGAGGCGAGGAAGCAGATCGTCCCGGTCAAGGCGCACAAGGTGCTCGTCGACGTGAAGCCCGTCTCCGAGATCTACCTCGGCGTCTACCATCTGATGGGCAAGTCGAAGGCCGTCTCCCACGTTGCGGAGCTGACCGTCTACAACTTCAGCGACACGGATCGCGAGTTCAAGATCGAGGTCGAGATCCCGGGCGTCACCGACCGCACGACCAAGTCGATCACGGTCCTCAAGGGGAAGGGCGAGCCGGTGAAGATCACCCCGCCGCTCAAGTCCGGCTTCGACGTCACTGCCCAGCGAGCAGGCCGCAAGGTGAACGTCGAGCTCAAGGTCAGCGACGGCGACAAGGTCGTCTACGAGCAGTCGCTCGAGTCCGATCTGCAGCCTCGCGACAGCCTCCCGCTCGCGATCCGCCAGGGCAAGGACACGCTCGTACCGACGAACGAGTTCATCGGCGCGTGGATCACGCCGAACGCGACGGCCGTCGACAAGTTCCTCAAGAAGGCGAAGAAGCGACTGCCGGAGGGTGCATCATTCGCGGGTGAGCAGGCGGCGACGGTGCCGCAGGTCAAGGCGATCTACGAGGAGCTCAAGGCGCGCGGTTACTCGTACGTGATGGACCCGCCGATCGTCGCCGAGGTTTCCATGTCGCAGCGAACGAGGCTCCCCTCGGAGGTGCTCGAGTCGACCAACGCCCAGTGCATCGAGGGCGCGATCCTCTTTGCGACGCTCCTCGAGGCGATCGGCGTGCGTCCCGTCGTCGTGCGCAAGCCCGGTCACGCGTTCGTCGGCTGGCACATCACCGCGAAGGATGGCGGCAAGGCGGGCGACGTCGTGTTCCTGGAGACGACCGCCGTGCACGACGCGTCGTTCAAGGACGCGATGTCGATCGCCGAGAAAGAGATCGCTGGGGAGCGAGCTGCTAAGCACTTCGAGAACGGGCTCTCCTGGATGCTCGAGGTCGAAGCGATGCGCAACGCTGGCATCACTCCGCAACCTTACGAGTGACGCGTGAGGCGTGACGCGTGACGGCAGCCCGAGTTCGCTCCTGCACTTCGCGCGGGCCGCCGCGAGCCCCTCTGCGCCTGGGGGGCAAAGTCAGCGGCGGCTGCTGTACGCAGCCGAACAGCCGCCCCAAGGGCACTCCGCCGCCGTTTCCGTCCGGAAGCGCTGCCGTTCCCGCGCGGTCGCGGCCGCTCCTCGACGGCGTCAGACGCTCCTGCGCGCGCGGCGGGCGCGATCAATCGACGAGCTTCCAGGTGAGGTTCCCCTTCTTGTCCGTGAAGGTGATCGCCACGGTCTTCGACTTCCCATCGGCGTCGACGTCGCACTTGTACGTCTTGTCGACCTTCGGAATGATGAAGCGGCTCTTGCACTTCACGTCGACCTTCTCGCCGATCTTCTTCTCGATCGAGTCGCCGATCTTCGCGAGATCCATCGTCCCAGTCTTCACCTTTGCTACGACCGACCCGCTATCGTCTTGCTGGGTGAGGCTCGCCGATGTCTCGTCGCAGCTGACGGCATCCGCGTGCGGCGCATGGGCGCTCGCGACGCGGCGGCGGTGGCGAGGCCGGCTGCCATCGAGCTCCGCCGAGCAGGCGCGACCGCGCGCGCTTCGCGATATCGGACGACGCCCCACGACGCGCGTGGCGCGCTTGAGATCGTGCGCCACTGGCGCCACGGATCAGCGGGCGCGGCGTACTGGTTCGGTCTCGCAGTCTTCGTGCTGTGGCTCGCGGTGCTCGGAGCCGCCGTCCGTGCGAAACCGCCGAGCGGCGCAACAGACGTCGTCGGTCTCTCCTTGCTGGCCCTCTTCGGGGCGGGCATCGCGTATGTGATTGCTGCCCAGCTCCTCAACACCACGATCATCAAGGCATCGCCAGGTACGACCGCTCGAACTGCTCCGTCAGCGGCCCCCAGCGCGCGGCCAAGTCGGGATCGCGCAGCACGAGCTCCATCCAGTGCCGACTGATGTTCGCGCACTCGTGCTCGCTGAGCTGGAAGTACTGCTGCAGGCTCGCCGCGACGTCCTTGCCCTGGCGACGGAACGCCGCGACCGCGCCGCTGATCTCGCAGAACCGTTCGAAGGGCACGTCCTTGGGGCGCGCGTCGGGGCTCTCCGCGTACAGGCGGCGGTACTCGCTGCCGACCCCGTCGGTCGGATCGGCCCGCATGCGCGCGAGCCACTCCTGACGAACGCGCTCCCACTTGGTTGCATCGAGCTGATGCTGCGCGAGGACGGGCGCGAACGCGTCGGCGCCGATCGCCGCGAGCTTGCACTCGAGCGCGGCGTACGTCTCGAGCGAGATCCCCTCGATCGGCTCCATCCGGCGGGCCGCCCTCGCCTCCGCGGCCGCGAGCTTCGCCTCCTCCTCCTGAGCGCGCTGGACCACCCGCATCTGCATCCGCGCCTGCTCCTCGGGCGCTCGCGGGCCGTGACCGAAACGCCGACGAATGGTCGCGTGCGTCATCGCGCGCTGGAGCGAGTCGCGGTAGCCGAGCGCTTCGAGCGTGCGCTCGTAGCGCGCCGGATCGTGCTCCGCGCGGAACACTAGCTGCTCGTGAACGAGGTCGTCCTCGACCACGGTCGGGCTCCGAGGGTCGAAGGGGCCCCACTCGTCGACGCGCTCGAGGTGGGCGGGGACGTGGCGGAGCTGCTCCGGGGTCGAAGCGCCTTGCGCCTCGCGGTACGCGCTCTTGTGTCGGAGGAGCTCGAGGAACGGCTTCATGCCCGTGTCGACGAGCGCTTTCACGTCGCCCTCGGCGCCCCCCTCGAGCTTCACGCGCGCCTCGGCGTAGGCGGTCCAGTACTCCCGCTCCATGCGTTCGCGCCTGCGCAGCCAGTCGATGCGCTCCTCCGGCGGCGGGCGCCCCGCCGCGCGCTCCTCGTCCTGATGGGCGCTCCACTCGTCGACGAACTGCTGGATTGCGGTGCGCCGCTCGATCACGGACGCCTCTGCGCAGTAGTGCGGCATCCAGCGGAAGTACGTCGCGACCAGGTCGTCGGGCGCGACCTGGCTCACCGCGTGACAGGAGGCGCACGTGATCGTCTCGGGCCGATGCGGCGTGGTCCGCGAGAGCGGCGCTCCGCAGCGCGTGCACGCGCCGCCGGTGGCGAGGGCATGCTGCACGTCTTCAGCGCTCGCGAGAATTGACCCGCCTCTGCTCGCGAGAAGAGGTCCACCCAAGTCCGCGTCGGTGTAGCTGACGTCGCCGCCGCGCACTCGGGGGCGTACCGCCCCCGCTCCCCTG
>CAIXWQ010000429.1 GCA_903923175.1 uncultured delta proteobacterium | reverse complement strand
GCGCAGCTCGTCGACCAGCGTCGACTCGGGACCGGTGACCTCGACGATCTCCGGCACGAGCAGCTGCTGCCGCGCGACGGCCCCCGCGGCGTGCGCGGCGCGCAGGCGAGCGAAGTTCACGCGCTCGGCCGCCGCGTGCTGGTCGATGACGTAGAGCCCGTCGGCCCCCTCGCACAGCAGGTAGGTCATCCGGACCTGCGCGAGGAAGACGAGGCTGCCGTAGCGCAGCTCGCCGCGCGCTCCGCCCTGGGAGCTCGGCGTGTCGAGGCTCTGCAACGTGCGCTGCGCGACGAGGGCGGCCCCGAGCGCCACCTGGCCGAGCGTGCGATCGCTCATCGTGGCGCTCGCGTCGGCGGCTTCGGCGGTCGTGAGCGCCGACGGAGGAGACGACGCGGCCGAGCGCGACGTCTGCTGCGTCGGCGCGCCCTGCGACGGGGCGAGCCCCCAGGGATCCTGCTCGGTGTCGACCTGCTCGCCGCGCGCGGTGCTGGGCGCCATCCCCCGCGCGTTCTGCAGCGAACGGACGACCTCGCTGTCGAAGCCGGCGCTGCGCGGCGAAGCGGAGCCGGCGAGCGTGTCGATCGCCGCGCTGCGCGCGACGTTGCGGGACTCGGCGAGCGGAGATATCGCGCGCGCCATGGCGGCGGAGAGCTCGCGCACGCCCGCGCCGATCGGCACGACGGTGACGCTCGAGGCGGGCGGGCTCGACCCGTTCGACGCGCTCGGCACGGTCGGGGCGGCCGCCGCGGCGGGCCCGTACGAGCGAGCGCCGAGCCCTGCGAGCCGTTCGGCCAGCGCCGCCCCCAGCGTGCGGGTGACGTCGTCGTACAGCTCGCGGCCGCGCGCGAATCGCACCTCGGCCTTCTGCGGGTGCACGTTCACGTCGACGTCCTCGGCCGGGACGTCGAGCCAGACCACGCCGACGGGATAGCGCCCCGGATCGAGGACGCTGCCGTAGGCCATCGCGACCGCCCGCGCGAGCGCGCGGTCCTGGACGGCCCGGTCGTTCACGAGCAACCGAAGGCCGGTGGCACCGGCACGCGCGCGCTCCGGCGGCGAGATCCACGCCTCGATCCGTAGCCGCTCGCGCTCTCCGACGACGTGCAGGAATTCGTCGGCCCCGCCGCGGCCCAGGGCGTCGCGGGCGCGCGTCACGCGATCGCGCGCGCGCAGCCACTGCTTGCTCACGCGGCCGTCGCGCACGAACGTGAGGGCCAGCGTGGGGCGCGCGAGCGCCAGGTCGACGAGCGCGTCGCCGACCTGCGAGGACTCGGTCGCCACCGACTTGAGGAACTTGCGGCGCGCCGGGACGTTGTGGAAGAGCTCGCGCACCTCGATCGACGTGCCGGGCGGCGCGCCTGCCTCCGCGACGCGCGGCGTACCGCCGCCCACGACGATCACCTCCGTCGCGGCGATCCCGGCCGCCGTGCGCGTCACCAGCCGGAAGCGCGACACCGCGGCGATCGACGGCAGCGCCTCGCCGCGGAAGCCGAAGGTCACGAGGCGGTAGAGATCCTCGAACTCGACGAGCTTCGAAGTCGCGTGCCGCTGCAACGCCAGCAGCGCCTGCTCGCGCTCCATCCCCGAGCCGTCGTCGATCACCGCGATGCGGTCGAGCCCGCCGCCGTCGATCTCGACGCGGATGGTGCGCGCGCCGGCGTCGATCGCGTTCTCGACCAGCTCCTTCACCGCGGAGGCGGGCCGCTCGACCACCTCGCCCGCGGCGATCTGGTCGCGCAGGTCGGACGGCAGCAGGCGGATCTCGCGCCGCGCGGGCCCTTCGTCGTGCATGGGCTCAGACGTCCTCGTCGTCTGCGGACGACGGCGGCATCGAGCTCGGATCCTCCTCGCGGGGCGCGAGCTCGCGCACCACCGACGGGCGCGCCAGCGCGTAGGCGAGCCCGAAGAACAGCGCGCACTCGACGAGCAGCGGCAGCGTGAGCGCTCCGGGCATCAGGCGGCGCACCGTCGGCGAGCTCGGATCGCTCGCGATCTCGGGCATCCGCAGCACGCGCTCGAGCAGGAACTCGCGCTCCGGGCGCGACACGACGAAATCCACGATCGCGAGCACGCCGTTCGCCGCCGAGAACTGGAGCAGCCAGGCGCGAGCCCCGCGCGCGCGAGACAGCGTGCGTGCCGCGGTGATGACCAGCGCCGCGGACAGGAGCAGGTTCGCGACCGACAGCGGCAGCCGCGTCCCCCGGAATCTGTCGAGCGCCTCGAGCCCCGCGGCCTGCCGCTCCTCGGCGAGCGAGGGGCGCGTCGCGCTCGGCGCGGCCGAGGCTGCGGCTACGGGCGCCGTGCTCGCAGACGCCGCGGCGGGGGCCGACGCGCTGGCGACAGCGGAAGCGTTCGCGGCAGCCGACACGCCGGACGCAGAGCTCGACGACGAGGCGCGGCCCGCTTGCGCGATCTCCGGGAACGGGCCGCGGTAGAGCGCGAGGCGCTGGCAGGAAACGACGCCCCCCCCGACCCCGGCGAGCCACGCGAGGGCGAGCGCCACCCGCAGCAGGATGCGGGCGCCGGACGAGAGCGGGCGGACCGAGGCGGACATCGGCCAGGTTCGTAGCCCACCAAGCGTCGGAGGGCGACACGCCCGGCCCGAACGCATCGCGGCAGCGACGCCCCGAGGGGTGTGCTGCCGCGGAGAAGCCGAGGTGGCCCGCTCAGAAGTAGAAGGTCACGCCGCCCGTGAAGAGCGCGCCGCCCGACGAGTTCGTCGTCCGGCCGTCGGCCGCGCGGAACTCGGGGTTGGCGTTCGCGGCGTCGTCGGTCCGGCTGCGGACGAACCCACGGACGTCGAAGTTCAGGGCGATCTTCGGGGCGACGCGGAACTCCATGCCGGCGCCGAACACGCCGCCGAAGTAGCTGTAGTGGTCGGTGTACCCGTTGCCGTACGAGTCGGTCTTGTCGACCCGGGCACTGGAGATCCCGAAGCCGCCGAGGAGGTAGACCTGCGCGCGCGATCGCGGGTTGAGGTAGAGCATGCCGAGGACCGTGAACGGCGTCTCGGTGCGCTTGTAGCCGTTGGCGTCGGTCCCCCCGAGGACGTCGAGGCCGAGGTCGATGGCGAACCGCGGCGTCGGCCGGAAGCGAAGGCTCGCGCCCACGCCGCCCATGCTCGCGTCTCTGCCGTACGAGTCGTTCGACTTGAAGCTCGCCCCTTCGAGGCGGAACGCGACGCCGATCTCGCTGTGCGATCGCGGCGCGACGTACCTCGGCGGCGGAGGCGGCGGCTGATACGCCGGCGGCGGGGGCGGCGTGTAGATGACCACCGGCGGCGGCGGCTGCACGGGCGGCGGCTGCGCGGGCGGCGGCGGCGGGGGCGCAGGCGGCTCGCCCGGCACGCCGATCTTGATCTCGACGTCCGTGCAGAACCACGAGCCCGGGGGGCACTTGTCGTCGGCGCGTGCAGTGGCCGAAGCCGCGACGAAGGCGACCATCGCGACGGGCGCGGCGAGGAGGGCACGGTAGAGCGGCGAGCTGCGGCGGGTCATGGGGAGGCTCCGGTGGGGGAGCGACGCGGCCGTGCTCGGTGGCTCGGCGACGTCGACTGCTGACACCTAGAGCAATCGTGATGCCGAACGTGTTTCCCGTCCAGCGCCCGGCAACGCCCCGAGGCGATCGCGCGTTCCCCTGGGAAATTCCCCCCTTCGTGGCGTCCACTCGCGCCGAGCGGCGTGCCACCGTGGACCCACGAACGGTCGGGGTGTGACCGCGCGTTCGCACTCGCCCGGAATCCGTTTGCGTCGGTCCGCCGGCCCTGCGCCCCGCGCCCCCTTTCCCCCCGCGCCCCCCGACGCCGCGTGCCGGACCGCCCCCTCGCCGCCCCCGCCGAGGTGATCGCGCGGTGTTAGGGTGCGCCGGTCCGGCCGCGCCGTCGGCCACGAGGGAGAGAAAAGCCGATGCCCGAGCACGTCATGAAGCACCCGATGGAGTGCGACACCGACACGTACTGGAAGTGCGTATTCGACGAGGAATACAACACCCGCCTGTACATGGAGCAGCTGCACTTCCGCGAGTGCACGCTGCTCGAGCAGAAGGACGAGGGGGACCGCATCCGCCGCAAGGTGCGCTTGAACCCCGCTCCGGCCGACCTCCCGGGGCCGCTCCAGAAGGTCCTCGGCGACCTGTCCTGGGTCGAAGAGGGCTCCTTCGACAAGAAGACCAAGCGCTACGCCTTCGTGATCACCCCCGCCTCCAAGGCCGACAAGACGCACATCTCCGGCGAAGTCTGGTGCGAGCCGAAGGGAGAGAAGAAGGTCGACCGCTGCGCGCGCCTCAAGGTCGAGGTGAAGATCATGCTGGTCGGCGGCCTGGTCGAGGGCCGCGTCTTCGACGACACCCGCAAGAGCTACGAGACGGCCGCCCGCTTCACGAGCGAGTACGTGCGCGAAAAGGGCTGGTGATCCGTGCCCGGGGGGCCTCGACGCCTCCCGGGCGGGAGCCCCTCACGCCGATGACGCATCTCAGCTAGAAGGTCCCCGCCATGTCCGTCCAGCCCCTCCTCCAGAGCCTCCTTCAGCGTCGCATCCTCGTCCTCGACGGCGCGATGGGGACGATGATCCAGCGACACAAGCTCGGAGAGAGCGACTACCGAGGGGCGCGCTTCGCAGGCAACGGCAAGGACCTCAAGAACAACTCCGACGTCCTCGTGCTCACGCGCCCCGACATCATCGCGGGGATCCACGCCGAGTACCTCGAGGCCGGCGCCGACATCATCGAGACCAACACGTTCGGCGCGACGTCGCTCGTGCAGTCCGAGTACGACCTGCAAGCCGCCGCCTACGACATGAACGTCGAGGGGGCGAAGCTCGCGAAGAAGGTCGCCGAGGGCTACACCGCGAAGAACCCCGACAAGCCGCGCTTCGTCGCCGGCTCGATCGGGCCGCTCAACCGCACGCTCTCGGTCTCCCCGAGCGTCGACGACCCGAGCTACCGCGCGGTCACCTTCGACCAGGTCCGCGACACGTACGCCGAGCAGGTGCGCGGCCTCCTCGACGGCGGGGTCGATCTCCTGCTCCTCGAGACCATCTTCGACACGCTCAACGCCAAGGCCGGCATCGTCGCCATCGAGCGCACGTTCGCCGAGTACGGCCGGCGCATCCCGCTGATCATCTCGGTGACCATCACCGATCGCAGCGGCCGCACGCTCTCCGGGCAGACCGTCGACGCGTTCTGGACCAGCGTCGCGCACGCCAAGCCGCTGATGGTCGGCGTGAACTGCGCGCTCGGCGCCAAGGACATGCGCCCCTACGTCGAGGAGCTCTCGAAGTGGGCCCCCGAGACGTACATCTCCTGCTACCCGAACGCCGGCCTCCCCAACACGATGGGCGGCTTCGACGAGCAGCCGAGCGACACCGCGGGCTTCCTGCGCGAGTTCGCCGACGCGGAGCTCGTGAACCTCGTCGGAGGCTGCTGCGGCACCACCCCCGACCACATCAAGGCGATCGCCGAGGCGGTCGAGGGACACGCGCCGCGCAAGCTCGCGCACGGGCAGCCGAAGTACACGACCTTCAGCGGGCTCGAGACGCTGGTCATCCGGCCCGACGCGAACTTCCAGATGATCGGCGAGCGCACCAACATCACCGGCAGCGCGAAGTTCGCCGAGCTGATCCGCAAGGGCGACTACCAATCGGCGCTCTCCGTCGCGGCCGATCAGGTGCGCAGCGGCGCCAACATCGTCGACGTCAACATGGACGAGGGGATGATCGACGGCGTCGCCGCGATGACGAAGTTCCTCAACCTCGTCGCCACCGAGCCCGAGATCTCGCGCGTGCCGATCATGATCGACTCCTCCAAGTGGGAGGTGCTCGAGGCCGGCCTCAAGTGCGTGCAGGGCAAGGGGGTCGTGAACTCGATCTCGCTCAAGGAGGGCGAGGCCGACTTCCTCGACAAGGCCCGAAAGGTCCAGCAGTACGGCGCGGGCGTCGTGGTCATGGCCTTCGACGAGCAGGGGCAGGCCGACACCGCCGACCGCCGCGTGCAGATCGCGCAGCGAGCCTACGGCCTGCTCACGGAGAAGGTCGGGTTCGCCCCCGAGGACATCATCGTCGATCCGAACGTGCTGGCGATCGCCACGGGGCTCGAGGAGCACGTGGAGTACGCGAAGTCGTTCCTCGAGGCGGCCGGGCGGATCAAGGAGGCCTGCCCCGGCGTGAAGATCTCGGGCGGCATCTCCAACCTGAGCTTCAGCTTCCGCGGCAACAACCTCGTGCGGGAGGCGATGCACGCGGCCTTCCTGTACCACGCGACGAAGGCCGGCCTCGACATGGGGATCGTGAACGCGGGGCAGCTCGCGATCTACGAGGAGATCCCCAAGGAGCTGCTCGAGCACGTCGAGGACGTGCTCTTCAACCGCCGCGCCGACGCGACCGAGCGCCTGGTCACGCTCGCCGAGCAGGTGAAGGGCAAAGGGAAGAAGAAGGAGCTCGACCTCGAGTGGCGCAAGTGGCCGGTCGAGAAGCGCCTGCAGCACGCGCTCGTCGCCGGCGTGGTCGACTTCATCGAGCAGGACACCGAAGAGGCGCGCGCGAAATCGAGCAAGCCGCTCGACGTGATCGAAGGGCCGCTGATGGACGGCATGAAGGTCGTCGGCGATCTGTTCGGCGCGGGGAAGATGTTCCTGCCGCAGGTCGTGAAGAGCGCGCGCGCGATGAAGCGCGCCGTCGCGTATCTCGAGCCCTACATGGAGGCCGAGAAGGCCGCGGGCGGCGGCCGCGTGAACGGGCGCGTGCTCCTCGCCACCGTGAAGGGCGACGTGCACGACATCGGCAAGAACATCGTCGGCGTCGTGCTCGGCTGCAACAGCTACGAGGTCATCGACCTCGGCGTCATGGTGTCGGCCGAGACGATCTTGAACACCGCGATCGAGAAGAAGGCCGACATCATCGGCCTCTCCGGGCTCATCACGCCGTCGCTCGACGAGATGGTGCACGTCGCGCGCGAGATGAAGCGGCGCGGCTTCACCGTGCCGCTGATGATCGGCGGCGCGACCACGAGCAAGCAGCACACCGCGGTGAAGATCGCCCTCGAGTACCCGCACGAGACCGTGCACGTGCTCGACGCGTCGCGCGCGGTGTCGGTCGTCTCGGCGCTCCTCGATCCGAAGCAGCGCGCGGAGCTCGACGTGAAGAACCGCGAGGAGCAGGCGAAGCACCGCAGCCTCTTCGCGCAGAAGCAGCAGCGGCCGCTGGTGCCGTTCTCGGTGGCGCTCGAGCAGCGCGCGCGCGTCGAGCACTCGGTTGCCACCATCGCGACGCCGGAGTTCACCGGCGTGCGCTTCCTCGAGGAGCTCCCGCTCGAGCAGCTCGTGCCGCTCATCGACTGGACGTTCTTCTTCACCGCGTGGGAGCTGCCGGGGCGCTTCCCGCAGATCCTCGAGCACCCGCAGTACGGCGAGGCCGCGCGCGACTTGTTCGGCGCGGGCAAGAAGATCCTCGAGCGAATCGTGGGCGAGAAGCTGCTGAAGGCGCGCGGCTCGTACGGCTTCTGGCCCGCGCAGGCCGACGGCGAAGACGTCGTGCTCTACGCGGACACCTCGCTCGGGCGCGAGATCATGCGCTTCCCGATGCTGCGCCAGCAGCAGGTGAAGGACGAGCGGGAGAAGGGGCGCCCGTTCGCCTCGCTCGCCGATTTCGTGGCCCCGAAATCGAGCGGCCTCTGCGACTACGTCGGCGCGTTCGCGGTGACCACCGGCCTCGGCGTCGACGCGCTCGTCGCCGAGTACAAGGCGCAGCACGACGACTACTCGGCCATCCTCGTGAAGGCGATCGCCGATCGCCTCGCCGAGGCGTTCGCCGAGTGGACGCACCGCGAAGCGCGTCGGGTGTGCGGCTACGGCAAGGCCGAGAAGCTCACGCACGACGATCTCATCGCGGAGAAGTACCGCGGCATCCGCCCGGCGTTCGGCTACCCGGCGAGCCCCGATCACAGCGAGAAGGTGCGCCTGTTCGACCTGCTCGAGGCGCGCAAGGTCGGCCTCGATCTCACCGAGTCGTGCGCGATGACGCCGGCCGCGTCGGTCAGCGGGCTCTACTTCGCGCACCCCGAGGCGCGCTACTTCGCGGTCGGCCGCGTGGGTAAGGATCAGGTCGAGAGCTACGCGAAGCGCCTAGGGATGCCGCTCGCCGAAGCCGAGCGCTGGCTCGCGCCGAACCTCGGCTACGAGCCTGTGCGCTGAGCGGCGGGCGCCCCGCGGCGGCCCGCTCGCCCCGCCTCCGTGAATCCGCCGGGGCCCCACCCCACCGGAGAGACTGTTTCACCGTCTCTCAGCCGACGGCGGCGATCATGGCGTCGAAGAGCCGCGCCGCCTCGTGGGCGCGCGGCACGCCGGCGATCTCGGCGAGCGCAGGCGGCGGCTCGCACGCGATCTCGGCGCGCAGCTTCGCGATGGCCCCCTCGCGGGCCGCCTCGACGCGCGCGCGCCCCTCAACGCCGAGCCGCCCGAGCGCCCAGCGGTGCAGGCGCCACGACAGCGCAGCGTGGCGCGCCTCGTCCCCCGCGATGCGCGCGAACGCGCGCCGCAGGGCGGGGTCGCTGGCTCGCTCGGCCTGGAAGGCGGCGAACAGCGCCCCCCACGTCTCACGCACGCACCCCTCGGCGGCGTTCTCGCTCGCGATCGCCTCGAGCGAGCGCGTCGGCACGCGCGCCGTTGCCTCGCGCCGGGGCCGCCCGCCATGCCGACGCGCGAGCCTCGCCGTCACCGACAGGTACCTGGGGAGCATCGCGCCGGCGGACGTGATCGAGATGGGGCGGCGGCGCAAGGGGTTCAGCGACGGCGGCCAGCCCGAGCCGGGAGCGGAGGACCTGGAGGCGATCGCCGCGAGTCCAGATGCGGTGCTCGCGCTTGCACGCGAACTGGCCGCACTCAGGCAGCAGGTTGGCGAGCTGGAGAGCGCCGGCCACAGGGATGCGGTCAGCGCCGACCGGGCCAGGCAGGTAGCCCTCAGGGACCAGGTCAGGGAGAGCATCAAGCCCGCAGCGAAGGAGACGCCCGGTGCCTGACACCACCATCCGCCTCG
>CAIXWQ010000428.1 GCA_903923175.1 uncultured delta proteobacterium | reverse complement strand
GTACACGCGATCGCCCGCGATCGGCGCGCCGGCCGCGGCGAGCTGCGCGCGGGCCTGGTGGGTGCGCCCGGTCTCCAGCTCGAGCGAGAGCAGCGCGCGCCCGGCCGCGTCGCCCGCGCCGGCGCGCAGCAGCGTCACGTGCGTCACCGCGCGCACCGCCTTGCGATCGCGGCGGCCGGGCGGCAGCACCTCCATGCGCCCGTCCTCGCCAGGCACGAGCCAGTGCTCGAGCGTCGCCTTCTTCTTCGACGCGGGCCACCCCGTCACCGCGGCCACGTAGGCCTTCGCGACCTTGCGCGCCTCGAACTGCTCGGCGAGCCCGCGGTTCGCCTCGCGCCGCTTCGCGTAGAGCAGCACCCCCGAGGTCGCGCGATCGAGCCGCTGGTGCACGCCGAGGTACGCCTGCTCCAGCGGCACGCCGTCGCGCGCCGCGAGGTAGCGCCGCAGCCGCGCCACGACGTCGTCCTCGGCCCCCTCGCGGCTCGCCTGCGAGGGGACGCCGGCCGGCTTGTCGACGGCGATCACCGCGTCGTCCTCGTACACGATGCGGCCCGGGAGATCGGGCCAGATCGAGCGCCGCAGCACGGTGAGGCGATCCAGGCTCCGGGGGGCTTCGGGCGCCTCCGAGTTGGAACGCGCGGCGCTCGCGGCGCTCGCGGGGCTCGCGGGGGGGCTCGAGCGGGTCACTCGCACGTCTCGATGCGCACGTTCTTCTCGCTCACGAAGACCCACTTGTCGCGGTCGACCTTCCAGGACTGTTCGTGCACGAAGCAGGTCTTGTTCCCCTTCGCGCTGCGCGTCTCCTGGAACACGATCTCGCCCTGATCGAGGCTGCCGAGCATGCGCGTGTCGGTGATCTTCACCGCGCCCTCGATGTGGTAGCCCTTGGTGCCGAGGTCCTTGTTGAAGGCCTGCACCTCTCGCGACTTCTTCTCGCCCTCGGCGTCGGACGCGAAGTACTGCCGCAGGATCCCCGGGGTCGCGAGCGTGTCGCCGGCCATCACGTGCGCGAGGTCGGCCACGTAGTTCGACACCGCGGTCTCGAACGCGGCCTTCTTCTGCCGGTACTCGAGCTCCTTCGGATCGGGCGGCGAGGACGAAGACGCCGCCGCCTTCGACGAGGCCGAGACCATCTCCTCCGCCATCTGCTCGACCTTCGACTTCTTCTGATCGCACGCGCCGAGCGCGAACGGCGCGCCCAGCGCCAGCGTCGTCACGACCGTCCACACCTGCCCGGGCCTGCGCATGGCGAGAGCACGCCACGACGCGCGAAGGTGGTCAATCTCTCACGCCACGGCCGCGAGACTGGAGTCCCACCCGTGATCGGGGCGGCCCTGTGCAAGGGGCCCGGGGGCACAGGCGAAGCCGGCGCCACCAGCTGCCCGTGCCCATGCCCGTGCCCGTGGCCGGGCTCGGGCTCGGGCTCGGGCTCGGACCTCACTGGCACCCGCGTTCGTCCGGAACACGGGGCCGGGAGCGGAGCCTCCCCGACGTCCACGCCGCGGCGTGCGTCGAAGCACGGTCCGCTGCACAGCTACTGCCGTGCGCACCCTCGACGCCGACGCCGTGAGCCGGCCGTCAGCGGCGCCGCCGCCTCCGCACCGCCGCGAGCGCGATGGCGAGCGCGAACGCCGCGCCGCCCCGCGCGAGCCCGGGTGACGACACCGCGCAGCCGCCCGAGTCCTGCGTCGTGGGCGCGGCCACCGGTGCGCACCCGCCCGACTCGCACGCGTTGCCCGGCGAGCACTGATCGGTCGACGAGCACTTGTCGAAGCAGTCGCCCGAAGACGGGTTGCAGCGGTAGATGCCGCACGACTTCGGCCCGGCGCCGCCCGGCGGCTGCGACGACAGCTGATCGGCGCTGCACGTCGCCTTCGGGGGGACGCACTTGCCGGTCAGGTTGTCGCATCCATAGCCCGCGGCGCAGTCGGTGTCGGTCGCGCACACCGTCGCGCACTTCGTCCCGCTCACGCAGCCGAAGTTGCCGGGGCACGGCGCCGCCGCCCCGCAGGCCCCCTTGCCGTCGCACGCCTGCACGTTGCCCGAGGCGCACCCCGCGCCGCACGACGTCGTGGTCTCGGGGAACGCGCACAAGAGCCCCTGCTTGCCGTCGCACGCCCCCGCGCAGAGCGTCCCGTCGCCCGCGCACGCCGTCCTCGACCCGTGCGGCTTGCCCGCGACGGCGACGCAGCTGCCGAGGCTCCCGACGGCGTCGCACGCCTGGCACTGCCCGTCGCACTTCGACTCGCAGCACACGCCGTCGACGCAGAACGCGCCCGCCTTGCACTCCGGATCCGCGGCGCAGGTCGAGCCCTTCGCCTTGCGCGGCTGGCAGAGCTTGCTCGCGTCGCAGTAGCCGTCGCTGCCGCAGTCGCCGTCGGTCGCGCACGTCTTCAGGCAGATCGTGCCGCTCGCGTCGCAGTTGAACGGCGCGCACGACGAGGACTTCGTTCGGCACCCGTTCGCGCCGTCGCAGACGTTGTCGTTGAACGTCGCCGACGCGCAGCTCGATCCGGGGCAGTCGCCGTCGGGATCGGTGTCGGCCGCGATCGCGCCGCACACGCCGTCGCCGCCGCTCCCCTTCTTCGCCGCGATGCACGCCTGGCACTTCCCGGTGCACGCCGTGTCGCAGCACACGCCGTCGACGCAGTTGGCAGACTTGCACTCGCTCGCGCCGCCGCAGGCCGTGCCCGTGTCCTTCTTCGCCGCGCAGCTGCCGCCGCTGCACCAGCTCGTGGCCGCGCAGTCGGCGTCCGCGCCGCAGGTCGTGCGGCACGCGAGGCCGGCGGCGTCGCACGCGTACGCGCCGCAGCTCGCGGTCGTCGTCGCGCGGCACCCGCCCTTGCCGTCGCACACGTGGCCGAGCTCGCGGCTCACCCCCGCGCAGGTGACGCCCGGGCAGTCGAGGTCGGGATCGAGGCCGTCGACGACCGTGCTGCACACGCCGTCGGCGCCCGCCCCCTTCTTCGCGGCCGAGCAGGCCACGCACGCGCCGGCGCAGGCCGAGTTGCAGCACACGCCGTCGACGCAATTGCCCGAGAGGCACTCGTGGGTCGCGCCGCACGAGGCGCCGCCCGCCTTCTGCGGCGTGCACTGCTTCGCGGCGGTGCAGTAGCTCCCCGCGCCGCAGTCGAGGTCGACCGCGCACGTCTTCAGGCAGAACTTCCCGCTCGCGTCGCAGGTGAACGGCGCGCACGAGGTCGACTTCACGTAGCAGCCGCCGTTGCCGTCGCAGACGTTGTCGCCGAACGTGCCGGCCGTGCAGCTCGAGCCCGGGCAGTCCTCGTCGGGATCGAGCCCGTTGCCGATGTTGCCGCAGGTGCCGTCGACGCCGCCGCCCTTCTTCGCGGCGATGCACGCCTGGCACTTGCCGGCGCACGGCGAGTCGCAGCAGACGCCGTCGACGCAGCTGTTGTGCTTGCACTCGTTGCCGGCGACGCACGACGCGCCGTCGTCCTTCTTCGCGATGCACTTGTTGGCGCTGCACCAGTCGGCCGCGTCGCAATTCGCGTCGCTCGTGCACGAGGTGCCGCAGGTGGTGCTCGTCGCGCACGTGTACGGCGCGCACGCGGCGGTCGTGGTCGCGACGCAGGCGCCGGCGCCGTTGCACGCGTGGGTGAGCTCGCGCGTCGCGCCGGCGCAGGTGACGCCGGGGCACTCCTTGTCCGGGTCGGCGCCGCTGGCGATCGTCCCGCACACGCCGTCGACGCCGCTCCCCTTCTTCGCGGCGGTGCACGCCTGGCAGGTGCCGTTGCACGCGGCGCTGCAGCACACGCCGTCGACGCACGCGCCGGAGAGGCACTCGTTCGTGGCGACGCAGGACGCGGCCTGCCCCTTCTTCGGCGAGCAGACGTGCGCCGTGGTGCAGTACGCGCCCGCGCCGCAGTCCGCGTCCATCGTGCACGTCTTCGAGCAGTACTGCCCGAGGGCGTCGCACGTGAACGGCGCGCACGAGGTCGATTTCACGTAGCAGCCGCCGGTGCCGTCGCAGACGTTGTCGCCGAACGTTCCCGCCGTGCAGCTCACGCCCGGGCACTCGCCGTCGGGATCGTTGCCGCTCGCGACGTTGCCGCAGGTGCCGTCGGTCCCCTGGCCCTTCTTCGCCGCCGAGCACGCCTGGCACTTGCCCGGACACGCGTCTCCGCAGCAGACGCCGTCGACGCAGAACGTCGAGGTGCACTCGTTGCCGCCGACGCAGCTGGCGCCGGTCGCCCCCTTCGGAACACAGGTGCTCGCCTTGCACCAGTCGCCCGCCACGCAGCCCGCGTCGTTCGCGCAGCTGGCGAGACAGCCCGTGGCGCCCGCGTTGCACACGTATGGCGTGCACGCCGACGTCGTCGTGGAGCGGCAGGCGCCGGCGCCGTTGCAGACGTGGCCGATCTCGGTGATCCCCGCGCTGCACGTCGAGCCGGGGCACTCGGCGTCGGGATCGGTGCCGTCCTTGATGGCCGCGCAGGCCCCGTCGCTGCCGCTCCCCTTCTTCAGGGCGCTGCACGCCTGGCAGGTCGTCCCGCAGGGGCCGTCGCAGCAGACGCCGTCGACGCAGTACTGGCTCAAGCAGTCGGTCGACACGGCGCAAGGCTCGCCCTGCGTCTTGCCCTGCGTGAACACGTACACGGCGCCGGCATTGGTGGCGCCGTTGGCGACGCGCTTGGCGATCGCGCCGACGAGGAAGGTCGTGCCGCTGATCGCAGCGCTCTGGCCGAATCGATCGCCGACGCCGGTGCCGTTCGTGACGGTGGTCGCCTCGGCCCAGACGCCGGCGGTGCGTTGCATCGCGACGGCGCTCCCCGAGCAGCTCAAGCAGCTCGCGGTGGAGCTCAACACGGCGTTGTCGCCGTCGATGGAGACCCCGCCCGGCGCGAAGTTCAGCGACTTCGTGAAGTCGAGCGACCACGTCACGCCGCTCCGCTGGAAGAACCGGACGTCGGTGGTGCCGCCGCCCGCGAGGAGCGTGTTGCCGCTGACCGAGAGCCGCGACCCGAACGACTCGCCGCCGACCGGCGCGGGGCTCGGGATCTGCTGCTGCTGCGTCCAGCTCGCGCCGCTCCCCGTGTACACGATCACGATGCCGGCGAGCGTGGTCGCGCCGTTGGGCCTCAGGGGCGCGCAGATCGCCGCGGTGCCGGCGTTGATCGTCACCGTCTGGCCGAAGTGCTCGTTGGCCGTCGCCCCGGCCGCGAGGATCTTCGTGCGCTGGGTCCAGGTCGTGCCCGTGCGCGTGAAGACGTACGCCGCGCCGGCACCTGCCACGACGCCGTCCTTGCTCGGCGCGCCGATGAGCAGCGTGTCGCCCTCGAGCGCGATCGAGGTGCCGAAGTTGTCGGTGGCGGTCGCGTCGGAGGCGGTCAGCTTCTGCTGCTGCGTCCAGACTCCGGTCGCCGGGTTGCGCGCGAACACGAACACGGCGCCCTGCGAGGCGGGGCCGCCGACCGCGGCGGTGTCGCCCGAGATGCTGACGCTGCTCCCCATCTGCTCGGTGCCGGAAGGGGTCGCGGGGGTCAGCTTCTGTTGCTGCGCCCAGGTCGTGCCGGTGCGCTTGAACACGTATGCGGAGCCTGCGCCGGTGGTCACGCCGCCGATGAGCGCCGTGTCCGCGTTCAGCGCCGCGACCCAGCCGAACGAGTCGCCGTTGGTCGCATCGACGGCGTTGAAGATCGCCTGGCGCATCGCCCACACCAGCGGATCGATCGAGACCGGGTACTGCGCGCCGGCCGCGTCGACCTCGATCGCGACCTTGGTCCCCTCGAGGTGCATCCGCGCAGCGAGCGCCCGGCCGGTCGCGTCGCGCGCCGACAGCTGGCCGTAGCGCAGCTGCGGGCTCCCCGTCGCGTCGACCAGCT
>CAIXWQ010000427.1 GCA_903923175.1 uncultured delta proteobacterium | reverse complement strand
GTGGAGGTCCACGTCACCGCCGTGCTGCTCAAGCTCGACGTCGACTCGCGCTCGGCTGCGGCGAGCCGGCTCTGGGGGTACGCCGAGTCGGGCGAGGGGGGCTCGCCCGCGAGCGGGCGGGCGGGCTGATGGCCGCGCGCAAGCCGAGCCCACGCGCGCGCGAGCTCCCGCGCACCGGGCGCGACATGTTCGACCTGAAGCTGGCCGAGCGCCTGCTCTACGACGGCTCGATCGCGGCGATCCGCGCCAGCGGCCTGTGGACGTACCCGATCCGCGCCGAGGCCGATCTCGAGCACATGACCGTGCTCGACAAGCTCTATTGGCTCTACAAGACCCAGTATCCGGTCGTCCGCGCGCGCCGCGGCTCGGGCCTGGAGCCGTTCTTCGCCGCCACCGCGCGGCACGCGTGGCGCCTGCCCGACGGCTTCGTCCGCGACGGCGCGGCGACCGTCTCGGCCGTCGGCGACCTCTGGACGCACGCGTACGTCTCACGCTCGCGGGAGTCGCTCTACGCCTCGATCGACGATCTCGTCTTCGGCGCCGACGTGGCGATGGCGAACCTCGAGGGGGCGATCTTGCCCGGCCCTGCCGGAGCGCGCAGGTTCGACACCAGCGAAGGTCCTCCCCTCGCCTTCGACCGCGAGACCTTCTCGGTCGTGCGTGGCGGCGATCGCCGGGGCTTCGACTTCGTGACGGCGGCGAACAACCACAGCCTCGATCACGGCGGCGACGGGGTCGACTCCACCATTCGCGTCCTGCGCGAGGAGGGGCTCCCGTTCCACGGCGTCAACGCGCGCGACGCCGACGCGTCCGAGCCGACCATCCTCCGTCGCAACGGGATCGTCCTCGGCGTGGTCGGCTACACGTTCGGGGTCAACGCGCGACCGCCGCCGCCGGATCGCCCCGGCATCGTCAATCGCATGGCGCTGAACGGCCGACCCGACGCGCTCGATCTCGGGCTGCTCGATCGACAGCTCGCGGCCTGCGCCGCGGCGGGGGTCGACTTCGTGGTCGCGCAGCTGCACTGGGGCCACGAGTTCGAGTCGTACCCCAGGCCCGACCAGGTCGAGGTCGCGCATCGCCTCGCGGAGCGCGGCGTGGACGCCATCCTCGGGCACCACTCGCACGTCGTGCAGCCGATGGAGAGCTACCGGACGCGGCGCGATCCGGATCGGGTCGTCCCGATCTACTACTCGCTCGGCAACCTGGTGAACCCGTGCTCGGCGCCGTTCATGTGCCGCAGCGCGGTCGCGCGGCTCGCGCTCGCCAAGGGCACGCTCGCAGGCGCGACGAGGACGTACGTCGAGCACGCGGCGTTGCACGAGGTCGATCAGCGCGTCGATCTCGCGCGCAGGGTCATCACGCTCGAGCCGGTCGCGGCCGCGCGCTCGATCGCGTCGGAGCTCACGCAGGAACTCGGGAGGTAACGGCCGATGGACATCCATGAGACAGGCTCCGGACCGGCGATCGTGCTGCTGCACGGCGCGCCGAGCCCGGTTTCGTACTTCGCGCCGGTCATCGAGGCGCTCGCCCCGACGCACCGCGTGCTCTGCCCCGTGCTCCCTGGCTACGCCGGCAGCGCGCCGCACCCGGGCGGGTACGGCGTGTGGGAGACCGCGCGGCTCTTCGCCGAGGAGCTCGCCTCGCGCGGGGTGCACGAGGCAGCGGTCCTCGGCTACTCGTACGGCGCGTACCGAGCGCTCGCGCTGGCGCTGGCCGGTTCGCTGAAGGTCACGCGCCTGTACCTGCTGAGCGGCTTCGCCGGCTTCGACGAGCCCGCGCTCGTCGAGCGCCGGCAGCTGGCCGGCGCGGTTCGCGCGCGCGCCATGGATCTGCATCCGCTGTTCGTCCAGATGGTGCTGCCCCCCGCCTACGCGGCGGCGAACCCCGCCGTGGCCGCCGAGATCGCGGGCTGGATCGATCTCGTGTCGCCGGAGGTCCTGGCCGACGAGGTAGACGCCTCGACGATCGACGACCTTCGGCCACGTCTGCACGAGCTCGACGTGCCCGTGCTCGCGCGGGTAGGCGAGCTCGATGCGGGCGCCACGCCTCCGCTGAGCCGCGCGATCATCGAGCGCGTGCGCGACGGCGCGATCGAGATCGCCCCGGGCGGCGGCCACGCCCTGCTCATCGAGGATCGGGCGCGGACCACCGCGTCGGTCGTCCGGTTCCTCACGGGCCGGTAATCGGACAATCGACGGGGGCGCGAGGCCGTCGCTGCCCTCGCTCGGCTGCCGAGCCCGCGCGACGCGCGAGATCGCCGCGGGCACCACCGCGGCACTTTGCCTCGACGAGCCACTGCCCGAGCCGAAATGCGAGCTCCCGGAGGCGGGCCCAGTCTTGCTTCGAGGGCGCCTGCGCGCACCGGAGCGCGGCGCACGGCTGCACGCCTCGACGGTCGAGCGACGCGACAGCGCCTGCGCTTCATCAAACGCGGGTGCCCCCTGTGGAAGACGAACGCAAGGCAGAGCGACAGCAGACGGACGAGAGCCTGCGCTTCGAGCGCGAGAAGGCGGACCAGCTCGGCGACGTGCTGCGGGAGATCGACGAGACCGCGGACGCCGTGATCGGCAAGGCTCGGGCGCGCGCCGACGCGGTGCTCGCGGCCGCGCGCGCGAGGTCGGATCGGGCCCCTTCGGCCCGCGGTCCGAGCGGGCCGCGCCGCGACGTCGTGCAACGGCGGGAGCGCGAGGACGAGCTCCTCCAGGTCGAGCGCGCGCACGCCGACGAGACGCTCCGCGAGGAGCGCGCCGAGCACGTCGCCCTGCTCTCGGTCGAGCGCGCCGAGACCGACAAGGATCTCTCGAGCGAGCGCGTGCGAGCCGACGAGGCCCTGTCGACACGCGACGAGTTCCTCGCCGTGGTGAGCCACGACCTGCGGAACATGCTGGGGGCGGTGGTCGGCTTCGCCGGGCTCATCGCGCAGCAGGCGTCGCAGGGGGGCCACGACGCGCAGGTGCTCGGTCACGCGCGCCGGATCGAGCGCTCGGCGGCGCGCATGAACCGGCTCATCGGCGATCTCGTCGACGTCGCGAGCATCGAGGCCGGCACGCTCGCGGTGACGCGCGAGCTCGAGGATCCGAACCAGGTCGTCACGGAGGCCGTCGACACCTTCCACGCGCAGGCGGCCGCGAAGGACCTCTCGCTCGTCGCGGACGGCGAGCCCTCCTCGGCGCCCGCCTCGTTCGACGCCGCGCGGATCCTCCAGGTGCTCGTCAACCTGCTGAGCAACGCGATCAAGTTCACGCCCGCCCACGGCGAGGTCGTCGTCCGCGTCCGGCGGCTCGACGAGGAGATCCGCTTCTCCGTGCGCGACACCGGCACGGGGATCCCCACCGACAAGCTCCACGTGATCTTCGACCGTTTCATCCAGGTGCAACAGGGCGACGCGCGAGGCATGGGGCTCGGCCTCTACATCTCCAAGTGCATCGTCCAGGGCCACGGCGGGCGGATTTGGGCCGAGAGCGCGATCGGCCAGGGGAGCACCATCACCTTCACGCTTCCGCTGCCGCCGGCGGCGCAGGACGGAGGCGCGGGGACCGAGCGGCGCACGTGAGCCTTCCGGGTCGCGCGCGCCCTACGCCGTGCCGCCGCGCACCGCGCCGCCGAGGACGGTCGCGCGCCACCAGATGCGCGTGAGGCGCGCGCTCTCGCGGTCGGAGGCGTCGAGCACGTCGGTCGCCTCGGCGCTCTCGACGTAGATCTCGGCCCCCCTCTCGAACACGGCGACCGGCTCGATGTCGGGGTCGGCGACGTCGACGCGGCCGATCCCGCGGTGCCCCCCGTCGAACCGCACGTAGCGCTCGGCCGCCACGGCGGGGGTCGTCGGCGCGTAGGTGACGATGCGGGAGCCGAGGTGCAGCCGAAGGAGGATCATCGAGGCGCCGCGCCCCTCTACTTCTCGTTGCGCGCGAGCGCGTGCACCGGCGTGCGGTCCACGCGCACGTGCGCGGCGAGCCACGGGTAGCGCTCCTCGGCGATCGCCATCAGATCGTGGGCCATGCGGCGGTAGCTCTGGTGGCCTTGCCGCGCGCTGCGCAGCTCGATGACGTGCACGAGCTCGCGCAGATCGAGCGTCCAGAGGGTGCGGACGCGGAAGGCGAGCGGCACGACGTACTGCGCGGCGTCGGGCGACACCTTCGCGATGGTGCGCCACGCCGACTCGGCGCGGTCGAGCGCGCGCTTCACCTCGCTCGCGACGCCGAGCGCCTCGAGCTCGGCGGGGACCTCCGCGCCGAGATCGGCGCCGAGCCGCAACACCTGCTGGGTGAGCATGCGGTGGCGCTGCAGATCGCGGAACGCGCCGTAGTCGAGCACGAGCTCCGCGGTGAGCTTGGCGGCCTCGAACGCGCGCGGCGCCTGATCGAAGCGCCCGCGCGTGGAGAGCGCCTCGCCGATCAGCGACGCCAGCGTGGGCTCGTCGGCGCCGGCCATCGCCTGCGAGAGGCCGGCCGCGTCGACCCCCGAGGCGTGCTCGTAGGCGAGCGCCACGGCGACCTGGCGGAGCGCGTTCAGGGGCGAGTCGCCCGTGACGAAGCGCGCGTGGTTGCGATCGGGGCGCGGCGCGGGGGCGGCCGTGACGACGTCGCGGAGCTTCTTGGCGAGCTCGTCGCGCACCGAGGCGCGGTGCACGTCCCGGCTCACGTACTTCACGAGCGTCGGCGAGACCGACTTCGACGCGTCGTGCATCGCGGTCGCGACGTCGCGGACCTCGGCGAGCGGCGACGCGAGCATCTTGCAGAGCAGGATCGCGAGCGAGCGCGCGTTGGCCGTGAGCCCGAGGTTGGTGCGCGTCCCCGCGGGGAGCAGGCCGCGCAGCAGATCGCACGCCTGCGCGTGGATGGCGGTGTTGTAGCCGCGCTCGCTCTGGGTCTCGCCGCGCGCGATGCGCGCCCTGAGCGCGGCCTCGGTCTTCGGGAAGAGCCCGAGATAGGTCTCGAACAGCTCGCGCGAGGTCTTCTCGTGAAGCGCGCGCAGATCGCCCGTCAGCTCGGCGGGCGTGACGAAGCTGTCGGTCTTGAACTGCACGTAGCGCGTCGACTTCTCGGTGTACGAGGCGAGGCGCAGATCCTCGATGGCCTTGGCGCACAGGATCGAGATGCGCTCGACGGCGAGGTGCACGCACGCGTGCTCGGCCACCGAGGCGTGGCCGTAGCCGACGACCCACTTCTCGTGGAACGCCTTCGCCTTCGCCTCCGCGGCGCTTCCGCCCGCTGCGGGCGCCGCGCCCGCCCGCGCGCCGCCGCTCGCGCGCGCGACGTCGAGCTCGTCCTCCTCGAGGAGCCGCGCGAGGTTGGAGCGCAGGTCGTCCTTGCTG
>CAIXWQ010000426.1 GCA_903923175.1 uncultured delta proteobacterium | reverse complement strand
CGGTCGCGGTCCCGCTCGCCGCGGCGCTCGCGGCGCTGTGCGCGGTCGGCTGCGCCCTCGAGGTGCGGTCGGGGCCGACCGCGTCGCGCTCGTTGGCGCCGCAGCCGAGGGTGCTCGCGCCTCCGCCGAGCGCGGCGGCCAGCGCGGCGGCCATCGTCGTGGCCGTCAGGAGCGAGGTCGCGCGGGCAGCAGCGACGAGGGGCCGGTCGGGGCGCGACGTGGGAGGGGAGAGCACACCGTGCGCCGGGTGCTTCTTGCGCGGATCGGCCATGCCTTCTTCTACGGTCGGGCGCGGCCGAGGATCTATCCTTGCTCGCGAACGTCCCGGACTCCGTGCGCCACGACACGGTGGGTCGCGTGGTAGGCTCGCCCACGAGATTCGATGGAGATCGCGTGACCAACCTTGAGACGGGGACCGTCGTCGCAGAGCGTTATCGGCTCGAGCGGCTCCTCGGCGAGGGCGGCATGGGGGAGGTCTGGTCGGCCACCCACGAGATCACCGGCGGCCGCGTCGCGCTGAAGTTCCTCAAAGCCGCGAATATGCCGCGGGCCGAGGCGCGCAAGCGATTCCTGCGCGAGGCGCGGGCGGCGGCCCTCGTCGACCACCCGAACATCGTCCAGATTCGAGACGTCATCGAGCACGAGGACATGCCCGTCCTCGTGATGGACCTGCTCCACGGCGAGACCCTCCACCGGCGCCTCGCCGCGCGCGGGTGCCTCGATCTCGACGAGGCGGCGCGCATCGCCATCCAGATCCTCGGCGCGGTCGGCGCGGCGCACGAGGCCGGGCTCATCCATCGCGATCTCAAGCCCGAGAACGTGTTCCTCGCGCGCGTCTCCGGCAGCGGCGAGATCGCGCGGGTGCTCGACTTCGGCATCGCGAAGCTGATCGACGACGGCCTCGACGGCGCGACGGTCACCCAGAGCGGCACGGTGGTGGGGACGCCCGCGTACATGGCCCCCGAGCAGCTCTTCGGTGAGCGCGAGCTCGACTACCGGATCGACGTCTGGGCGATCGGCGTCATCCTCCACGAGCTGCTGACCGGCGTGCACCCGATCGAGGGGGACAACTACGGGCAGATCGCCAAGAAGCTCCTCTCGGAGCCGGTCCGTTCGATCGCCGTGCTCCGCCCCGATCTGCCCGCGGACGTGATCGCGCTCGTCGATCACATGCTCGTGCGCGAGCCGGAGAACCGGCTCGCCGATCTGCACGACGCGGTCGAGGTGTTCGCGGGCTACGCGGCGACCCGCAAGCCGTCGTTCGGCCCGCCGCGGATGCGCGCGCAGAGCGATCCGCAGCCGATCAGCTCCCCCCGGCCGACCCCGCCGCTCTTCGAGCCCGAGGCGCGCTCGGTCGACCCATCCGGCGCGACGCTCCTCCAGGGGATGCCGCCGCGGCTCGACACCGCGACCTCGCACGTCACCTCGTCGCGCAACCTCTCGCGCTCGAACCGGCCCATCGCCATCGCCGCGGCGCTCGGCGTCGTGGTGCTCCTCGGCCTCGCCTTCGGCTTCCGCTCGGTGCTCTCGCGGAACGCGACGACCGCCGACCCTGGCGCGGGCTCGTCGTCGTCGCTCGCGAGCTCGGCGAGCGTCTCGAACGCACGGACCGCGCCGGTGCCAGCGTCGTCCTCGACCACGGCGGGCGCAGCGTCGCCGTCGTTCGCGCTCTCCGCGCGCGTCGACCCTCCGGCGCCGAGCGCGTCCGCGCGGTCCATCGCGCCGAGCGCGCCGAGCAACTCGCCTTCGCAGCCCAGGCCGGCGCCGACGGGCGTGCGGACCGCCGCGCCGCCGCCGAGCGCGACCGTGCCGGTACCGTCGAGCGCGGGTGCCCCGACGACGCCCGCTGCGACGCTCGGGCCGGCGCCGTCCACGACCGGCGGGCTCGTGACCAAGCCGCCGTTCTGACCCAGTTCGGGACGAGCTGCGATAGCATCGTCGCCGATGAGGATCGGCGCGGCGCTGGCTTGCCTCTCCCTCTCGGCGCTCGGCTGCGACCGCGTGCTCGGGATCGAGCAGCTCCCGCACGCCACCGTCCTGATTTCGGACGCGTCCGACGCATCGGACGCATCGGACGCCGACACGTCGCCGCCGAACCCTTGCGCGAGCTGCGAGGAGAAGTGCAAGGACGAGCGGAGCGCCTGCGAGAACGACCCTCTCTGCACGTCGACGTGGCAGTGCGTGTCCGCGTGTCCGCTGAACGATCCGCTCTGCCGAAAGGGCTGCGAGGACACGAGCCCGGGTTGGGGCACGAACCTCGCCTACATCGGCTTCGATCGGTGCCGCCGCAGGTCGTGCATGAAGGAGTGTTACGGCCCCGGCGGGCTCCTGACGGCGCTCGACGCGAGCTGCGGGTGCGCCGACGGCGCATGCGCGTCCCAGGTCGCCGCCTGCGTCCAGTCGGGGGTCGGCGACACGACCCAGCAGCCCGGCGGCTGCGAGCGCCACGTGACGTGCCTCACCCCCAACCCGAACCCCGACGCCTTCGTCGCGTGCGACGCGCTCGTCCCGGGCGCAGGCGAGTGGAACGAGCTGCTCAAGTGCGCGCGCCAGGCGCCCTGCTCGACCAGCGGCAAGACCTGCCCGCTCGCCACCGGTGAGGTCGCGTGCACGGGCACGTTCGCGTACGGCAAGTCGTACGTCGCGCAGCAGAAGCTCACGCTGCAGGTCTCCGACGTGGACTTCCGCCCGGTCGTCGGCGCCACCGCGACGGCGTGCTCGCTCGGCAGCTGCTCGCCGTGCGAGCCGGTCAAGAACGCGGGTGGCATCAGCATCACCGACGGCAACGGCAACGCGACGCTGACGGTGCCGATGGGGCCGTACGACTACTCCGACTGCATCGAGGTGCAGCCGCCGCCCGGCCTCGGCCTGCGCACGACGATGGTCTTCACGGGCCGCAAGGTGCACGTCGACGAGTCGCTGCTCGGGACCAACCTCTTGGGCGACGGGACCATCTACTCCGCCGGGCGCTGGGCTGGCGTCGACGCCGATCCGATCAACCTCGGACAGTTCTTCGGCACCGTCCACGACTGCCTCTGGTGGCACCCGGCCGGCGCGGTCGTCTCGATCGACGACCCGAGCTCGCCCGTCCTCTACCTCGACTCGGGGCTCCCAGCGCCCGATCAGAGCGGCACCAACTCGTCGGGCGCGTTCGGCATCTTCAACGTCAAGCCGGGCAAGCACACCGTCACCGTGACCCTCGGCGGCAACGTGATCGCCCAGCTCGTGGTCGAGGCCGCGGCGGGGAAGGTCACCGACGTGAACACCTTCCCGCTCGCGGTGCACTGATGCGTCGCGCTCGGCCGCTCCTCGCCAGGCTGCTCCTCGCGTCCTCGCTCGCGCCGCTCGCGTCGGCCGTGACGGTCGCGGCGATCGTGGCGGTCGCGCCGCTCGCGTCGGCCCAGGACGTCGCGGGCGCGCGCGCCGCGTTCGAGCAAGGCGCATCGCTCGCCAGCGAGGGGCGCTGGAGCGACGCGCTCGCGCAGTTCGAGCGCTCCGCCGGGATGCGCCCGCACGCGACCACGCTCTACAACCTCGGCTTCTGCGAGCGCGCGCTGGGGCACCCGACGCGCGCGAAGAAGTACTTCAACCAGGCGCTCGCGCGCGACGCCGTGACCTCGGGGACCGAGCTGACGCCCGAGCTGCGCGCCGCCACCGCGCGCTACCTCACGGAGATGAGCGCCCAGATCGCCACGCCGCGGGTGACGATGACGCCGTCGGACGCGTCCATCAGCGTCGACGGGCGGCCGCTCGAGCCCGTCGACGACGGCGCGCGCATGCTCGCCGGGACGCGCGGCCCGGGGGCCGGCGAGCGCGTGCCGAGCCCGACGTTCGCGCTCGAGCTCGACGCCGGCGCCCACGAGATCGTGATCACCGCGCCCGACGGCCGCAGCCGCGTGGTGCACGAGGGCTTCGAGGCCGGCTCCACGCGAGAGGTCCGCCTCGAGCTCCCAGCGCTCCCGCCGCCGCGCGTGGAGCTCGTCGACCGTGGGGCGCCGCGCCGCACCGCGGGGCTCGTGGTCGGAGGGGTCGGCCTCGTCGCGCTCGGCCTCGGGAGCTACTTCGGCTGGCACGCGCGCGGCCTCTGGAGCGACGCGAAGGACGCCTGCCCCGCGCGCAGCGTCTGCTACGACGAGAACGGGGCGCGGCTGTCGTCGAGCGCCAAGAGCTACGCGAACCTGAGCACGATCTCGCTCGCGGTCGGCGGCACGGCGCTGCTCGGCGGGATCGTGCTGTACGCGACTGCGCCCCCGCCGACGACGGGCACGGTCGGCGTCGGTGTCGGTGTCGCGCTCGGCCCGGGCGGCATCACGTTCCGCGCCGACTTCTAGCCGCGCGGCGGGTCCTCGTGGACTGCGCGCCGTCGCTTCACGCCATCAGCTCGCTCGCGCGCTCGCCCGGCACGTCGCCCCGCTCGGTCACGAGCCGCGTGACCAGCCGCGCCGGCGTCACGTCGAAGCCGGGGTGGCGCGCGCGCACGTTCGCGGGGGCGATCGAGCGGCCGAAGATGCGGACGACCTCGTCGCTCGCGCGCTCCTCGATGTGGATGGCCGCGCCGTTCGGGCAGGCCGGATCGAGCGTGGAGCTCGGCGCCGCGACCAGGAACGGGCGGTCGTGCAGGCGCGCCAGGCACGCCACGCCGTAGGTGCCGATCTTGTTCGCGACGTCGCCGTTCTTCGCGATGCGATCGGCGCCGACCACGACCACGTCGATGGCGCCGCGCGCGAAGAAGTGCCCCGGCATGCCGTCGGTGATCAGCTCGACGTCGATGCCGTCGCGCGAGAGCTCCCAGCAGGTGAGCCGCGCGCCCTGCAGGTACGGGCGCGTCTCGTCGGCGAGCACGCGGATGCGCTTGCCGGCCTCCTTCGCGGCGCGGATCACGCCGAGCGCGGTGCCGTAGCCGCCGGTGGCGAGCGCGCCGGCGTTGCAGTGCGTGAGCACGGTCGCGCCGTCGGGGATGTGGGCGGCGCCGCGGGCGCCCATCGCGCGGCAGGCGGCGACGTCGGCGCGGTGGATGGCGCGCGCTCGCTCGGCCAGCGTCGCGGCGCGCTCCGCCTTGGGCCTGGCCGAGATCGCGCCGAGATCCGCGAGCATCTCGCCGACCGCCCACGCGAGGTTGACCGCGGTCGGGCGCGCCGCCGCCATGATCGCGCCGGCCTCGCGCATCGCGGCGAGGAAGGCCCCCTCGTCGTCGTTGCGATGGACGTGCGCCTCGACGGCCATGCCGTAGGCCGCCGCGACGCCGATCGCCGGCGCGCCGCGCACGACCATGTCCGTGATCGCGACCGCGACCGCGCGCGCGTCGAGCAGGCGGACGTACGGCTCCTCCTCCGGGAGGCGACGCTGGTCGAGCAGGATGGCGGCGTCGCCGTCCTCCGAGAGCTCCGCGGCCGAAAAGCTTGCGCCGCTGATGGGCGAGGGGTGGGGGACCGGCATATTTTGCCCATTGGCAGGCTGCTGAAAAGCAGCCTGCGAAGACTGTGACCGTCGGCAGGTTGCGCGAAGAGCTCGAGCGATTGCGAGGTCGTGAGGCGGTAGATTGGCGAAGAGCGGCCAATCTCAGCAACCTGTTAGCACGGCCCGCCTGCCGCTCGCCCTCCTGCGGGAGCGCGCTACATTGATCGCGTGCGAAGCCTTCTGACCCCAGCGCTCCTCGTCGCGTCGCTGGCGACGACGGCCCTGCCGGCGTGCACGAGCTACGGCCCGCGCTTCCGTCCGGTGCGCGACTCGCTCGCATGGCGCGCCCCGCCGCCCGACGACACGCCGTACGTCTGGGTGCTCGGCCAGGTCGGCCAGCCCGGGCGCTACCGCGTGATCGGCGAGGCGACGCTCACGCTCGTCCTGCGCGACGCCGGCGGCATCGGGGCGACGGCGTACCACAAGGTCATCGTCTCGCGCCGCGAGGGCGCGTCGTGGGTGCGTCGCGTCTTCGACGTCGACGACATCGAGGCGGGCGACGCGGAGGACGTGAAGATCCTCGCGGGCGACGTCATCGACGTGGTCGAGCCGACGGAGTGAGACCTCACCCCCGCCGTCGAGTCCGCGGTTCTCTCTTCCCCCTCTCCGCAAGCGGAGAGGGGGCCAGGGGGCGAGGTGTCGCGCGCCCTCGCGCGCCTCACGCCGCCCGGGCGAACTCGCGCATGAAGGCGACGAGCGCCTGCACCGACTCGAGGCCGACCGCGTTGTAGATCGAGGCGCGGATGCCGCCCGTGATGCGGTGCCCCTTGAGGCCGACCAGCCCGGCCTTCTTCGCCTCGCTCACGAACTTGTCCTCGAGCTCCACCGACGGCAGGCGGAAGACGACGTTCATGTACGAGCGGCTGTCCTTCTCGACCGGCGCGCGGAAGAACTCGGGGTTCTCGTCGATCGCGCCGTAGAGCAGCTCGCCCTTCGCGCGGTTCTTCGCCTCGACGGCGCCGAGGCCGCCCTGCGCCTTGAGCACGCGCAGCACGTTGCGCACGAGGTAGATCGAGAACGTCGGCGGCGTGTTGTAGAGCGAGTTCTCCTTCGCGTGCGTCGAGTAGCGGAAGATCTTCGGGATGTCCTTGCGGCCGCCGGCGACCAGATCGGGGCGCGCGATCACGAGGACGAGCCCCGACGGGCCGATGTTCTTCTGCGCGCCCGCGTAGATCAGGCCGAACTTCGAGACGTCGACCGGCTTCCACATGATGTCGCTCGACATGTCGCAGACGAGCGGCGCCTTGGTCTCCGGGAACGCGTGCCACTGCGTGCCGAACAGCGTGTTGTTCGACGTCATGTGCACGTACGCGGCTTCGGGATCGAGATCGAGCTCGCTCGGCTTCGGGATGCGCCGGTAGACGGTGGTGCCGTTCTCCTCGACGCCGGTGGTCGCGGCGACGCGCGCCTTGCCGACGAGCTGCGCCTCGGCGAGCGCCTTCTCGCTCCAGCCGCCGGTGAGCACGTAGTCGGCGCTCTTGCCCGGGTGGAGCAGGTTCATCGGGATGGTGGCGAACTGCTGGCTCGCCCCGCCCTGGAGGAAGAGCACGTGGTACTCGCTCGGCACGCCCATCAGCTCGCGCACGAGGCCGAGCGCCTCGTTGTGCACGCGGTCGAAGTCCTTGCCGCGGTGCGAGTGCTCGAGGATCGACATGCCCGTCCCCTCGAAGTCGACGAGCTCGTCGCGCGCGAGCTCGAGGGCGGCGAGGGGGAGGGAAGCGGGGCCGGCGTTGAAGTTGTGGACGCGGGACATGGCCGCGCAGTGTAGCGCCAGGCGCGCGGGTACGGCGTGCTCGAACGCGCGTCGCCGACGCGGATTCGTTCGACGGAACGGCTACCCCCTGTCGGTGTGGCGCGGGGGCCGGGTCTCGCGATCCCCCTTCTTTTTCAGCGATTCCGCCGCGATGAGCCGCGGGGGCCCGCGCTCGGGCTGAACCGTGACGTGGCCGACGCCGTGCAGCTCGCCGATCCGACGCGCCAGGTCGTGCGCGACGTCGGTGCCGTGGAACCCCTCGCCGAGGACGACGTGCACCGAGACCGCGTCGAACCCGTCGCTGATGGTCCACGCGTGCAGATCGTGCCAGGCGGTGACGCCCGGCGTCGCCTCGATGGTCCGCTCGAGCTCCTCGAGATCCAGCGAGGTCGGCGCGCCTTCCATCAGCACGGCGCCGCTCTGTCGGACGAGCTTCACCGCGCCGTACACGAGCAGGAGCGCGATGCCCGCCGAGACGACCACGTCCGCCCGCCGCAGCCCGAACGCGAGCACCAGCGCGGCGGCGGTGATCGCGCCGATCGAGCCGAGCGCGTCGGCCGCGACGTGCGCGAGCGCGGCGCGGGTGTTCGGGTTGTGCGCGTGCTCGCTTCCGCGCGCGAGGATCCAGCCGCACGCGAGGTTGACCAGGAGCCCGAGCGTGGCGGTGACGAGCACGCCGCGCGCCTCGATCGGCGGCGGCGCGCGCCAGCGCGAGAGCGCCTCGACCGCGATCCACAGCGCCGCGAGCCCGAGCGCGACGCCGTTGACGAACGCCGCCAGCACCTCCGCGCGTCGATACCCGTAGGTCTGCGCGCGCGTGCGCGATCGCTGCGCGACTTGCTGCGCCACCACCGCGAGGGCGAGCGCCGCCGAGTCGCCCAGCATGTGCCCGGCGTCGGCGAGGAGCGCGAGGCTGCCGAACGCGAAGCCGGCCACCGCCTCGACGACGCAGAAGCCGATCGTCAGCGCGAGCGCGAGCACGAGCTTGCGGAGCGGGGCGCGTCGCAGCTCGGCGGCGTGGTCGTGGTCGTGGTCGTGATCATGCCCGGCGTGCGCGTCGGCGGGCTCGGCCACGCGCACGTGCCCCTGCCCGTGCGCGTGCTGGGCGTGCCGGTGCGCATGCCCGTGCTCCGGGCCGTGCTCGTGGACGTGCGCGCCGTGCTCCATCGTGATCGACCGCCGAGACGGCTCCCTGCCCGCGAGACCTTCGAGACCTGCGACCTGCGAGAGGCCGCGCGGTGACTCGGACCCCGAGACGCACAGCATAGGCCGGCCCGAGGCGGGAGGAGCGGCCCTTGGACGTCGGCCCACCGAGGAGGGCCGCGCGGCCGTGGGCGCGTGGGCGCTCTGCGCGAGAAGACCGGCAGCGGGCGCCGTCGCGCGGCGGGGGGGGGTGAGCCGGAGGTCGACCTCGGCGGCCTGCTAGGCTCGGCCGTGATGTCGGGGGTCCTCGTCGTCGTGATCCTCGTCGCCACCGGCGACGCGCGCGATCCCGCGACGACCGCGATGACCGTGACCACGCAGGACGCGCTCGGTCCGGACGCCATCGTCGTCGTGCGCGAGGTCGAGGCGATGCCCTCCGACGCCGAGGCCGAGCGCCTCGAGGGGACGCTGCACGCCGAGGCCGTCGTCGAGGTCACCTGGCCGGGCGCGACGCACGATCGCGCGCACGTCCGCGTGCACGTCGGCGTCGCCTCGCCGCCCTGGGAGGAGCGCGACCTCGTGTTCGCGCCGGCCGACGCGCTCGGCGAGCGCGGCCGCACCGTCGCCTTCACGGTCGCCG
>CAIXWQ010000425.1 GCA_903923175.1 uncultured delta proteobacterium | reverse complement strand
GTCTCCGGCTGCTGCGGCGCGCCGCTCCGGATGGCGGGCGATCGCGCGGGGTTCCAGCGCGCGGCGCGCGGGCTCTCGGCGCGCCTCGTGGGCGCCCGGCGCCTCGTCGTGGTCGACGCTGGGTGTGCGCACGCGATCCGCGTCCGCTACGCCGAGGTCGACGCGGCGCCCCCCGAGTCGCTCGAGGTGCTCCACCTCTCGGAGCTCGCCGCGCGCGAGATCTCGCGGATCCCGCCGCTCGACGCCGCCGCGCGCACGGAGCTGATCGGCGACGGGCTGCGCTGGCACGACCCCTGTGCGCTCGGGCGTGGCCTCGGCGTCTTCGACGCGCCGCGCGCCGTGCTCACGCGCTTGCTCGGCGAGGCGCCCGGCGAGTTCGCGCGGAGCCGCGAGTACGCGAGCTGCGCGGGGGGAGGGGGCGCGGTCCCCACCACCTACGCCCAGGCGGCGCGCGGGATCGCCGAGGCGCGTCGGGTCGAGCACCGCGAGCTCGGCGGCGGCGCGATCGCGACCGGCTGCGCGGCGAGCCGAAAGATGCTCGGGAGCGACGGCACGCGCGCGCTCGACCTCGCGACCCTCCTCGCCCGCGCGCTCGAGCGTGCGCCCACGCGTGACGCCGCACGCGACGCCGAGAGCGACGCCGAGAGCCCGGCCGCGCGGTGAGCGCCCCTTCGAGCCCCACGGGCGTGCGCGAGCAGCCGCTGGGCGGCGAGCCGCGCCGGCCGCTCGCGCGGCGCGTGCTCACGTCGTTCGCGGTGGTCGTGCTCGCGTTCCTCGCGACCATCGCCTCGGGGCTCTTCGCGCAGCGGCGCGGCGGCCAGGACCTCGCCGCGCTGACGCTCGGCTACCTCCCGCTCGAGACGGCGCTCGCGCGGGCGCGCTCGGTGCAGTGGACGGTGGCGGCGCGGCTCGATCGCCTGCTCGACGATCCGCATCCGGAGGACGCCCGCGAGTGGCTCGAGACGGTCGCGCGCGGCAGGCCCGCGTTGCTCGCCGAGGCGCGCGCGGCCGTGCGCGAGGGGCTCACCTCGGCCGCAGACGCCGACACGCGCGAGCTCGGCGCCTCGGTGTCGAGCGACATCGAGGCGATCGAGCTGTCGCTGGCGGAGGACGTGCGCGCGCTGCCCGACCTGTTCGGCGCCCTGCGCGCGCAGGACGTCCGCCGCGCGACGACGCAGCTCGCGTCGATCTCGGCCCGCGAGCGCGGCGCGGCCGAGCGGCTGGACGTGCTCGCCGGGCGCATCGGCGATCGCCGAACGGCGGTCGTGAAGAACAGCGTCACGCGCGACAAGCGATCGATCGCGATCTCGATCTCGCTGGCGCTGCTCTCGCTCGGCGTCGCTGCGCTCGCCACGCGCGAGGTAGGGCGCCGCCTGTCGCCGCTCGCGCGCCTCACCGACCGCGCCAAGGCCATCGCCGCGGGCGATCGCTCCCCGCTCCCGGTCGAGCTGCTCGATCGCCACCTGTCCGGCGCGCGCGACGAGATCACCGAGCTCGCCGTCGCGTTCGGCTCGATGGTCGAGGGCGTTGCCCGGCGCGACGCCGATCTCCTCCGCCTGCGCCGGAGGCAGGAGGACATCGTCAACCACCTGCGCGCCGCGGTCCTCGCGCTGCGCGGCGACGGCACCATCGAGGCCGCCAACCCCGCGGCGCGTACGCTGCTCGGCGCGGAGGTCGGCCGGCCGCTCGGCGAGGCCGCGCCGCACCTGCACCGCCTGGTGGGCGACGATCTCGCGCGCGCCATCGCGGGCGAGGAGCCCCCCGCGCGCACCGGCATCACGCTCGAGGGGACGCGAGGCGCCGAAGGGCGGCTGGTGGTCGACCTGCGCGTCGTGCCCATGGCCGAGAGCGAGACCGGCGAGCGGCTCGCGCTGCTGGTCGTCGACGACGTCTCGGAGGCCGCCGCGGCGCGCTCGCGTGCGCTGCAGGCCGAGCGCCTCGCCGCGATCGGCAAGATGGCTGCGCACATCACCCACGAGATCCGCAACCCGCTCTCCTCCATCGGGCTCAACGTGGAGCTGCTCGAGGAGACGATCGCGGGCGGCGCGGAGGACGCGGAGGGCGACGTCGGCGGCGAAGGCGGAGACGCCGCCGCGCGGCAGCGCCGCACGCGCGAGGCGCAGAAGCTCCTGTCGGCGATCGCGCGCGAGGTCGGGCGGCTCGCCGACGTGAGCGACGACTACCTGCGCGTCGCGCGCCTGCCGCAGCCGCGGCTGCAGCCGATCGATCTCCGCTCGCTGGTGCGCGACGTGGTCGAGTTCGCGGGCCCCGAGCTCGAGCGCGCGCGCGTGGCGGTGGAGCTGTCTCTGCCGCAGCCGCCGGAGGCGTCGGCCGCGTCCGCCCACGGCGTGTTCATCGCGGCGGACGAGGGGCAGGTGCGCCAGGCGCTGGTGAACCTCGTGCGCAACGCCCGCGAGGCGATGGAGGACGGCGGGCGGCTGCGCGTGTCGCTGCGCGCGGACCCGAGCACCGTGACGCTGGCGATCGAGGACGAGGGGCCGGGGATCGACGAGGAGGTCCGGCTGCGGATCTTCGACCCGTTCTTCACCACCAAGTCGACCGGCACGGGGCTGGGGCTGCCGATCACCAAGCAGATCGTCGAGGCGCACGGCGGGACGATCACGTGCGAGTCCGCGGGCGAGGGAGAGCCGCGAGGGACGCGCTTCGTGCTGACGTTCCCGCGCGCCCGGGCGGCGAGCGACGCGGCGGGTGCGGAGCGTGACGAGCGTGACGAGCGTGACGAGCGCCGGGAGAACGGCGAACGGTGAGCCGCGCGCCCGCGCGCGCTGTCGTCGGAGGTGCGATGCCTCGGGGGCGCTCGATTCGAATTCGTCACGGGAACTTTCCGGCGCCATCGCGGTCCGAACGCTCGCCATGAAGCTCGCCCACCGCCTCGTCCTCGGCGTCGCCTGCCTCGCCTCCTTCCTCGGCGCCCCCGCGCTCGCCGCCGCGGCCCCGACGGCGCCCGTGTCGATCGCGTCGACCGCATCGACCGCATCGAGCCCCAGCTCGAGCGGCGAGGCGATCGCGCTCAAGGAGGTGTTCGTCAACGTCCGGATCGCGCACCCGAGCGTCATCGCCGATCTCGAGCGGCTGTTCCCCGAGCCGGCGCTCGGCGGCCGCCCGGGCGATTTCGTCGGCGCGACCGAGGCGCTCGTGCGCAGCGGCCCCTTCTGAGCCGGGCGGGCCGCTGCGAGCGCGGCGACTCTCGGCGATTCGTGGGCTCGGCGGCGCTACCCACGCGCCGAGCTGGCGCTCTGCTCCGGCCTGCTAGGTTGGTGCGCCATGACCAAACCCAAGCTCGTGTACTTCGACGC
>CAIXWQ010000424.1 GCA_903923175.1 uncultured delta proteobacterium | reverse complement strand
GCGGCGGCGAGCCAGGAGCGACCCACGATGTCCACGACCCACGATCCGCCGCGCAAGCGCGGCGGCGGCGCACTGAAGTCCGCCACCGAGCGGCGCAAGGACCGCAGCGTCCCGCTCTCCGCGATCTGGCTCCTGCGGGCCAAGCTCGCGCGTCTCGAAGAGGGCTCGGCACCGCGACGCTACCGCGGACGGTCGGGGGGCTTCGAGCTCGACGTCGACGATCTCGATCTCCTCGGCGAAGGGACCAAGCGCGGCCCCAAACGAGCGCGCCTCCGGCGGGAGCTCCGCCTCCTGCTGTCGCTGCCGGTGCGCCGCGACAGCCTCTTCTTCCGCAACTCGGCGATGCTCACCGAAGCGCTCGGGATCGGCGCGGCGGACGCCGAGATCTTCGCGCTCCTCGTGCACGCCCGCCTCGACACCGAGATCGAGGAGGTGATCGGGCCTATGCTGCGCACCGATCCGCAGCACGTCGCGGAGCTGATCGCGAAGATCCTCAACCTCGAGCCGAACCTCGTCCTCGCCGCGATCCGGCGCGGCAGCCCGCTGCGCGAGGCGCAGCTCCTCGCCTCCGGAGGCCGCATCGAGGACTCCTTTAGCTCCACCATCGGCGTGCCGTCCCGCGTCTGCGACGCGCTCTCGCAGCAGCACGACAGCGCCGAGTCGCTGCTCGCGACGTTCTGTCGTCGCGCGCCCGATCCGCTGCTCGCGCTTGCCGACTACCCGCACGCGACGGCGCTCGTCGAGGCGGCGTGCGCTGTACTGAACGGCGCGCTCGACCAGCACGCGACCGGGGTCAACATCCTGATTTCGGGCGATCCTGGGACTGGCAAGACCCAGCTCGCTCGGCTCCTCGCGCACCTGTGCAAGGCGTACGCGGCCGAGATCCCGGGCGAAGACAGCGACGGCGACCCCATCGACGGCAACGCGCGGCTGGTCTGCTACGGACTCGCGCAGCGCACGCTGGCGAAGTGCGAGCGCGCCGCCATCATCTTCGACGAGGCCGAAGACTCGTTCGACTCGGCGCGCTTCAGCTTCATGTCGTTCATCAGCGACGAGCGGCCGACGAGCGGCAAGGCGTGGAAGACGCGGCTCCTCGAGCAGAACGCGAAGCCGACGATCTGGCTGTGCAACAGCATCGCCGGCTTCGACCCCGCGTACCTTCGCCGGTTCGATCTTGTGCTGGACCTGCGCAAACCCGGCCCCGACGTGCGCCGCCGGATGCTGCAGGCGCAGCTCGCCGGCCTGCCGGTGAGCGAGGCGTGGATCGAGCGCACCTCGCTCGATGATCGCCTGGCCCCCGCGTTCGTCGAGCGTGCCGCACGTGCGCTCAAGCTCACCGGACACGCCACGCAGGAGACCGCGGAGAAGTTCCTGACCGGGGCGCTCGCCGGCCTGCTCGACACCCAGGGCGCGCGCTCCGCGAGCGTGCCGATCCGACCGGCCAAGTACGACCTCTCGTACGTCAACGCGACGATGGATCTCGCCACCATCGTCCGGGGCCTCGACAAGCGCCGGCGCGGCACGGTCTGCCTGTACGGCAGGTCTGGGACCGGCAAGAGCGACTTCGTCCGCGACCTCGCGGTCACCCTCGGGCTCCCGCTCATCTCGCGACGCGCGAGTGACCTGCTTGGCATGTACGTCGGCCAGACCGAGCGGAACATCGCCGATATGTTCCGGCACGCGCGCGAGGCGATGGGCGTCCTGCTCCTCGACGAGGCCGACAGCTTCCTGCGCGATCGCAGCGGCGCGACGCGCCCGTGGGAGGTGTCGCAGGTCAACGAGCTCCTCGTGCAGATGGAAGCGCACGAAGGCATCTTCGTGTGCACCACGAACCTCAAGGACACGCTCGACGAGGCGTCGCTGCGCCGATTCGACCTGAAGGTCCGCTTCGACGCGCCGACCGCCGATCAAGTCTGGCGGCTTTTT
>CAIXWQ010000423.1 GCA_903923175.1 uncultured delta proteobacterium | reverse complement strand
GCTCCCTAGAAAGAGAGCACGGACGAAGACCGAGACGCCCAGCGCGCCGCCGGTCCTCCGCGCCTCGGACCTGATGGAGCCCCTCATGCGAACGCACCTCGTCGCGATCGCTCTTCCGTTCGTCCTCGCGTGCGCCTCCGGGTGCCCGTCGGTCGACGCTTCGACACCAGAAACCCGCCTCGCCGAATCCGAGGCCGCGCTCGCCAGCAGCTGCCAGCTGACCAACCTCGGGGGCGCGTGCCTGCAGGCGAGGCGCGCGTGCACCCGAGACGAGTCGAGCTGCCGAGTCGCCATGGTCGCCTGCCTCGCCGCCGAGGAGCGCGGGGTGGGTGAGCGACTCGCGGCGGGCGAGGGCGAGGGAAAGCGCGCACGACCCGGGCGCGCCCACTATCGCCCCAGCGTCGCCGTGATTCGCCAGTGCCAGCTCGACGCAGGCGCCTGCATCGAGCGCGGCGGCGACGACGAGACCTGCCTCAGCACGGCGCGCGCCTGCGTACGGGACGCGATCGCGCCGGCGTTCGAGTCCATGTGCGCGGACCACGCCGCGGCGTGCGAGGGCTCGGCCGACGTGCCGTGCGCGCGCCTCGCCGGCGTCTGCAACCGGGGCCCGACGGCGTGCCCGAAGACCGCGCTTCCCTGACGACGCTCCACGCTTCGAAGAGGCCCACATGCACAGCATTCGACCGCGCTCGGTGGCACTTGGATTGGCAGCGGGTCTGCTCCTCGTCGCCGCGTCCTCACGGGAGGCTCGCGCCGCGCCCGAGGCGGACGCGCCCGCAGCTCCGGCCACCGAAAGCGCCCCGGCGAGCGCGGAGCCACCCGCGACGCCCGCGGCGACCGCGGCGCCTCTCGACCCGTACGACGACGCGCTCCAGCGCAGCGCGGTCGAGGAGCGCGCCGGACGGCTCGAATCCGCGATTGCCATCCTCCGCGACGCCGAGCGCCTCTATCCGGAGGACTACCCGCTGGCGCTGCAGCTCGGCTGGCTGCTGTTCCGCGCCGAGCGCTGGCAGGAGGCGCAGCGCGCCTACGAGCGCGCCAACGAGCTCAGCCACGGCGCGTACGACGCCCGCCTCGGCCTCGCATGGACCCTCGCCCGCCGCGACGAATGCACGGGATCGGCGGGGGCCGCGTCACGCTTCCGCGATCTCGCGGCCGAGCGCCCCGAAGACGGTCGCGTGCGCGACGGCATCGCTCACTGCGAGGCCGCGACGCGCACCCGCGTGACGGCCTGGGGTGCGGCGACGCTCCACGAGTACGCCTCCCATCCGACCAAGTCGCAGGGGTTCGGGGTCGCCGCGGGGCTCGTGGCGCTCCCGGGCGCGTTCCAGGTCGCGGCCGCCTACCGCGGCACTTGGCTCGCCTACGACGGCGCGGCTGCGCGCCCGGCGAGCACCCTCGACTCCTTCGTGCAGCACGAGGCCTACGGGACGCTCGGCGTCGGGAGCAAGCTGCTCGGCGTCAGCGCGCACTACGCCTTCGTCTACGACGGCAGCGCGTCGACCAGCAGCTCGCATCACGTCGGGGCCACGCTGCGCTGGAGCCCGTTCGGCGATCTCCTCCTCGCCGAGAGCACGAGCCTCTATGCCGACGAAGACGTCCACCGGCTCGAGCTCTCGTGGCGGCTTCCGGTCTCTGGCAGCCTCTCTGTGCGGCCGGCGATCGCAGGCCAGTACGCCGGCAGGACCTGGGGCGGCGCGGGCTACCTGACGCTGCTCGGCGATCACGGCCGCTTCGGCTGGTGGCTCGGCGGCAAGGGGGGGCGAGAGATCCGGCCGCTCTACTTCGGGCAGTCGATCGTCTTCAACTGGGCCGAGTCGATCTCGGCCGGGGCGACGGCGGGGCTGCGCGCCGACCTCGGTGGAGCCTCCTTCACCCTCGGCTACGACCTCGCGCTGCTGCGCCGCACCGGGAGCGCGAGCGCCGCGAACGGCGCGCGGACGAGCACGGTGCACTTGGTCACGTTGGGCGTCGCGTACGCGCATTGAGCGAGAAGCGTGAGAAGCGCGCGAGGCCCCTCGGCACGCGCAGGAGAATCCCATGAGCAAGCAGAGCCACCTCCGCGATCTCGCCATCAGCGAGAGCGGCTTCGTGTTCGATCCGGTCACCGGGGCGACCTTCACGCTCAACGGCACCGGCCTGGTCATCTTGCAGGCGCTGCGAGCAGGAAAGACGCGCGCCGAAGCGCTGAAGCTCGTCGAGGCGGAGTACGAGACCGAGGGGCACGACGCCGGCGCCGACGTCGACGAGTTCGTGCTCCAGCTCGAGCGTCACGACATCGTCGCGCGCGATCCGGAAGGGGGGCAGTCGTGAGCCGCAAACGCCCGCTGCGCGTGGCGGTCACGGGGCTGAACGCCACCGACAACCCGGCGCCCGGCGTCGGCGTCATCCGGGCGCTGCGACACCACCCGGGCTTCGACGGGCAGATCGTCGGCCTCGCCTACGACGCGCTCGACTCCGGCATCTACGCGCCCGATCTCGCCGACAACGTCTTCCTGATGCCGTATCCCTCGCAGGGGCTCGACGCGTACGAGGCGCGGCTGCGATACGTGCACGAGACGGTCGGGATCGACGTGCTCTTGCCGACGCTCGACTCGGAGCTCCCCGGGATCATCGCGCTCGAGCCGAAGCTGCGCGCGCTCGGCATCAAGACCTTCCTCCCGACGCAGCAGCAGCTCGATCTGCGCTCGAAGGTGCGGCTCACCTCGCTCCGGGAGAGCGCCGGGCTGCGCGTCCCCGAGACGGCGGTCATCTCCGACGCCTCGCAGCTCGCCACCGTGCACGAGCGCGTGCCGTATCCCTTCTACGTCAAAGGGGCCTACTACGGCGCCCAGCTCGCCCGCGGCCTCGACGAGGCGCTCGCGGCGTTCCACAAGGTCGTCGCGCAGTGGGGGCTCCCGGTCGTCGTGCAGCAGCGGATCGACGGCGAGGAGTACGACGTGGTCGCGGTCGGCGACGGCGAAGGGGGGCTGGTCGGCGCGGTGCCGATGAAGAAGACGCTCCTGACCGACAAGGGGAAGGGCTGGGCGGGCGTCGCGGTGCGCGACCCCGAGCTGCTCGAGGTCACCCGCGCGTTCATGCACGCGACCAAGTGGCGCGGGCCCTGCGAGATCGAGGCGATCCGCGATCGCGACGGACACTACCAGCTCCTCGAGGTCAATCCCCGCTTCCCTGCGTGGGTCTACATGAGCGCGACCGCGGGCGAGAACCTGCCGTATGCGGCCATGCAGCTCGCCGCCGGCGAGGTGCTCGATCCGCTCGGCCCTTACCGCGCCGGGACGATGTTCGTGCGCATCTCGCTCGACCAGTACGCCTCGATCGACACGTTCGCCGCGCTCGCCGACAAGGGCGAGCTGCTGCGCGAACAGCACGCCACCCAATCGTTCGGGGAGCACGAGGGGGAGCGGCGGTCGCTCCCCCTCGTAGGGCGGCCGCAGGACGCCCGTAGTCAAGGAGCAGCCCGATGAAGACCCCGTACGAACGCCCCGCCATCGTCCGCCACGCGATGGGGATGATGAACAAGCTCGGTCGCGCCCTCGCGCAGCGACCGATGACCCACATCGACGGCGTCGCCATCGAGGACCTCGTCGCCCGCTACGGCTCGCCGCTCTTCGTCTTCTCCGAGCGCACGCTCGTCGAGCGCTACCGCGAGCTGCACGACGCGTTCTCGCGGCGCTGGCCGAAGCTGCGCATCGCCTGGTCGTACAAGACCAATTACCTGTCGGGCGTCTGCAAGACCTTCCACCAAGAAGGCGCGTGGGCCGAGGTGGTCTCGCCGTTCGAGTGGGAGAAGGCCGTGCACCTCGGCGTCGCGCCGGACCACGTCCACTGGAACGGCCCGTTCAAGCCCGAAGAGGCGCTGGAGCGCGCGCTCGTCGCCGGCACCATGGTGCACATCGACCACTTCGACGAGCTCGCCTCGATCGAGCGCATCGCGGCGCGTCGCGGGATCCGCCCGAAGGTCGCCATTCGCATCAACCTGACCACCGACACCGTCCAAGGCTGGTCGCGCTTCGGGTTCAACCTCGAATCCGGGCAGGCGCGAGACGCCGCGCTCCGAATCGTGGCCGGCGACCGCATGGAGCTCGTGGGGCTGCACTGCCACCTCGGCACCTTCATCCAGGAGGCCGACGCGTACCGCCAGGCCGCGCGCAAGCTCGCGCTCTTCGCCAACGAGCTGCGCGCGACGCACGGAACGCGCATCACGTTCATCGACCTGGGGGGCGGCTTCGCCTCGCAGAACGCGCTCAAGGCGCAGTACCTCCCGAGCGAGCAGGCGACGCCGCCGTTCTCCCGCTACGCCGAGGCCATCGCCGACGGGCTCTCGGCGATCGACGCGCCGCCGAGCGAGCTGCCGACGCTCGTGCTCGAGACCGGCCGGGCGCTCGTCGACGAAGCGGGACATCTGATCACGTCGGTCATCGCCAACAAGCGCCTCCCCGATGGGCGACGCGGCCTGGTCGTCGACGCGGGCGTGAACGTGCTCTTCACCTCGTTCTGGTATCGCCACGACGTCGTCCCCACGCGCGAGCTGCGCGGGATGCCCGAGCCGACCGTGATCTACGGCCCGCTCTGCATGAACATCGACGAGATCCGCGAGACGATGCAGCTGCCGCCGCTCTCGGTCGGCGACCGGCTCGTGCTGCGCAACGTCGGCGCCTACAACGTCACGCAGTGGATGCAGTTCATCACGTACCGCCCGGCGGTCGTGATGGTCGGCTCGAACGGCAAGCACGCGCTGTTGCGGCGCGCCGAGGCGCTCGAGGACGTGATCGCGCTCGAAGAGGTGCCGGCGTGGATGCCGTGAGCGCCGCACCAGCACTGGGCGCCGTCGCGGAGGAGAGGAACGCGACGTGGGACGGCGCGCTCGTCGCGTTCGACTCGGTGGCGCGCAGCTACTCCAGCATCCTCTTTTCGCGGTCGCGCGGCGTCGGGCTGCTGCTCGGCGCCGCGACGCTCACCTCGCCGCGCATCTTCGCCTTCGGCCTCGGCGCGGTCGTGTGGGCGAACCTCGTCGCTCGCTTGTTGCGGCTCGACGCCCGCGCGCTCGCCGACGGACAGTTCGGCTACAACGCGCTCCTCGTCGGGCTCGGCACGGCGGCGACCTTCACCGGGAACATGCCGACGATTCCGGTGCTCGCGCTCGCCGTGGTCGGCGCGGTGCTGCTCACCGCGGCCTTCCGCGCGTCGCTCGGCGCGTCCGGACTCCCGTCGCTCTCGCTGCCGTTCCTCGCGGTCTACTACCTGCTGCTGAGCGCTTCGCCGCTCACCCACCTCGCCTATGGCGCGTACGCGATCGATCCGTGGCCGGGCGACTACGGCGCGTTCACGTCGCTCGCGCCAGCGCTGCTCCCGGAGCCGATCCCGCTCTTCCTGCGCAGCCTCGGCTCGCTCTTCTTCGTGCCGCGGGTCGACGCGGGGCTCCTGGTGCTCGCCGCCCTCGTGCTGCACAGCCGCATCGCCGCGCTCCTCGCCGGCGCCGCGTTCGGCGCCGTGCTGCTGCTGGATCAGCACGTGCTCTCGCTCCCCGAGGGGGCGATGCTCCACGTGCTCGGCTACAACACGATGCTCACCGCGATCGCACTCGGCAGCGTGTGGTTCGTGCCGTCGCGCAGCGCGCTCGGGCTCGCGCTGGTGGGCGTGCTGCTGTGCGTGATGGTGACCGTCGGCTCCATGGCGCCGCTCGCGCGCGTGGGCGTGCCGCCGATGATCTTGCCGTTCAACGTCACCGCCATCCTGATGCTCTACGCGATGCGGCAGCGCACCTCCGATGGCGCCCCCAAGGCCTCGTTCTCGCTGGCCGACAGCCCCGAGGCGCTGGTGGCGGAGCACCGGAGTCGCACGGCGCGCTTCTTCGCGCTCCACCCGCTTCGCTTCCGCCTCCCCTTCCGCGGCACTTGGATCTGCACGCAGGGGAACGACGGCCAGCACACCCACCGCGACGCCTGGCGCCACGGCCTCGACTTCGAGGTGCGCGGGCGCGACGGCGAGCTCTTCTCCGGTGCGGGCGCCGAGGCGCGCGATTTCCACGCCTACGGCCTCCCGGTGGTCGCCGCCGCCGACGGCGTGGTGGCGAAGGTCGTCGATGGAATCCCGGACAACGCCATCGGCCGCATGGACCTCGTGCACAACTGGGGAAACGTCGTGGTGCTCTATCACGCGCCGGGGCTCTATTCGGTGGTCGCCCACCTGAAGCCCTCGAGCATCAAGGTCAAAGAGGGGCAGTCGGTGCGCGCCGGAGAGGCGCTCGCCGCCTGCGGCACCAGCGGCCGCTCGCCGACCCCGCACCTCCACTTCCAGCTGCAGGCGACCGCCATCGTCGGCGCGCCCACGCTCCCCGTGCACTTCCACCACGTGGTGGTCACGCGCGAGAACGGCGAGAACCGTGAGGCGCGCGAGGTCGTGCGCGAGCTCTGCCCTGCGCAGGGCGACGCGCTGCGCGCGATCGAGCCGGATTCCGGGATCGCCGATCTGCTCCACGTCCCGCTCGGCGCCGCCTGGACCTTCGAGAGCGACGGCCGTCGCGAGACGGTGCGCTCGGACGTCGGGCTGCTCGGCGAGCTGCATCTCCGTTCCGTCGAGCGCCCGGCCGACTTGACCTTCGAGGAAGGCGACTCGCTGCTCGTGGTGCTCGACGTCGCCGGACGACGCACCAGCGCGCTGCAGCTGCTGTGCGCCGCGATGCCGCGCGCGCCTTTCGACGCCGCGTTGCCGACCTGGACCGACGTGCTGCCGCGCCAGCGCTTCCGCGCCTGGCCCCTGCGATTGCTCGCCGATCTCGTCGCGCTCTTCGGCGAGCGCGCAGGGATCGAGGTCCGCTACTCGATGCGCCGCGAGGGGGCGGGGCTCGTGATCGTCGGCGAGTCGATCGAGCGCCGGTCGCGCCGCTCGCCCCGCGACGATCACCCGCTGTTGTCGACGCGCCTCGAAGTCGAGCGCGGCGTCGGCCCGACCGCCATCGAGGTCACCTACGCCGGCGTCACCCGACGCGCGACCAGGATTCTCTCGTTCGATTCGTCCTCCCGAAGGAGCCCGTCATGAATCTCTCCAAGAAGCTCGGAATCCTGCTGTTCGCTGGCGCGCTCGCCCTGACGGTGCCGCTCGCCTCCCTCTCGGCCGGCGACGATGCGCCGACGCTGATCCAGCGCTCGTACGACCTGGAGGCCGCCGCGAAGTACACCGAGTCGCTCGCCGCGCTCGATCAGCTCCCCGCGAGCTACTCCACGAGCTTCGTGATGCAGCTCCGCCGCGGGTGGCTCCTCTACCTGCTCGCGCGCTACGACGACTCTACCGCCGCGTACCGCAAGGCGACGGCGCTCGAGCCCGCGTCGATCGAGGCGCACCTCGGCGCCTCTCGCTCGCTGCTCGCCGTGCGCAAATGGGCCGACGCCGAGAAGGAGTGCCGAGAGGTGCTCGCGCGCGACACCTGGAACTACTACGGCGCGTCGCGCCTCGCGTTCGCGCTCTACAGCCTCGGCCGCTTCGCCGACGCGCTCCCCTACTACAAGAAGATGGTCGAGCTCTATCCCTCCGACGTCGAGATGCGCAACGGCGTCGGCTGGACGCAGGTGAAGCTCGGCGACGCGTCGAGCGCGGCGAAGTCGTTCCGTGCGGTGCTCGACTTCGCGCCCCGCAACGCGTCGGCGCAGGAAGGGCTCAAGGCGGCGGGGATCGTCAAGCCGTGAGCACGCGTCGTGACGACGACGGCGCGAATCGCAACGACAGGGCGGGCGGAGCGACGCTCAGCGACCCATCGAGCGACGCGAGTCCGGGTCGCTGTTCTGGGGCGGCGAGTTCTGGTCGGTGCCCGTCTTCGGCGCGTTCGGGTCGGGCTTCGAGGCCCCACACGCGCTCACGAGGGAGGCGAGCGCGACCGCAGCGAGCAGCCAGCGAAGTTGTTGCATGACGCACTGATGCGATCGTCGGCCTCTGGGGTGCTCAGCCGATGAGCCCAATCTCGATCGCGCCGAGGCTCGCGCTGGCGATCTTGCCCCAGAGCGCGAGCGCCTGGAAGAGCGGGCGAATGCCTAGCTCGCGCAACGCCTGGCGCGAGAGGCCGAGCCCGATGAGGAAGCACGTCAGGGCGAGCATCCGCGACCGCCGCGAGGGCGCTGCCGCCGCAGATCGCCGTGCCGACGGACAGGAGGAGCGACGTGTCACGCGCGACGCCGAGTCGCCGGCCGAGCCAGCTGCCGAGGTCACGCCAGGAAGTCGTGAGGTCGGATGGGCGATCAGAATGTCTGATGCCCGGGACAGCCACGCAGCGGCTCGGTCCGAACAACCTTCCGACGCACTTCGCCGTCCTCGAGCAAGGGCGCGAGTCGGCCGCGGCCACGGGGCCGCCGCGGTCGCAGCCCGCCGTCACGGCGCAAGCCGGAGGCTCGAGGACGAGCTCGGCGCGCCGCTCTCCCTGCGCTCCGCGTAGGGCGCGTCTGGGCCATCGGCCGCGCCGACGCCCCTCGGCTCGCACTACTCGAGCCGCGAGAGCGCGGCGGCGAGCTTGTCGCGGACCGACTTCGCGAGCTCGGCGAGCCGCGGCTCGGAGGCGATGGTCTTGGTCGGGTCGATGGCGTGCACCACCGCGTGCCCGTCGTCGGCCTCGTAGACCACGACGTTGCACGGGAGCATCACGCCAATCTCCAACACCGACGAGAGCGCCTGGTAGGCGAGCGTAGGGTTGCACGCCCCGAGGATCTTGTAGCGCCGAAAATCGACGCCGATCTTGTTCTTGAGCGTCTGCGCGATGTCGATCTCGGTGAGCACGCCGAAGCCTTCGGTCTTGAGCGCCTCGGGGAGCTTGGCGAGGGCCGCCTCGTAGCCGAGCGTGAGTTCCCTCTTGAGCGTCGCTTGGTCCATCGCCCCATGAGAGCCCAGATCGGCCGGCGCGGGTTCCGCGGACGAGGTCGACGTCGCCAGCGCGCTCGTGCGCAGCTTCCCACGACTCGGCTCCGCGGCCTCACGCGTCGAGGTCGCGTAGCGCGGCGTCGAGGCGGTCGTCGCATTCGTCCGGTCGATCGTCGCGAGGCGCGCTCGGGACCGGCTCGTCACCCTCACGGCGCCGCGTCCATCGCCGGAGCACGAGCACCAGCCCGACCGCGCTCGCCAGCATCGCGATGCCGACGAAGATGG
>CAIXWQ010000422.1 GCA_903923175.1 uncultured delta proteobacterium | reverse complement strand
CAGCCTGCTAGATCTGGAACGAGTGCCCGCAGCCGCAGCTGCTCTTCTCGTTCGGATTCCGGAACTTGAAGCCCTGCTGCATCAGCGTGTGCTCCCAGTCCAGGATCGTGCCGGCCAAGTAGAGCAGGGACTTCTTGTCGACGACGAACTTCACGCCGTCCTTCTCGAACACGCGGTCGCGATCACGCGGCGCGCCGTCCTCGAATTCGATGACGTACGTGTAGCCCGAGCAGCCCGCGCCGCGGATGCCGAGACGGATCATCGTCCCGGGCTTGGCGCGCTTCTCGAGCTGCTTCTTCGCCATCGCCGCCGCTTTGTCGGTGATCTCGAGCGAGAGCGTCCGTGCGGCGGTCGGGGCGGGGGCGACGCCCTCGGCGGGTTCGACTTGAGTCTCCATCTTCGCTTCCATGGTCGGGACCCTCTGGACTCCTCGCGGCGCGCCGTCCCCTGGTGGCGCGCCCGGCCGGATCACGGCAGTGCTTGGGCCTTCTTCGTGGCCTGCTTGGCCCGATAGTCGGCGATGGCCGACTTGATCGCGTCCTCCGCCAGCACCGAGCAGTGGATCTTCACCGGCGGGAGGTTCAGCTCCTCGACGATCTGAGTGTTCTTGATCGTCTCGGCCTCGTCGAGCGACTTGCCCTTGAGCCACTCGGTCGCGAGGGACGACGAAGCGATCGCCGAGCCGCACCCGAAGGTCTTGAACTTCGCGTCGGTGATCGTGCCGTCGTCTCCGACCTTGATCTGCAGGCGCATCACGTCGCCGCACGCGGGCGCGCCGACGAGGCCGGTGCCGACCGACTCGTCGTTCTTGTCGAGAGTCCCCACGTTGCGGGGGTTCTCGTAGTGCTCGATCAACTTGTTGCTGTAGGACATCGGATCGGTCTCCAGGAAGGCGGTGTCAGTGCGCGGCCCACTGCACGGAGGCGAGGTCGATCCCCTCCTTGTGCATCTCGTAGAGCGGGCTCATGTCGCGGAGCTTGTTGACCTTGGAGACGACGAGATCGGCGACGAAGTCGACCTCCTCCTCCGTGGTGAAGCGGCCGAGGCCGAAGCGGATCGACGAGTGCGCGAGCTCCTCGCCGACGCCGAGGGCGCGCAGCACGTAGCTCGGCTCCAAAGACGCGCTCGTGCACGCCGAGCCGCTCGAGACGGCCACGTCCTTGATCGCCATCATCATGGCCTCGCCCTCGACGAACGCGAACGAGAGGTTCAGGTTGCCGGGCAGCCTCCGCTCCGCGTGGCCGTTGAGGAACACCTCGTCGAGCCGCGAGGTGATCGAGCGATGGAGGCGATCGCGCAGGCTCTTGAGCCGCTCGGTCTCCGCCTTCCCCTCGAGCCGCAGGATCTCGCACGCCTTGGCGAAGCCGACGATGCCCGGGACGTTCAGCGTCCCGGAGCGCATGCCGCGCTCGTGACCGCCGCCGTCCATTTGCGCGGCGAGGCGCACGCGCGGCTTGCTGCGCCGGACGTAGAGCGCACCGACCCCCTTGGGGCCGTAGATCTTGTGCGCAGTGAGCGACGCGAGGTCGACGTTCATCGCGTTGACGTCGAAGTCGACCTTGCCGAGCCCCTGCACCGCGTCGGTGTGGAGCAGCACGCCCTTGGCGCGGGTGATCTTGCCGATCTCGCCGATCGGCTGGACGGTCCCGATCTCGTTGTTCGCGAGCATCACGCTGACCAGGATGGTCTTCGGCCCGATCGCCCGCTCGACCTGGGCGGGATCGACGAGCCCTTTGGCGTCGACGTCGAGGTAGGTGACCTCGTAGCCGTCCTTCTCGAGGCGCTTGCACGTGTCGAGGATCGCCTTGTGCTCGATCTTCGTCGTGACGATGTGGTTCCCCTTGTCCTTGTAGAACTCGGCCACACCCTTGATCGCGAGGTTGTCGCTCTCGGTCGCGCCGCTCGTGAAGACGATCGACTTGGCGTCGGGCTCCTTCGAGCGCTCCTCGATCGCGCCGATGAGGCGCGCGACCTCCTCTCGCGACGACTCGACCGCCTCCTCCGCCGTCCAGCCGAACGCGTGGCTCCGGCTCGCGGCGTTGCCGAATTTCTCGGTGAAATACGGCAACATCGTCGACAGCACGCGCGGGTCCATCGGCGTCGTCGCGTGGTAGTCCATGTAGATGGGGAGCTTCATCGTCGGTCTTTCCTGATCAGCCGGCCTGGACGCCGCGCACCAGATCGGGCGCGACGTCGCGGGAATGTTCGTGGAGATCGCAACCGCAGCACTGCGAGGTCACGCGCTTCGGATCGCACGCCTCGCACGACTCCAGGTACGCGAGCGAGGCGACCAGCTCGGACTCGAGCTCTTGCAGGCGCTTGAGCTGCTCGCGCGCCTGCTCCAGCCGTGACTCGAACACGCGCCGAACGTTGGTCATCGCGGAGGGCGCGTTCTGGCTCGCCTCCCAGCCGCGCACGAGCTCGGTGATCTCGGCGAGCGAGAGCCCCATCTCCTGGAGCTTGGTGATCCACCTCACCCGGACGAGGGCCTCCGGTCCGTAGAGGCGGAAGCGCCCCTTCGACCGCGCGTGCGGCCTGAGCAGCCCGAGCTCCTCGTAGAGGTGCAGGGCACGGACGGTCTTGCTCGTCTCGCGTGCGAGGTCGCCGACCTGGACCAGACGTTCGGGAACGCCGGGCAGCGGAGGCGGTGGCTCGGGAGGGAGGAGGGCCGGGTCGAGCTTGGCGATGGGGAGGTGGTGATGCGGCATCTCTGACCCTTACGTTCACGTAAGAGTACGATGCGTCTCTCCTAGAGGTTCGTTACACCCTCGTCAAGCACAGGTCCTGCGGTCGGCTCGCGAGCCCCCCGGCGGGCTCGAGCCCTCGGTCCAGTGTGTCTGCAGCCTTCCGCTGCTGCCTGAACCGAGGCGTGCGTACCTCGACGTGCCCCCCCCGCCGAGGCGGCGTCACATTGCTAACGACGCCCGAGCCCGGGAATAGTCGCCTTCGGCATCCACGGTAGAATGGCTGGCTGCCGTTTTGGCACGAAAGCTGCTCGGGGGCAGCCCCAACGTCGAGATTCGGGCGGCAGGCGTCGCCTACTCGACGTGCCGTTCCGTCTGCTTGCTGGTGGTTGTGAGAAGGAGGCGTTGGGATGCGAAGCGCATGGTTCAGGAGGCTCGGCCTCGCTGCGATCGCTGGTTGGGCGTCGGTCGCGGGGCTCGCGGTCGGTGGCACGGGGTGCGCGTCGACGCGCGCCGAGATCAACCGCGTGCAGGCGGACGCGATCCGTAAGAACGATCTAGTCGGGGACTTCAACAACGGCGCCGCTGCGCCCGAGTGGTACATGCGCAACCTGATCCTTCAGGTCCAGCGCACGAACCCCTGGTTCAGCGACGGCCTGCAGGATCTCACCCGGCGCATCCGCTTCGAGATCACCGAGGAGTACCTCATCGCGCGCGACGCGTACGAGTACATCCAGAACAGCGACGGCCACGGCGGCCCCCAAGGCAAGACGAACAACGGCGCGGTCGTGGCGATGTGGCCCATCCGGAGCCACTTCGACATCCGCAACGGCTACAACCCGGTGACGGGCGAGACGACCAACGTCGTCGAAGAGAACCAGACGGATCGACGCTGGTACGAGCGCGAGTACATGCGCGTCGACTGGTCGATCAACGTCATCAATGACCCGAACTCCATCTACTTCTTCGAGAAGTTCAGCGGCGAGCTCCGCATGGAGCCGGTGCCGTTCTACGAGAGCAACCCGTCGAACCCGCTCGCCTCGCACCTCGAGGAGCTCGGTGGTGGGTACCTCGAGATCACCTCCAAGTGGCTCGCCCACCCGCAGTCGTTCGACTACTACGGCTACCAGGTCCCGTACTGCCTGCTCATCAACCAGCGGCAGTACCCCGAGACGTACTCGTCGGGCACCGACCCGTGCACGGATCAGGAAGTCACGATCCGCTCGTCGTTCGCCAAGGTCCCGACTGGTGACCAGGCCACCGACTACGAGGTCGCAGAGGTCTCGCCCGCCGACGGCGACGTCGTCGGCACGATCAACCTCCAGCGCAGCGGTTACGACCGCGAGTACGGCATCACCGACCAGAACTGGCACACGTACATCCAGCGTTACAACGTCTGGCAGAAGAGCCACACGGCGGACGTCTGCGGCCAGGACAACAGCAAGACGAACGGCGACGCGACGTGCACGGCGATCAACGCCAACTCGTCGTGCGACATGAACGTCAAGCTCTGCACCATTCCGATGGAGCAGCGCACCGTTCGCCCGGTCGTCTGGTACGTCGACCCCGAGCTGCCGCCGGTTCTCTACTCCACGACGGCCGACGCCATCGGGCAGTGGAACACCGCCTTCATGACCGGCATCGCCTACGCTCGCGAGGCGGAGTGCCGTCGCGTGGGTGGGGATCGCGCGGCTTGCCACGGCAAGTACTTCACCTCGCCGACCATCGACCCGAAGGCCGCCGACGTCCCCGCCGCCGTCAACGGGCCGGCCGTCGTCAGCTGCCACAACCCGGTCGTCAAGGGTGACGATCCCTCGTGCGGCGCGGAGGGCTTCTTCGTCCGCAAGGGCGACATCCGCCACCACATGGTGGCTTGGTGGAACAACCCGTCCTGGGAGCGCCCGCTCGGCGTCGTCGTCCCCGGCGGCGACCCGACCACCGGCGAAGAGGTCGGCTCGATCGTCAACTTCTTCGGCGCGAGCCTCGAGACGTACACGGCTCGCTTCCGGGACTACATCCAGCTCGTGAACGGCGACGTCTCGCCCTCCGAGTTCGCGGCGGGTCTCCCCTCGCAGATGTTCTCCGAGGACGACGGCAACACGCTCGCCAACGACGCGACGCGCGACCCCGCGCTCGACTCGCTGACGACGACCCTGAGCAAGGGGCCGAACTCCTGGGGCATGTCGGCGAGCGAAGTGCGCGCGCGCACGGCGGCGGTCGACCTCGCGGGCGTCCGCACGAAGCTCGGTCTGCCGAAGGTGGCCGCTGGCGTCAGCGACATCGAGCGCAGCATCGCGAACCGCAAGTTCCTCGCAGGGCAGGGCGCGCTCGGCACGCCTGGCTTCGGCGGCACGCAGGAGCACGACGCGAAGCTCAGCGCGAAGATCGCCGCGCTCCAGAGCGCGGGCGTCGAGAACAACGTCGCCACTTCGCAGTGGATGGCGACGGCCGGCGCCGATCCGGGCTGGTCGAGCACGAAGGCGGGCTTCGACGCCTACTCGCCGCTCCGCGGCGCCAGCCTCGACGCGGCGAACGACGCGAAGCTCGCGCAGTTCCCCCGCCTCAGCGACGGCGGTCGCTGCGAGCTCAAGATCGAGGAGATGGGGCTGCGCTTCGAGTGGCTCGCCGGCGTGGGCGCCAAGTACAAGGCGCGCTACCCCGACGGCTCCACCGCGACCGGCGCCATGGCCGACCGCGCGGGCGTCAGCGGCCAGAAGGTCGACCGCGTGGTGCGCGGGAAGCTCATCTACCAAGAGCTCCTCGAGCCGATGTACGAGTTCACCATCCTCCACGAGATGGGGCACCTCGTCAGCCTCGAGCACGACTTCTCCGGCTCCTGGGACTCGCCGAACTACTACCCGGAGTACTGGACCCTCCGCGCGGGCGGCAGCAAGGCCAACATGAAGGCGTGCACCGGCGATCCCGGTGAAGACACGACCAAGTGCGTCGGCCCGCGCTGGCTGGATCCGATCTCAACCGACGAGCTCGGGACGACTCCTGGCAAGGAGCACGACTCGATCAACGACTACGCCGTCGCGTCGGTCATGGATTACAAGTTCGACAGCGTCTACGCCGCGCGGCTCGCGCCGTTCGATCAGATGGCTGCGAAGTACATCTACGGGCGCGTCGTCGAGACCTTCGACGACCAGGTGAACAGCCTGGTGCCGTCGTCGCAGAAGTCGCAGTTCCTCTGGGCCCTCCCGGAGCAGAACAGCGAGCGCTGGCTGGTGGGCGGCAACTACGCGCACTACACCGACATCGGGCGCAGCCTGAACCTCTTCGATCCGGCGCGCTGCCGTCCGCAGACCGCCGAGGAGAAGACGCGCGGCATCGGCGCGCTCGACCTCGTCTGCCAGCTCCCGCACAAGGACCACGTCCTCGTTCGCGACATGGACGACGCCATCGTCTACAACGACGGCGCTGGCTTCGTGCTCACCGCCTTCAAGGGCAAGGAGCACGCGGGCACCAAGCGCGTGCGCTGGCCGTACAAGATCGGCGACGGCGGTCTCGCGTACGTCCACCAGTACTACTACGACGACGGCGCCGACTTCTACGAGGTCACTCGCGACGCTCTCGAGCGTTACGATATCTACTACCTCGACTACTTCTATCGGCAGCAGAAGCGCGAGCGGAACGTGCTCGGCGCCGGACGCAGCATGGAGGCCCGGTTCTTCAGCCGCATCCAGCAGCTCCAGTGGAACGCGCTCTCCGACGCGGTCCGCAACGGGGCCGTCTTCGACCCGACCAGCGCGGGCGCGGATCCCGAGACGACGGCGCGCGCGCTGTCCATCACGCTCCTCTTCGACGGGATGCAGAACGCGATGCTCCGGCCGCAGCCGGGCGCCTACACGGCCGGCACCTCGCCGGGCCAGCTCAAGGCCCTCTACGGCGTCCCGGCGACGGGCACCGTCGCGAGCCCGGCGTTCAGCGTCGGTATCGGCGACGCGCGCTACATCGACAACCAGTACGACCTCACGAAGGGGTACGACTACCAGGCGTACATCCAGCGGACGGGCTCCTTCCTCGAGAAGCCGTACGCCGCGATCGCGCTCACGGACTCGCGTCCGCAGCTCTCGACGGTGGCTCGCCAGACCTACCTCGACGGCCGCAACGTGATGTTCAACTTCCGTGACGCCGTGCCGCGCGCCTTCGACCGCATGATTGCGGGCGCGATGGCGAACGACTGGGACACGATCGCGCCGTACATCGATCCCACGGCGACGCCCGACAAGACCGGCATGACGCCGGTGACGACGCTGAAGCTCTGGGACGACCGCAACGCCGACGGCACCGTGAAGCCGCTCGTTCGTCCGGCGAACTCGAAGCTCCTCGACCCGATGTTCGGCTACCGCGCGCAGCTGCCCGCGATGTACCTGATGCTGCTCTTCGAGCCGATCAACTCGAGCATGGAGCTCGTGAATCGCACGCGCATCTGGGTCGAGGGTGGCCCCGAAGCCATCCACGTGCCGGACGCCGAGAAGCTCTCGTTCTACGACCCGGTCGAGGGTGTGCAGTGGTCGGCCCGGTCCTTCGGTCACGAGTCGATCGACGGCAAGTTCGTCGACACCGGCATCGGCGCCCGCATGATCGAGCACGCCAACGAGCTCCTCGTCGCCGCCTACGGCGTCGACACCGAGACGTACCCGGGTGGCGGCACCCAGAAGCGCGCGAAGTACAACCTGAGCTGGCGCCCGACCGTGACGGACGCGAGCGGCACGCACGTGGTGACCACCACGGACGTGAAGGACGCGGCCGCGCTCGACGCGCTCCGCAAGTACGTCGCGTTCATGAACGACACTCGCCAGCTGCTCTTCATCCTCGGGTTCGGCCCCTGTGGCCGCGGGGAGGACTGCTGATCACCCTGGCTCCTCCGGCGGCGGCGCGAACGACGCGCCGCCCGGAGGGGCGAACCGGGCGCGACGGGCGAATCGCTCCGCGCCGAGGCACTGGCAAAGACTTCGTTGGTCTCAGAGGAGGCACTATGCGCAAGTTGTGGAACCGGCTCGGGCTCGCTTCGGCGGTGGCCCTGCTGGCAACGGGTAGCGGGGCAGTCGGTGGATGCGCGGGCGAGCAGCCCACCATCAATCAGGTTCAAGAAGGCTACATCCGCGTGTCCGATCTCGTCGGCGCCGATCCGGCGAAACCGAACGAGTGGTACATGCGGCAGACCATCACCGACACGCGGAAGAGCAATCCCTTCGCGTTCATCGGGATGCAGGACGAGATGCAGCGCATCCGCTGGGACGTGCAGGAGAAGTTCCTGATCGCGCGTCTCTCGTATGAGCTCGTCTCGGGCTCGGACGGCGCCGGCGCCGACCCGACCAAGAACAGCGGGCAGATCGTCGCTGTGTTCGCCATCCAGTCGCACTTCGACGTGGAGCGCGCGTACAACACGGCGACCGGCGAGGAGTACAACATCCTCACCGAGAACACGGTCGATCGGCCGTGGTACCAGCGCGACTACATCCGCGTCGACTGGGGTCGCAACCTGATCAGCGACCCGAACTTCGAGTACCTCTGGTTCCCCGAGATCTTCGGCGAGCTCACGTGGGAGTCGCCGGCGTACTACCAGACCGATCCCAAGAGCCCCGACGCGCCGGTCTTCGACCTCGCGAACGGCTACATGGACGTCTCGCAGCGCTGGATCGCGAAGACCGAGGACTTCAACGATTGGGGCTTCCCCAAGTGCTACCTGATCAACTGGCTGACCGGCTCCGAGGTCACCGACTGCAATGATCAGGATCTGACGGTCCGCCTCGCGTTCAAGAAGGTCGGCGACACCGACTACGAGGCCGGCGAGACCGACGCGGCGAAGTGGCAGATGTTCGGTACCTTCAACAAGGACCGCTTCGGCTTCGATCGCAACTACGAGATCACCGACAAGAACTGGCACCGGCTGATGTCTCGCCACAACCTGTGGCAGAAGTCGCACGACGGCCGCGCCTGCATGAACGACGGCAAGACCACCAAGGCCGCGGCGGACGCGACCTGCGGTTCGGTCGTCGGCTCGGTCTGCGACGCGTACGCGCAGAAGTGCACGCTGCCGGTCCAGAACCGTTCGGTCCGGACGATCCCCTACTACGTCAGCCGCAACATGCCGCCGGAGCTCTTCCCGGCGAACCAGGAGCTGATCGACGAGTGGAACGTCGGGCTCACCGGCGCGGTCGCGGCCGGCCGCGAGGTCGAGTGCCGCCGCGGTGGCGGTGACAAGGCCAGCTGCCACTCGAAGAACTTCGGCGCCGGCGACAAGCCGACGACCGAGGCCCGCAGCCTCGTCCTCTGCCACAACCCCGTGGTCGACGGCGACGACGCGGCTTGCGGCGCGAAGGGGACGATCGCCCGTGAAGGCGACATCCGCTACAACCTGATCGCCTGGGTCGACATCCCGCAGGCCTCGGGGCCGCTCGGCTTCGGCCCGGACGGCGCGGACCCGCTCACCGGCGAGGTCGTGCAGGCGACGGCGTACATCTACGGCGCCTCGCTCGACAACTACGCGGCGATGACGCGTGACCTCGTCGCGCTCGCCGATGGCGACCTCAAGCCCGAGGACTTCATCGTCGGCAACCACCTGCGCACCAACCTCGGCACCTTCACCTCGACGGCGACGCCGGTCGACGCGAAGACGACCAAGGCCGTCCAGGCCTACGGCGACTACGTCAAGGGCACGCTCCCGAGCAAGCTCGACAACGGCATGGACGCCGCCGAGATCAAGGCGCGCATGGCCGGCATTCAGCCGGCGGAGTTCGTCGCGAAGCTCGGTATGAGCGCCGACCAGCTCAACGCCGCGCCGAGCGCTTCGGCTCGCCTCCAGATGGTGAACGACGCGATCGCCACCAAGGGCGTCGCGGGCGTGAAGGGCTTCGGCGGTCTGCAGGAGGCCGAGGCGGCTGCGAACGCCGCCATCGCCCGTCTGCAGAAGTCGCCGTCGCTCGGCGACATCCAGGCCGCGATGCCGAGTGGCTTCGCCGACCTCACGAACTCGCCGTCGACCGATCAGCAGGTCCAGGCGATGCAGCACGCGACGTCGGCGACCGGGGCGCTCAGCCCGATCGCCATGTCGCAGCTGCGCACGCGCGTCCACAACACGCTCGAGCAGCACGGCCAGTGCATGTTCGGCATGGACGAGTTCAACGCGCCGCAGATCGAGGGTCTCGCCCGCAAGTTCAAGGACAAGTACAAGTCCCTCGACGCGGGCGCTCGCCAGGACGCGATCTTCAAGGATCTGCGTTACACGATCTACAAGGGCGTGACCGAGCACGAAGTCGGTCACACGATGTCCCTGCGTCACAATTTCCAGGGTTCGTGGGACTCGCTGAACTACCACCCGAACTACTGGTACCTGCGCACGGCGAACGGCACGAAGACCGCCGCCTGCACCGGTGACGCCGCGAACCACGACGCGACGACCGACAACTGCATGGGTCCGCGTTACCTCGACCCGGTCACCCAGGCCGAGTCGGGCACCACGGGCGCGGCGGGCACGGCCTCGCACGTCGACATCCACGAGTTCGCGTACTCGTCCATCATGGACTACGGGTACGACTTCAACAGCGACCTGCACGGCATCGGCAGCTACGACATGGCAGCGATGCGGTTCATCTACACGGGCGTCCTCGACGTCTTTGCGGATCCGAACAGCGCGACGGCCAAGGCGCTCGCGCCGATCAACAGCTCGCCGATCACCGAGCAGTGGATGGTCTACCGCAACGACCCGGCAGTGCCGGGTGGGGCGCAGGTCCAGCCGACGCACTACACGACGCTGGCGCGGCTCGCCGGCAAGGACGTCTTCGACCCCGCGCTCTGCACGGCGGCCGAGGACGGCAAGGCCTTCGACGCGGTCGACGGCAAGGTGTGCGCTCGCCCCGCGCGCGACTTCGCGCACGTCAGCGAGATGACGAGCGGCAACCTCGACGGGATCGACTCGACGATCAACGCGCCGTACTGGAAGTCGGATTGCCCGGCTGGCGCGAAGAACTGCTCGGGCGCCACGGGCCGTATCCGCTGGCCGTACCGCTATGGCACCGACGAGTACGCCTCGTACGTGCACACGCTCCGCTTCGACTCCGGCGCCGACATCTACGAAGGTGCGGTCAACGTCTCGAAGCTCTACGAGTACCGCTACGTGCTCGATTACTGGCGCCGCGGTCGTCGTGGCTGGCAGTGGTTCTTCCTCGGCTCGCGCCTCTGGGACCGCTACTTCTCGCGCTTCCACTCGCTCGGCTGGATGAGCACGAACCGCGCGGCGCAGTACGCCGCGATGTACCCGGGCGTGGACCCGGCGACGAACCCGGCCCTCAAGAGCGACGACTGGGGTCGCCCCTACGCGCTCGCGCTCTCGACGCTGTTCGACACGCTCACGCACGTCGCGCTCCGTCCGCAGCCGGGCAACTACCAGGTGAAGACCGCGCAGGCGGGGCAGAAGGCGGATCTCTACGAGGTTCCGGACTTCGGGGCTGGCAGCGGGTTCGGGCTCGGCGTCCTCGCGGGTCGTTACATCGACGACGACCTGAGCCAGGCGCTCGGCGGTAGCTTCCACTACTCCGAGTTCATGCAGCGCATGGGCATCTACGACGAGAAGCCGCTCGCTTCGGCGGCGCTCTCGGTGCAGTTCCCGCCGATCCACACCTACTCGCGCGACACGTACACCGACGGTCGCAACCAGCTGCTCAACTACCGCACGCTGATGCCGCAGGCGTACGACCGCCTCTTCGGCGGCCTGCTCGCCGGTGACGTCGACGCGATGGCGCCGTACGTCGATCAGGCGGGGCCGAAGGACAGCGCTGGCAACCTCACGACCGTCAACTACGTGAACTTCTGGGACCCGAACTACAAGCGCACCGGCACGGCGCCGGCGCTGGTCGACCCGTTGGTCGGCTTCAAGTTCCAGGTTCCGGCGATGTTCTACACGGCCTATTACGGCTGCGAAGACTCGAGCGAGGCGTTCTTCAACAAGATGCGCATCTGGGTCGAGGGCGGCGTCGAGGGCTTCAGCCTTCCGGACAACGAGAAGGTCTTCTTCTTCGAGCCGGAGAGCGGTCTCACCTGGGCTGCCCGTGACTTCGGTGACGACAAGACGCCGGCGGGCGATCCGATGCCGGCTGGCATCGGGGCGCGCATCCTGCGCCGCGCCAACTTCCACCTCGCGAAGGCGTACAAGGTCCAGACCGACGCGTCTGGCTACCCGAAGTACGGCCCGGATCACCGTCCGCTCTGGACCGACCCGGCGAACCCCTACCAGGTCGCCGATCAGGTCGAGCTCACGAACCTCCGTCTGTGGGTCGGCAACCTGAACGTGCTGCGCAACATGGTGCAGTGGTTCGGTGAAGGCCCGCTGAACTGAGCATCGTGCCAAGTCGCGAAACCCCGGGTGCCGAGAGGCCCCCGGGGTTTCGTCATTTCAGGGTGCGCGTGGTGGCGAGGAGGTCCGCCGCGCCGGCTCGCGGCTCACCACTCGCGGACGAGGGCGCGGGTCATCAAGTACGTGACGGCTTCGCGGGCGGGCTTCTTCTCGTAGAGCACGCGGTAGACCTCGCCAGTGATCGGGAGATCGACGCCGAGCTTTTCGCCGAGCAGGAACGCGCTCTTCGCGGTGCGCACCCCTTCGGCGACCTGGGTCATCCCGGCGAGGATCTCCTCGATCGAGCGACCGCGCCCGAGCTGGAAGCCGACCGTATGGTTGCGCGAGAGGTCGGCGGTGCAGGTGAGCACCAGATCTCCGAGCCCTGCGAGGCCGGCCAGCGTGAGCGCGCTTCCGCCTTTCGCCATCGCCAACCGGGCGATCTCGTTGAGGCCGCGCGTGATCATGGCGGCGCGCGCGTTGTAACCGGCGCCGAGGCCATCGGCCGCGCCGGCCGCGATCGCGATCACGTTCTTCAGCGCTCCACCGACCTCGACCCCGACGACGTCGTGGTTCGCGTAGACCCGCAGGCGCTCGCTCGAGAAGCGATGCTGAAGGCGATGCGCGAGCTCGTCGTTGCGGCTCGCCATCACGATCGCGGTGGGCATCCCGTTGGCGACCTCCCTCGCGAACGAAGGGCCCGACAGGTATGCGAGCTCGCCGTGCCGCTCGGCGGGGAGCTCGCTCTCGAGGACCTCGCTCATCAGCTCGAGCGTTTCGTTCTCGATCCCCTTGGTGGCGCTCACGATGGGCGCGCCGTCCGGCAGGCCATGACGCCGCATCGCGCGCGTCACGTCCCGAAGCGTGTGGGAGGGGACGACGATCAGCACGAGATCGGCGCCGTCGAGCGCGTGGCCGAGCTCGGAGGTGAAGTGGAGCGTCTCGGGGAGCTGCACGCCTGGGAGGTAGCGAAAGTTCTCGCGGGTGCGGCGCATGGTGTCCACCACGGCCGCGTCGCGCGCCCAGAGGTGCACCGCTTCGCCCTTGTCGGCGAGGACCTTTGCCAATGCCGTGCCCCACGACCCGCCGCCGATGACCGCCGCATGCGCCATGGCGCGAGGGTAGCCGAGGACGTTTCTGCCGGCCGGTTGGAGTAAGCTGCCGCGCCATGGCGTCGTTGGTCGAGCTGCTGGCGAAGAAGCGTGACGGGCACGTCCACGAGGCGGGCGAGATTCGCCGGCTGATCGCGGCCCTCGGGACGGGCGAGCTCACCGACTACCAGATGTCGGCCTGGCTCATGGCGGCCTTTCTGCGCGGCCTCGACGAGCGCGAGACGCTCGAGCTGACGGATGCGATGCTCGAGAGCGGCGTCGTCCTCGACCTGAAGGACGTGCCGGGCACGAAGGTCGACAAGCACTCCACGGGTGGCGTCGGCGACAAGGTCTCGATCTCGCTCGCGCCGCTCGTCGCCGCGTGCGGCGTGCCCGTTCCGATGGTGAGCGGTCGCGGCCTCGGCCACACCGGTGGCACGCTCGACAAGCTCGAGGCGATTCCGGGCTTCCGCGTCGACCTCTCCATCGACGATTATCGGCGCATCGTGCGCGAGGTCGGCACGTGCATGATCGGCCAGACGCGCGAGATCGCGCCTGCCGACAAGCGCATTTATGCGCTGCGCGACGTGACCGCGACGGTCGAGTCGATCCCGCTCATCACGGCCTCGATCCTGTCGAAGAAGCTCGCGGAGGGGATCGACGCGCTCGTCCTCGACGTGAAGGTCGGACGCGGCGCCTTCATGAAGGACCTCGTTCGGGCCCGCGCGCTCGCGCGCTCGCTCGTCGCGGTCGCCCGGCGCGGCGGAAAGGGCGTCACTGCGTTCCTCACGGACATGGATCACCCGCTCGGCCTCACCATCGGCAACGCGCTCGAGACCGCCGAGGCGATCGACGTGCTCCACGGCCGCGGGCCCGCCGACCTCACCGAGATCACGCTCGTGCTCGCCGCCGAGATGCTGGTGCTGGGCAAGGTCGCTCGCGACGAGGCCGAAGGGCGCGCGAAGGCCCAGGCGGCGATCGCGGACGGCCGTGCCGCCGAGACGATGCGGAAGATGATCGCGGCGCAGCACGGCGATCCGCGCGTCGTCGACGATCTCGCGCGGCTGCCTCGCGCGGAGATCGTGCGCGTGATCCCGGCGGCGCGGGCTGGGTGGATCGCCGACGTCGATCCGCTGGCGCTCGGGCTCGCCGGCGTCGAGATGGGGGCTGGCCGGACGCGCGCCGAGCAGGCCGTCGATCCCGCGGTGGGCATCGTGCTGCGCGCCACCAAGGGCCAGCGCGTCGAAGCTGGTGCGCCGCTGTGCGAGGTCCACGTGCGCACCGACGCCGCGTTCGACGCGGTGGCCGCGCGCATCGCGAACGCGTTCACGCTCGGAGACGCAGAGGTCGCGCGCGGCGCGCTGATCCTCGAGACGATTCGCGGCGTCTGAGAGACTCTGAAACGGTCTCTCCGGTGGGGTGGGGTGGGCAGTGAAGAGCGCGGGATTTTTCCCGCGCTTTGAGCCCGCGCGCCGCCAGCCCGTTCAGCGCTTGGTGCGGACCTCGACGGCGCGCGCGTGCGCCTCGAGCCCCTCCAAGCGCGCGAACGCGCAGATCGCGTCGGCCTGCGCCACCAGCGTGGCCGGGTCGTACTTCACGACGCTCGTGCGCGTCACGAAATCGTACACCCCGAGCGGAGCGCCGAACCGCACCGCGCCGCCGGTCGGCAGCACGTGCGACGGGCCCGCGACGTAGTCGCCGACCGCCTCCGGCGTCGACGCGCCCACGAACGCGGCTCCGGCTGCGTCGATCCGCTCGAGCAACGCCTCGGGCGCCGCGACGTGCAGCGCGAGGTGCTCGGCTGCGATGCGATCGGCGACCGCGGCGAGCGAGTCGCGGTCCGCGACGATCAGCGCGAGCCCCTGCCGCTCGATCGACGCGCGCGCGATCGCCTCGCGCGGGAGCGTCGCGAGCTGCGCCTCGACCTCGAGCGCGACCGCGTGCGCGAGCGCCGCGTCGTCGGTGAGCAGGAGCGGGTAGGCCTGTTCGTCGTGCTCGGCCTGCGAGAGCAGATCCGCGGCGACGACGCGCGCGTCGGCGGTCCTGTCCGCGACGACGAGGATCTCGCTCGGCCCCGCGATGCCGTCGATCTTCACGTGGCCGGAGACGAGGCGCTTCGCGCAGGCGACGTAGATGTTGCCGGGCCCGACGACGACGTCCACGCGCGCGACGCTGTCCGTGCCGTAGGCGAGCGCGCCGATCGCCTGCGCGCCGCCCGCGTCGAGGATGCGCGTGACGCCCGAGAGGTGGGCCGCGGCGAGGAGCGAGTCGTCGGTCGCGTCGCCGGCGAGGGGCGTCGCGACGACGACGTCGCGCACGCCCGCGACGCGAGCGGGGATCGCCGCCATGAGCACCGACGAGGGGTAGCGGGCCTTGCCGCCGGGCGCGTACACACCGGCGCGCTTGACGGGGCGCACGCGGGTGCCGAGCGTGGCGCCGCCGTCGGCGTAGCTGAAGCCGCGATCGAGCTGGTGTCGGTGGAAGGTGTCGATGCGCGCGGCGGCGAGCTCGAGGGCTTCGCGCGCGGCGGGAGCCAGGCGCGCGAGGGCGGCGGCGCCGTCGAACGTCTTCAGCAGCGGAGCGGGGCGTCGTCGCTCGAACCGCTCGCAGGCGTCGAGGACCGCCGCGTCGCCGCGCGCGCGCACGTCCTCGAGGATCGCGCGCACGGCCGGCTCGACGGCGGACAGATCGGCCTCGCCGCGGTGCTCGAGCGCGCGGAGCGTGGTGGCGAACTCGGTAGCCGTGTGTTCGACGATGCGGAGCATGGCGCTGTTGGAGGTAGCGCTTCGAGCCGCACGCGTCACGCCGGCGGGGGAGGGAGGCCTCCGGCGCCTGCTCGACCTTGAGCCCTCGGATGGGCGGTGGTACGCCACCCGTCCGCTGAATCGTCATTCAGTCAGGAGGCTCTCCCCATGGCCGTCGACATCAAGAAGCTCTTCAACGACGAACTCCCCGCCGCCATCGCGAAGAACCCGGACAAGGCCAAGGAAGTCGGCCACGTGTTCCAGATGAACATCACGGGCGACAACGGCGGCGAGTGGACGATCGACACCAGCGCGACGGGCCCCTCCTGCAAGGCGGGCAAGGTCGACAACGCCGAGTGTGCGATCACGATCTCCGACGCGGACTTCGAGAAGCTCTCGGAGAACCCCCAGGCGAACGGTATGCAGCTGTTCTTCGCGGGCAAGCTGAAGGTTCAGGGGAACCAGATGCTCGCGATGAAGCTCCAGAAGCTCTTCGACCTCGCCAAGTGATCGACTGACTCGTGACGGCGCGCGGCCGCGCTCCCTTTTCTTGGGGCGCGGCCGTCGTCATTTTGTGCCTGGACGAAATCGCTCCCGCTCGGCGCACGGAGCGGCGAAAATCAGCGCTGGCGCGCCGCGGGCGCGAATGGAGCACACCATGACCAGGCCGCTCGAAGGGATCCGCGTCCTCGATCTCACCCGGCTCTTGCCGGGGCCATTCGCCTCGCTCGTGCTCGCCGATCTCGGCGCCCAGGTCGACAAGGTGGAGGACCCGCACGGCGGCGACTACCTCCGCCACATGCCGCCGCAGGTCGGCGACCAGAACGCCGCGTTCCTCGCGCTCAACCGGGGCAAGCGGAGCATGGTGCTCGACCTCAAGCACCCCGCGGGCAAGGCGGCCCTCGAGCGCATGCTCGGGCGCTACGACGTGCTGCTCGAGCAGTTCCGGCCGGGCGTCCTGGATCGGCTCGGCCTCGGGCACGCCGCGCTCCGCGAGCGCTTTCCGCGCCTCGTGATCGGCGCGATCACGGGCTACGGGCAGACGGGGCCGCTCGCGTTTCGGGCGGGGCACGACCTCAACTACCTCGCGCGCAGTGGCGTGCTCGGGCTGCAGGGGCCGACCGATCGGCCGCCGCAGCCGCCGAGCTTCCAGCTCGCAGACGTCGCGGGCGGGATGTGGTGCGTGATCGGCGTGCTCGGCGCGCTCAGGGCACGCGACTCGGGCGGGCAGGGGGCCGTGGTCGACGTCGCGATGTGCGAATCGACGTTGCCGTTCGCCATGATCCAGTGGGCCACCGCGGCGCTCACGGGCGACGCCTCGCGCGGTGGTGAGCCGCTGAGCGGCGGAATCGCGCCGTACAACACCTACGCGACGAAGGACGGGCGTCACGTCGCACTCGGCGCGTTGGAGCCGAAGTTCTGGCGCGCCTTCTGCGACGGGACGGGCCTCGAGTTCGACCTCTCGGCGATGATGCCTGGGCCGCACCAGGTCGCGCTCAAGGCGCGGCTCGCCGAGCTCTTCGCGGCGCGTACACGCGCGGAGTGGGAGGCGTTCGCGCTCGAGAAGGACTGCTGCCTCGATCCGGTGCTCGAGCCGCACGAGCTCACGACCGACGCGCACCTACGCGCGCGAGGACTCTTTGTGGAACAGGCCACGCCTTTCGGGCGCTCGCCGCAGCTTAGGCTGCCGGTCGGCGATCCTGCCGGGGCCGCGCCACCGCCCGCGATGGGCCAGCACACCGACGCGATCCTCGCGGACGCAGGCTTCTCCGCGCCCGAGATCGACGCGCTCAAGGCCGCGGGCGCCGCGCGCTGAGAGACTGTGAAACGGTCTCTCCGGTGGGGTGGGGCCCCGGCGGATTCACGGAGGCGGGGCGGGGCGGTGCCGACCGCCCCGGTGGGCAGTGAAGAGCGCGGGATTTTCCCCGCGCTCTGAGCGCGTCCCGCGGCGGTGCGCCGCGCTCCGGTGCGCGCCTTCGAAACGCAAACGGGCCCGCTTTGCAGCGAGCCCGTGAGCGAGCGCGTCGCCGGAGGCGATCAGCCCTTCGAGATCTTCCCTTCCTTGTGCGGGAAGTGCTTCCGGCACGTAGGGCAGTACTTCTTGATCTCGAACTTCTCGGTCATCGTGCGCTTGTTCTTCGTCGTGTGGTAGTTCGCGCGGCTGCAGTTCCCGCACGTCAGCTTGATCGTATCGCGCATCGCTCGGATCTCCTCGAAGGGGGGCGCATACTACACGCGGGTGCAGGCTCGCGCAACCTCACAAATGAACTCTGCCCTCGGCGGGCGGCGTGTTGGCCGCTGGGGTCGGCTGCGTAGAGGGCCACGGTCGGGTGGCCCCCCTCACGGCCGAGAGCCGGGCTCTCAATCGTCGTCGTCGTCGTAGTCGCGGGCGCGCTCGCGCTCACGCTCTTTTTCGATGCGCTTCCGGCGACCTTCGGCCTCGCCGAAGTTGCGTCCCGGGGTGCCGCTGGCACCGCCGCCGCCACCGCCGCCACCGCCACCGCCGCCACCACCGCCGCCACCGAAGCGTCTTCCGCCACCACCACCGCCGCCGCCTCTGCGTTCGCCGGTTTTCTCTTCCATCGGGCGTGCTTCATTTACAACGAGGTCGCGACCATCGATGTTCTGACCGTTAAGTTTTTCAACT
>CAIXWQ010000421.1 GCA_903923175.1 uncultured delta proteobacterium | reverse complement strand
TCCTACGTGACGCCTGCGTCGCGAGGCTCCGAGGATCGGCGCCGCCGTCGCTGATCATGACAGCCGATCAGCAGTGCGATCTGACAGCCAGGCTGGCCGCGTAGGCGTGCTGGGCGCGGCGGGGATGCCGTGAACGGTTACCTTCAGCACCATGCCGACGTGGACGGGCTTGACGAGATAGCCGTCGCACTGCTCCCGGAAGGCCGCGAGGAGGTTGTCCTTGTCGCGGTGCGCGGTCGTCATCAACACCCGGATCGGCGGGTTCGTGCCGAGCCGCTTCTCCATGGCCCGGATCTCCCGGAGCACCGCCTGCCCGTCCCGCTCCGGCATCGTGATGTCCAGACAGACGAGATCGTACGGAGCGCCCGACAGCAGGCTCGCGGACACCGCGTCGATCGCCTGCCGCCCGTTCGCCGCGGCGTCGCACGTCCCGTACTTGCGCAGGGCGTACTGCAGCAGCAGCCGGCTCGAGAAGTCGTCCTCGGCGACCAGGCACTTCACGACTTCACCCCGTCGCCTTCTGCACTGCCCTCTTCGTCGTCCTCGGCATTCGCCTCCGCCTCGACCACGACCGAGCTCCGGATCGCCGCGACCAGCCGCTCCACGTCGCGCCGCAGCGACGGCAACCCCTCGCGCAGCGCGGCGAGCTCCCCAGCCGCGCCCGCGACCTCGAGGCGGTGCGCGGCGCGGGAGAGGGCCTCGGCGCCGACCACGGCGGCCGCGCCTCGGAGGGTGTGCGCCTGGCGCTCGGCACCCGCCGCATCGCCCGCCTCGACGAAGCCCGTGAGCGCCCGGAGCTGGAGCGGGAGATCCTCCAGGAAGCCGGCGATCACGATCTCGGCGAGCGCGGAGTCCCCCATGGTTCGGTCCAGCAGCGCCCGATCGAGGTAGACGGGCGCCTCGGACGAGCGCTCGGCGCGCGCATCCGAAGCGCGCACGGCGCGGGCCGGCGCGGGCGGGGGCGTCGACGAGGGCACGGCGTCCGGCCGCGTCCACGACGGCTCGCCGACGTCGAGCCAGGTGTCGAGGAGATCGGCCACCGCGGCCGCGGTCACGGGCTTGGTGAGAAAGTCGTCCATTCCCGCTTCGAGGCAGAGCGCGCGGTCGTCCGGCATCGCGCTCGCGGTCATGGCGATGATCGGGACCTGCGGAACGGAGGCCCCGAACTTCTCGTCGCGGATCGCCCGCGTCGCGGCGAGCCCGTCGAGCTGGGGCATGTGCACGTCCATGAACAGCAGGTCGTACCGCTTGCTCGCGATGGCCTCGAGCGCCTCCCGGCCGTTCGAGGCCGAGTCGGCGACGATGCCCAGCCGGCCGAGGATCGCGAGGGCGACCTGCAGGCTGATCGGATCGTCCTCGGCGACGAGGATCCTGACCCCCCCGAAGTCCCGCGCCGGGCGCGGCGGACGCGAACGGCGAGCCGGCGACGAAGCGCGCGGCGGCGACGAAGCGCGCGGCGGCGACGAAGCGCGCGGCGCCGACGAAGAACGAGCGGCCCCGCCGGCTTGCGACGACGACGGCAGCGTGGGCGGGGCTCGCTCGGTGTCCCCACCACCTTCGGGACCGTCGAGCACGGCGACGAGCGCCTCGAAGAGCTCCGACTCCCGTACGGGCTTGAGCAGGTGCGCAGCGACGCCGACCGCGCGAAGGCGTGAGAGGTCCTGACGGCGCCGCAAGGTCGCCATCATCACGACGCGCGTGGTCGCGACGCGCGGCTCGCTGGCGACGAACCGCGCGAGCGCCTCGCCGTCCATGCCGGCCATCTGGAGATCGGCGAGCAGCAGCTGGAACGGGCGGCGCACGTCGAGCGCGTCGTAGAGGAGGCCGATCGCCTCGGGGGCGTCGGCGGCGGCGACGACGGAAAGCCCCCACGCCGAGAGGCGCGCGAGCAGGACCTCCCGCGTCGTCGCGTTGTCGTCGACGATCAGGACGCGCGTTCCGCGGTGGCGCGCCGGAAAGGGGAGGCCCTCGTGCTCGTGCGGCGCGCGCGTCGCGAAGCGCGCGGTGAACCAGAACTCGGACCCCTTGCCGAGCTCGCTCCGCGCGCCGATTTCCCCGCCGAGGAGCTCGACGAGCTGCTTCGAGATCGCGAGCCCCAGCCCGGTGCCCCCGAGCCCGCGGGCCGACGTCGACGGGAGCTGCGAGAACTCCTCGAACAGCAGCCCCGCGTGCTCGGTGGCGATGCCCATCCCGGTGTCGCGAACGGCGAAGCGCAGGACGGCCGCGTCGGCCGTCTGCCGCTCGAGGCTCACCCGCACGGAGACCTCGCCGCACGACGTGAACTTCAGGGCATTGCCGGCGAGGTTCAGCAAGACCTGCCGGAGCCGGCCCGGATCGCCGCGGAGCGCGGACGGGGCCTCGGGGGCGACCGCGCACACGAAGTCGAGCCGCTGCTCGTCGGCCCGGAGCGCCATCATGCCTCCGAAGTCGTCGAGCAGCGCGCGGAGATCGAAGTCGACGTTCTCGAGCGTCAGGCGTCCGGCTTCGATCTTCGAGAAATCGAGGATGTCGTCGATCACCGCGAGGAGCGACTCCCCGCTCGAGCGGACCGTCTCGGCGTAGCGCCGCTGCTCCTCGGAGAGCGGCGTGTCGAGCAGCAGGCCGGTCATCCCGATGACGCCGTTCATCGGCGTGCGGATCTCGTGGCTCATCTTCGCGAGGAACTCCCCCTTCGCGGCGCTCAGCCGCTCGGCGCGCGTGGCCAGCTCGTTCGCCCGCGCCGTCGCGTGTTCGAGCCGCCGATGGCTCTCGCGGAGCGCCTCCTCGGCGCCCCGGCGCGCCGTGACGTCGCGCGCGGTCGCGTAGACGTGCTCTCCGCGCGGCGCCGAGCGCCACTCGATCCAGCGGTACGAGCCGTCGCGGCAGCGATGCCGGTGCTCGAGCTCCAGGACCCGCCCGGGCTCGCCGAGTCGGGACAGCGCCACGCGCGCGGCGTCGAGCTCCTCGGGATGGACGAGATCGAGCAGGCGGGCCCCTTCGAGCTCGGCGAGTGGGTACCCGAGCAGGCGCTCCCACTCGGCGCTGAGCTGGACGAACACTCCGTCGAGCGTGACGATGCAGAAAAGATCAGGGCTCGCGGCGAGGAGCGCCCGACAAGCACGCTCCAGCGGATCCTCCGATGCCTCGCGCGCCTCGCTCAGCGGGCTCGCCGCACTCGCCGAAGTCGGCGAAGGAGCGACGCGGAGGCACGACGTCGCGGCGGTCGCGCACGCGGCTCCCGGCCCCTGCCCCTGCCCCTCGACCTCCTCGCCGCGCTCGCCGCGCTCGCCGCGGGCGGCGATGCTCGCGCGGGCCTCCCAAGAGTCCCGCGGCTCCCGCGTGCCGCTGCTCCCCTCGCGGTCGTCGATGCTCCGCGCCCGCGGAGGCGCGCCCAGACAGGCCGGCAGCGTGCTCGCCGGGCCGCCGACGGACGCGAAGGGTGCCAGGCGCGCCCGGTCGAGCGGAGCGAGATGGTCGGAGCTCACGTCAGGCCCAATCGCAGTTCCCCTGCCAAACCCGCCGCGAGGGCACGCTCCGACCGCAGCCCGCCCCGGGCGAGAGCTCCGGGGCCCTCGCGCTCGCGAGATCTCGCGGCTCGCCAGGGGGGTGACGGGGTCGCGCCCCCGGAAACCACGGCCTCATCCATTCGCAGCCTGCGATGACCTCGGGTCGCAAAATGCGACTCGTGGGACGTCGAGGACGCTCGATCCTCGGATCGATGATGCGAGAATCCCGCACCGTGCCCAACGTGTCCGCCGATCCGCTCGTCCCCACGTCGCCCGCTCGCGCTCTCCCGAGCGCCTCCGCCTCGAGCGCGCCCGCGCAGCCCCCCGCCTCGGATCCCATCCAGCTCGAGCTCCCGGATCGCGTCCTCGGCCGCGCGGGGCTCTCGCTCCGGCAACGGGAGACGGCGCGCGCGGTCGCCGAGGCGCTCTTCACGAGGGACGACGGCCCCCCCGACGCCGCGCGCCTCGACTGGCTCTGCGGCGATCTCGACCACTTCTTCGCGCAGGCCGGCGAGCGCGCGAAGCTCGGGTTCGCGCTCTGCCTGCTCGGCATCGCGATCCTCGCGCCGCTCTCCATCCTGAAGCTCCCGCCGTTCCGCGCCCTCTCGCGAGCGCACCGCGCCGAGGCGCTCGAGCGGCTCGAGAAGAGCGCCTTCGCGCTGGCCGTCTTCGGGGCGAAGGCCGTGCTCTGCATCCTCTGGTACGAGCACCCCGCCTCGCGCGCGCAGATAGGCCACGACGGCGCGTGCATGGGGCGCCGCGAGCCCCTCCCCGCACGCCTCGCGGCCCCCGCGACGAAGCTCGAGGTGATCCGATGAGCGCGCGCGATCTCGGCACGACGAACGCGAAGGGGGGAGGCTACTTCAGCGCCCGCGACGAGCGCCCTGAGGGGGGCAAGCTCGTGCTCGACTGCGACGTGGTCGTCGTCGGCTCGGGCGCCGGGGGCTCCGTCGTCGCGACCGAGCTCGCCGAGGCGGGCTGGCGCGTGATCGTCCTCGAGGAGGGGGCGAACATCCCCTCGGAGCTGCACGGGCAGATGCGCCCGAGCGAGTCGCTGCGCCACGCCTGGCGCGACGGCGCGATGGTCGTCACCGTCCCGCGCGGCGACTCGCCGGCCATCAACGTCACGATGGGCAAGTGCGTCGGCGGCTCGTCGGTGCTGACCGGCGGCGTCTGCTTCCGCATCCCGGGGGCGGTGCTCCGCGACTGGCGCGAAGATCTCGGCCTCGAGTCGTTCACCGAGCGCGAGATGGAGCCGTTCCACGCGCACGTCGAGCGGGCCATCCACGTCGAGGAGGTCCCCGAGGAGATGCGCTCGCGGGGCACGCGCCTCTTCTGGGAGGGGGCCACGCGGCTCGGGCTCGAGATGAAGCCGATGCGCCGCAACACCAAGGGGTGCGAGGGGTGCGGGCGCTGCAACTTCGGCTGCCCGCACGGGGCGAAGCTGAGCGTCGACCTGAGCTACCTGCCGCGCGCCGTCGAGCAGGGGGCGCAGGTCTGGTCGCACGCGCTCGTCGAGCGGATCGTCGTCAAGGACGGCCGCGCGGTCGGCGTGCGCGGGCGCCTGCTCAACCGCGAAGGGGGTAAGCCCGGCGACGCGCTCGAGGTGCGGGCCAAGCGCGTCGTGATCGCGGCGGGCGCCTGGCACACGCCGGTGCTGCTCATGGACAGCGGCCTCGGCAACCCGCGCTTCGTCGGCAAGAAGCTCACGCTCCACCCGGCGTTCCGCGTCATCGCGCGCTTCGACACGCCGGTGCGCGGCTGGCAGGGCGCGCTGCAGAGCGCGTGGAGCGACTCGTACGAGCACCACGGGATCACCTACACGGGGCTCTTCATCCCGCCCGGCGTGCTCGGGGCGACGATGCCCGGCGTCGGCGTCGAGCACACGCGCAACGCGGGGCGCATCGACCACCTCGCGATGTTCGGCGGGCTCCTGCACGACGAAGGCGGCGGCGAGATCCACCGCGTCCCCTCGTGGCTCGGCGGCGGCCGCGAGCCGATCGTGACCTACCGCATGAGCGAGCGCGATCGCGCGCGGATCCCGCTGCTGGTGCGCACGATGGCGCGCGCGTTCTTCGAGGCCGGCGCGCGCGAAGCGTACCTGCCGATCCTCGGCCTGCGCGGCGTCACGGCCGACGAGCTCGATCGCGTGCCGCTCGAGACCATCGCCGCGAGCCGCATCGAGTGCGCGTCGCAGCACCCGCTCGGCAGCGCCACGATGGGCTCTGCCGCCAAGCGGAGCGTGGTCGACGAAGAGGGGCGCGTGTGGGGCGTCGGCGGTCTCCACATCGCCGACGGCAGCGTCGTGCCGACCAGCCTCGGGGTGAATCCGCAGCTGTCGATCATGTCGCTGGCGACGCGGATCGCGTGGCGCATGCGGGAGCGCGGGCTCGAGGCCTGAGGGGCACCGGAAAGGCCCTCCACGGGAGGGTCTTTGCGCAGACCCGAGGCGAGAGTTGCGAAGCAATCTCTCGCGAAATGGTGACCGTCAGGGCCGGAGCCAAGTCCCCCGGCAGGGGGATTTTGCGGAGACCCTGAGGCACACCCGCCGCACGTGCCGTCACTCTGCGCGCCCAGAGAGCGACGCGGTGCCCGCGGGGGCGGCGCGATTGCGCTGCCACCGGAATCCTGGCGGTGCGCATAAGGAGTCTTATGTAATCAAATATCGCATCTGAGCATGCGGTGCGTGTTTGCGCTTCTTAGCCCCCCAGCTCCAGTCGGCGTCCGGATCGTTCGGGTAGTGCGAGGCGACGGTCGGGTAGACGGCGTCGACCCACGCCTTCGGATCGAGGCCGTCGATCTTCGTCAGCACGTCGCCGACCTTCAGCGCCACGCCGGTCGCCGGCG
>CAIXWQ010000420.1 GCA_903923175.1 uncultured delta proteobacterium | reverse complement strand
TCGCTCACCTGCTCCGCCGCAAGCGCCCCGAGGAGCGGCCGTTCCCCCCCGCGCGCCTCGTGCCGCACGCGGCGCCGGTCGCGCGGCGCCGCGCCTACCTCGAAGATCGCGCGCTGCTCGGGCTGCGCGCGCTCGCGATCCTCGCGCTCGCGCTCCTCGCGGCCTCGCCGTTCGTCCGCTGCGCGAGCCTCTCGCTCGACCGCCGCGGCGGCGCCTCCGTCGCCCTCTCGATCGTCGTCGACGACTCGATGTCGATGGGCGCCGAGCTCCCCGCGTCCGCGCGACGCGACGGCGCGCGCACCCGCTTCGATCTCGCGATGGTGGCCGCGCGCGAGCTCGGCGCGTCGCTGCGCTCCGGCGACAGCGTCTCGATCGTGCTCGCGGGCGCCCCCGCGCGCGTGGTGCTCCCCGCGTCCACCGACATGGGCGTGGTGCGCGCGACCCTCGAGCAGCTCGCGAGCGACGGCGTCTCGGATCGCGCGACCGATCTCGACGGCGCCCTCGCGCTCGCCGCCGGCGCGATGCGCGAGCTCCCCCACCCCGATCGACGCGTCGTGCTCCTCTCCGACCTCGCCGACGGCCAGCCGCAGCCGCTCGCGGCCGCCACGTCCGGCAGCGGCGCCGAGAAGCTCGAGATCGCCGCGCCCGTCGACGCGCTGCGCGCCCCTCCCCCGAGCGGGCTCGGCGACTGCGCGATCGTGCTCGCGACCCCCGAGGCCGAGGTCGGCGCGCGCGACGCCGTGCGGGTGCGCCTCGCCTGCGCGCTCCACGGCGCGTCGGCGACGGCGCGCACGATCGAGATCGTCACCGCCGACGCCGCGCAGACGATCGCGGGGAGCGCGCCCCTGCCCGTCGGCTTCGCCGAAGCTCCCGCGACGTTCGAAGTGCTGGTGGCGGTGGACCGCGCGAAGGCGAAGTCCCTCGAGCCGGTCGACGGCAGGCCGGCCTTGCTCGCGCGGCTCGCCGGTCCCGCGGACGCGATCGCGCGAGACGACGTCGCGCCGGTGCTCGGCGGCACGACCGCGCCGCTCATCGGCGTCGTCGTCGCGGAGGGCGGCGCGGCCGACGAGGTCGTCGCGACGGGCGGCGCGCCGATCCTCGAGCGAGCGCTGCGTGCGCTCGAGAGCGGCTCGCCGATCCGCCCGCTCCCCTCGATCCCGGATCGCGAGGTCGATCTCGCGCCGTACGCCGGCCTCGCGATCGACGATCCGCCGGGCTTCGCACCCGAGACGCGCGAGGCCCTGGCGCGCTGGATCGAGCGCGGCGGCGTGCTCCTGGTCGGCTGCGGCCCGCGCGTGGCGAGCCCGCCGCTCGGCGCCTCGCTCGAGCCCGCGCTCGGGCGGGCGGTCCGCTGGGAGCGCTTCGAGAGGCCGCCGGTCGGCCTCGGCGTCGACCCCGGGCACGCCGGCCCCTTCGCCAACGGCGCCGAGCCGCCGCTCGATCTCGCGCCGCGGGGCCGCGCGCTCCTCGACCGCGAGGACGTCGAGCGCGCGCAGGTCGCCACCGCCTGGAAGGACGGCGCGCCGCTCCTGCTCCGACGCGCGATCGGCGAAGGCGAGGCCTGGATCGTGGGCCTGCCGTTCTCCGCCGACGTGAGCGATCTGCCGCTGCGCCCTGGCTACCTCGCACTGCTCGACGCGTGGGTCGCGCGCGCCCGCGAGCGCGGCGCCGGGGCTCGCCTCGAGGCCGGGCAGGCCTGGAGCGCCGGCCCGGACGACGCCGTCGACGTCGTCTCGCTCGACGCGCGCGGGGCCCGGCAAGGCTCGCCGCTCGCGGTCGAGCGCACCCTCGACGCGCGGCGCGTCCGCCCGCGCGCGGTCGGTGCGTACGCCGTCACGATCACGCCGAAGGGGGGCGCGCCCCGCAGGGACGTCCGCGCCGTCGCGCCGGTGCCCCGCGAGGTCGATCTCGCGCC
>CAIXWQ010000419.1 GCA_903923175.1 uncultured delta proteobacterium | reverse complement strand
GCGGTCGCATCTCTCAGGACCGTAGTCGAGGCGCTCTCGAAGGACGACGCGTTGCCGTCTCGCCTCGTCGACGCGCTCGCACGGCTGGCCGAGTCTCGCGCCGTGAGAGGCGATCGGCTCGCGCTCGCGCTTCTGGAGGAGGCGCAGGAGATCGCCGGACGGTCCCTCGACGCGAGGCCGAGCGACGGAGACATGTTGGCCGCCGCCGCCTACGCGGAGCTCGCGGTTCTACCGCTTCTCGCTATCGAGGCCCGAGGCCGCGCGGCGGAAGCAGGCATCGCAAGGCTCCGGAACGCGCTCGCCGTCGGGCCCGACCGCGTCGACCTTATGGCCGCTCTGGCTGCAGCGTTGCGAACGTGCCGCGCGAGTGGGGTCGAGGTCGGGGCAATCAGCGTCGCGGAGGTGGAGAGCGCGATACCGGCGAGCCTCGCGGCGCTTCCGCCCGGGCGGAGGTGATCGCAGAAGGCACTCACGTCGAACACGAGGCACGGTATCGCGTCCGTGGGAACGCGAACGCGGAGCCCGTCAGCGAGCCCGCTGTACGAACCTCACCAGCCGCTCGCGAACGGCGTCGACCTCGGCGGCATCCTGTGCGTTGAGCACGGCGCGGAACGCGGCGATGAGCGCGCCGAGCTCGCTTCGCACCGAGCCGCGCAGATCAACGTAGAGCGCCTCCGCGCGCTCCAGCGCGGTCGCGTTCGGGAGCGCCTCACGCGGGTGGAACTTCAGGCGCGACATCGCCTCTCTGGCGCGTGCGATCTCGTCGGGCATCAGGCGCCCCGGCGTGCGCTCGAGCAGCAGCGCCTTCTTCGCGCCCGTCGCGGCGACCGTGGTCTCGACCTCCAGCAGGCCATTCAGATCGTACGTGAAGCGAACCTCGATCGACTGGGAGCGCGCCGGGCCCTTTGGGATCCCCTCCACCAGGTACGAGCCGAGCTTGGTGTTCTTCTCGCAAGCGGCATGCTCGCCTTGGTACACGTCGATCTCGATCCGCTCCTGATCGTCGCCCGCGGTCACGAAGCTCTCGGCGCGGCTGCAGGGAATCGTCGTACCCCGCTCGATGATCGGCGCGAAGGTCCCGGCGATTCGGTGCCCCGCGAAGACACTCAGGGTGCTCGTCCCGAGGGTGAACGGCGCGACGTCGGTGACGACGACGTCCTCGACGGCCGCGTCGTCGGCCTTGAGCGCAGCTTGTACCGCGGCGCCAAGTGCGATCGCTTCGTCCGGCGGAAGCTGACGCGACGGGAGTCGACCGAAGATCTGGCTCGCGAGCCGCACCACGCACGGCATCCGCGTCGAGCCGCCGACGAGCAACACCTCCTCGATCTGCTCGGTTCTCACGTTTGCGTCGCGCAGCGCGCGGGAAATCGGCTGGCGGACACGATCCAGCACCGGGGCCCACGCGTCCTCGGCTTCCTCGCGACGCACCATCAGCTCCACGTCGTTCGTGCGTCCGCGACCGACCGGCAGCTCCAGGAGCACGACGGGTGCTTCCGGCGCTTCCGAGAGGCGCCGCTTCGCGCGCTCGCACGCCTCGCGCACACGCGCCCAGGCGCGAGGGTCGGAACGCACGTCAGCCTGCCGCTCGGCTTGCACCCGGCTCGCGATCACGCCGGCGAGCGCGTCGTCGAAGTCCTCGCCACCGAGCCGCGCGTCCCCGGCGCTCCCTTCGATTTCGATGACTCCTCCCTCGATCCGGAGGACGGTCACGTCGAACGTCCCACCGCCCAAATCGAGCACGACGGCGCGGAGGTTCCGCCCCCGATGTTGAAGGCCATAGGCGAGCGCCGCCGCGGTCGGCTCGTTGATGATCCGCTCGACCTTGAGACCGGCGATCGCGCCCGCGTCCTTCGTGGCCTGACGCTGCGCGTCGCCGAAGTAGGCTGGAACGGTGATCACGGCCTCGGTGACGGCCCGGCCCAGCGCGGCCTCCGCGTCGCGTTTCAGCGCCGCGAGGACGAACGAAGAGAGCTCTTGCGGCGAGAACTTGCGCAGACCGAGGTCATAGACGCGGTCGAGTCCCATGTCGCGCTTGAACGCGAGCGCAGTGCGCGTTGGATGCGTCGTAGCGCGGGCCTTCGCGGCGGCGCCAACCAGGATGGAGCCGTCGTCGGCGACGCTGACCGCGCTTGGAGTCAGCACCTCGCTGAGAGCGTTCGGAAGCACGACCGGTCCGTCGGCGCGCATGAGCGCGACGAGTGAGTACGTGGTGCCGAGATCGATGCCGACGAGTACGGGCTTTGCGCTCGAAGTCATGGTTTCTGGCTCGCCTTCGGGGCCGGGATGGGGCCTAGGTTGATCTCGAACAGGACGCTGCCGCTGCCTGGGGGTCGGAAGAACCCGCAGCTCGCGTCTTGCCGCCCTTCTTTGGCGACGCGCTCGCAGTGCTCTACGTGCGTGCGTGCCATCAGCGCCTGCAGCGCCTCGGCGCGCTCTTCTCTCGATGCGTTCTCCGCGAAGAGCTTGTCTTCGGCGGGATGGAGCGAGGTCGGACGAGGGTCGATGGGCGGGAGATAGGGCTGGTTCGAGACCCGCGGCCGGTGTGGCGCGGAGCCACCGAACAGCGCCGCGAGGACGGCGCACACGATCGCGACGAGGAAGTAGCCGGCTGCCGCTGCCACGAGATCCGTCGAGTGAGTTCGTGGCGAGGTCGCGAGGGCCGGCACGAGGTCGGCGTGGATGCCGCCGAGGATCGGCGCCTCGCCGCAGACGCGCGCGCGCAGGAGGACCTCACCGACCTCCCGGTCGAGCAGCACGTCGTAGCAGCCGCGGAGGTCGCTGCGCCGGAGCGCCTGCGCGATACGCACACGGGCACGCGGGGGCAGCGCGCGCGCGATCGCCGTCAGCTCGCTGAGCACGAGCCACTCGAAGGCCAGTTCGGCTGGAGGATCGCGCCCGGCGGGATCGCGTATGAAGCCTTCGAGGGCGGCGTGGAGCGCGACCGCCTCCGCGAGCGCGTCCTCGATCAGCAGATCGAGCTGACGATCCATCGCGCGCCGGAAAAGCACGGGACTTCCGATTGCGGAGGGCTCGATCCCGCGGGCAAAGAGCTCCGCTCGGAGCACGCCGACCGCGCGCGGAGCCTTGTCGACAATGGTCACCGATGACTCGACGACGTCGACCTCGTCGCGCGCCACCGCTTCGGGCGCGCGCGGTCTCCACGGGAGTACCTCCGCAGACTGCGTCACCTCGCGTGTCGCCTCTCCCGTCGTCGTGCGAAGGATCGTGACGAGCGCGTCGCGCCCGGCGGCCGAGACGAGGCGATCGTAGGCCGCACGCAGGCGCATGAAGGCGATCGGGTCGCGCTCCGGCCTGCACGCCTTGAGCCTCTGCAGGTAGGCCCGACGCAGGGTCGCGGCGCCGGCGTCGGGCGTCACGTCTAGGATGGCGGCGGCCTCCTCGAGCTTCAGCGTCACCGCCCCCTCCGACTCCCGATCCGGGCTGTTGTGACGGTGGAGCGTGACATTCCATCAGTTACGACGGGCGCCGGAAGCGTATCTGACAGCGCTCTGAGACGAGCCGTCCCTGACAGACTCCCCGAGAGGGGCGCGCACTCGCGGCTGCACGTCCGCACGGTGGTGGAGGCGCCTCCGCCTCCTCTCCGCGTCACTGGCTCACGAGCTTCCGACCGCGGTGTGTCGCGTACGACCACCGTCCCGTGCGAGGCCTCCCCAGGCGTCCCGATTAGGCGCTACTCGGAGTAGGGGCGTCAGCGAAGCGTATCGCGAACGTCAAGAGAGGCCGACACGGCGTGTCGAGTACTCTGGTCGCCACAACGTGCGGAGGAGGAGCCGTGGACGCTTGGGATTCGTATCTGGCCGAGCTCGAGACGTACGGGGAGGGCGGTGTTCCTGAACCAGCGTCGGGGCTTCCCGAAGCCCGGACCTGGGCGGGGGCGGGCCTGACAGCAATCGAAGGCGCGGGCGCGAGTCACGGAGGTCTCGTTTCGACGCTCCTCGGTTTCGTCGGCGCCGGCTTCGCCGTCGCGCAGCTGGCCCGGCGGGCGAGTCTGCCCGTGACGGTCCGCGCTGTCGTCGAAAGCGTCACCGCGAACGCCACCGCCTGGGCCGATCTCGTCGAGCAGGAGGCGACGCTGCGGGCGGCCGCCGATCACGCCTCCGTCTCCTTTCGCATGCTCACCCTCTGCGAATGCTCCCTGCGCGACCTGATCTTCGCGCGCGAGCTCGCCGTGTCGGCCCGCGTGATCGCCGGCGCCGGGAGCCAGGGCGCGTTTCTCGACAAGGTGCTCTCTTCGGGCCGCGGCATGACGTGGTCGGCGCTTGCTGCCTGGCTCCGAGGGATGGAGGGCGCCATCGCAGCCCAGGACGCAACGGTGCATGCGTGGCTGAGCGCGAGGCTGGCCCACCCCGAGACCATCGGCCGAACCGCGGCGTCGAGGGTCATGAACGAGCTCGCGCCGTATCGCAACGGCCTCGCGCATGCCGATGGCTCGAGCGTCCCGCGCGCCCAGCATGAGGATGCGGCGACGCGGCTGCTGGGCGCGCCCTGTAGGACCTGGTGGAAATCCCACGCGACCGCGCACGATGCCCGCCCGGTCACGGCGATCATGATCGCACGCGCGCAGTGGCAGCGAGAGCGGGGCCCCTCCTCGCGGTAGCGCAACCGCGCAGACGCGCGTCCAGACCATCCCCGCAGCGGCTGCCGGATCTCCGTGAGCGACGCCTCCATCGCGACCGCCGCGGTGACCGACGCTCGCTTGCGCCGCCGCTGCAGCAGGCGCGTCGCGTTTGGATCGCTCTGCTGCAACCTGCCCGTCACCTTCGCGACCCAAGCCACCGAGTCGATATCCGCGCTCTCCTTCGCGCAGTGCGAGCCTCGCACCGTCGCTTCGGCCCACTCGATCTCGCGCGCGCTCACCTCCTTCGCGCACCGGCGTCCGGTGCCTACGCACCACCACCGATCTGCGCGTGACCTGTTCCGGCATGTCGTCCTCGACGGTCGCCTTCGTCAGCTCGATCAGCGCCGCCGCGCACGTCGGCCCGCGCGACAGCGCGGTGGCGCGCTCGAGCCCCATGGCCACGTCAATATGCTAGCGCGCCTTGTCGACCGAGAACCCGAGCCTGGTGCGAACGAGCGCGGCGAAGCTGCGGTAGCCGACCGGCGTGTAGAGTGCCGGCGCCGCGAGCTCCGTGAGCGCGGCGGGAGGGGCGGTGGCGAGCTGGCACGCAAGGGCGAGGCGGCGCGCGCCATGGTGGGCGGGCGGGGACAGGAAGAAGGGGGCGCCCGAAGCGGATCATGCGGGGAGGGCGGAAACGAAGCGGCAGATGCCGAGGTGGCGGCCCGCGGTGAGGACGGGCTGGTCGGGGCTGGCATCAGCGACGTCGTAGCCGAGGTGGTGGGAGTGTGGACGGCGCGGATACTTCACGGAGCCTCCGGCGACCGGCGCGGCATCGACGACGGAGCCGTCTACGGTTTCGAAACCGACTGCCGGGACACGAGCTTCGCGCCGACCACGGTGAGGCCGTTCTCCCGGAGAAGGCGGTCACGCTCTGCGATCGGATCGCCCGCTTGGGCGACAATTCTACGTGCCATACCGGTCGCCCCCCACGAGAGGCTGAGCGGCACCTCCGTGAACGCGAGTTCGGTCGGAGCCACCCCCACCTCGAACTCGATCCGCAAAGTCGAAGTCGCCGCGTCCCAAAGCCGAACTAGCTTGTCTCCTGCGGTTGCCAGCAGTGCGCCGCTCTTCGAGAACGCGAGCGCACCGACGGGGCGGTCGTGTGCCTGAAACGTGCGACTGACCCCTTTCGCCGCGACGCTCCAGACGGTCACCAGGCCCGACTTGTCGGCGGTGGCGAGCAGCGAGCCATCGGGGGCGACATCGATCGCGACGACATCGGCATCCAGCGAGGCCTCCCAGCTTGGAAGCCCCTCACGACCCCACACCCATAGCTTCTCGCGCGCCGCCGCCACCACAAGCCGCCCCGTCTGGTCGACGGCGAGTTGCTTCACATGCATGGCCTCCCACCTGGCGACCACCGCCCCCGTAGAGGTCGCGACGAGGCGTACCGACTCGTCGTCGTTGACCGCAACGAGCCCCCGGTCCGCGGAGATTCGGACGATGCAGGGCGCCTGGTACAGGGGGTACTTGGAGCGGTCGACGGCGAGGCGGAGTTCCCACGACCCGCGGCCGTCCCCAAGTGTAGAAGCGCGGAGTACGCCGTCGTCAGTGACGACGATGCTCGGCGCCCCAACGACGGGGCTCCAGGTCACTCCAGCGGTCACCGACCCTAGCCGAAAGGCGCGGACCATCCCGTCCTCGCCCAGCGTGACGAGCTGCCCCTTCGCGAACACGGCTCCACGCGTGGCCCCGACCCGCTCGATCGAAGCAATGCGGGAGCCGTCGACCGTGCGCCAGACGACGAGCGCCCCCGCTGCCCCCCGCGAGACGGCCAGGGCTGCGTCCTCCGAGAACGCGAGGATGCCCCTGGTCTGAGTGGGGAGTGCGATGGCCGGAAGCTCCTCCCAGGCTTCGCCCTTGAAACGCCGCAGGTGGTCGCCATCCCCGAAGACAAGCTCAGAATCACGAAGCCTGACGATGTGCTCGTCGTCTGCATGAACCGCGCGCTTCTGACGTGTGCGTCCGTCCGCCGCATCGAGGAGCCAGATGCCCTCGCGGCAGCCCACCGCGATCCCCTCGCCGAATACGAAGGCGACTGAGGTGCAGTTCTGTCGGAAGCCGTCGAGGCGACTCGTATGGATCTTGCCGGTCTGGAGTTCGAAGATCGCGAGCCCTGCATCGCCGAGCGTGACGGCCGCGCGCAGACGGTAGGAGTCGTACGCGACCGAGGTGGGCTCGCCGCTCAGAGGCGCCGTCGATGCGATCTCGCCGACGTGCTGCCAGCGCGCCGTGTCCCAGAGCGAAAGCCCGCTCGCGCTTGCGCAGACGAGGCGGCCGTCCGGCAACATGGCCATCGGTCCGAGGCAGCGCACGGTGCGGTCGCCCGGCGCGCTGCAGTGATCCGGGATGATCGCGGTGGGCAAGAGGCGTGAGGGGCGCACCTCGCAACCGCCAGCGAAGTAGCCGTTCGTCCAGAGGACGTCACCTGCCGCACTGGCGACGAGCGAGAACTTCCCTTGGATCGGTGCGGGGAGCGTGATGGCCACCGCGTCGCGCGTGCGCGCGATCGCTCCACCGAACTGCGCGGCCTCGCTCTCCTCCTCAGCGCGCGATGCCGCGAAGTAGGCGGCGGCCTTGGTCCATTCAGCCTGCCGGATCGCCTCTGCGGCACCGTCGAGGAACGCCAGCCCGAGGTTGTGTCGTGCTTCCCGCTCACGGCGCTCGGCAACCGACTGAGACTGGTGGGCGTCGCGCTCGGCAGCCCTGGCCGCGCTCGCAGCTCCCTCGGCGCGCCGTCGGGCGGAGACCACACTCGACACGTAGAAGGCTGTCGCCATGACGGAGGCGGCGAAGAACACGAGAGAGAGGTTTGAGACGGTGCGATGGCGTCGGTACCCCAGCTGGAGGCGGCGAATGGCCGACGTCCGCCTGTACTCGATCGGCTCGAGCCGCTGCACGCGTCGCAGGTCGCGCGCGAGCTTCTCCATTGATGGGTAGCGGTCGTTCGGTTCGGGTTCGAGTGTGCCGAGCAGTATCGTCTGCAGCTCCCACCGACTTCTCGTGGATCCGATTCGGGGGGGCGACGGACGCGTTCCCCCAAGCTTCTTGTCGCGCACGACGTCGGCCGTCTCACGATCATGCGAGTAGAGCCGCGTCCCGGTGAACATCTCGTAGAACGCCGCTCCCAGCGCGTACACGTCCACCTTTGGGCCCACCTCGCTCTCCGCGTCGCGCGCCCGGAGTTGCTCAGGTGCCATGTATGCGGGCGTACCCGCCGAGACGCCCGTCGCTGTGGTGATGGTGCGCGTCTCGTCGCGGCTCGTACTCACGCCGAAGTCCATCAGCTTCAGCGACCCTTCGCCGTTGATCATGAGGTTTCCGGGCTTCACGTCGCGGTGGACGAGGCCCACCGCATGAACCGTGGCAAGCGCCTCCGCGGCCTGGGCGAACCACTCGAGCAGCTGCGCATCGCTCGGCCGGGTCGCCGGGAGCCTGTGGAAAATCGCGTCGAGTGTCTCGCCGTCGATCCATTCGATCACCAGGTAGGACCGGACCGCCGCCCCTCGCTTGAAGGCCTGAATCCACGGCTCGGAGCTGACGTCGACCGTTCGGGGGACTCTCCATGCGCCCTCGCCGTGACCGAGGATTCCGACGATGTGGCTGTCGTTGATGCGAGAGAGGTAGTTCGCCTCACGGCCAAAGCGCTCCCGCACCTCCTCCGGCATGCCGTCACGCAGGATCTTGACGGCGACCTTCCGCCCGGTGCTTAGCTGCGTGCCGACGTGGACCACCGCGAAGCCCCCCTCGCCGACCGGGCGTCCCACGAGCAGGTCATCAAGCAGCACCCCGCGCTGGTCGTCCGGCGTTGCTTTCAGCAGCAGTGCCTCGAGGTCTTGCTCTCTTGCGTGCTCCTTGCCAAGGAGGCGATGGAACGCGAGCTGCAAGGCGCCGCTCTGCAATTCATCCGTTCGGATCTCTCCGGCGCGCGAAATGTATCGAGGGACGAGGTGGCGTTCGAGGCCGCAGAACGACCACAGTTCTCCGCCTTGCGCCAGCAACCATGGCGCGCTCCCGTTCGCAATTGCTACTGGTAGCTTGCTGTCGAGACGGTGGGTCGAGTGAAAACGGACGATAGGCCGCAGCGCGCTTTCGCCCCTCTGCCACCAGGCCTCCTCGGTCGGATTGTCGTGCGCAACGCGATTGCGAAGTGCGATGGGCGCCTCAAGGACCTTGCGCAGTGTGGGGCGGCCGCCTGGGACGCCGCCGGCCAGTGTCGCGAGCTCTTCCAGTGCGGAGACGAGCTCTGGATTGGCTGGGCGATCGAGCCACTCGGTAACCTCGACGATCTCAGACTCGCGGTCGAGCCGGGCGCGATCGTCCACGGACCCGCCGCGGAGCACTGCGCGCTGCGCCTTCCGCAACGCCTGCAGCACCCCGTTCCAGTGCCCCCATGACGGCCGCTGAAGGCCTCCGAGAGGCAAGAATAGCTCCGCCGATACGATGCCCGTCCGCTCCCACGCTGCGAGCAGCGCAAGCACAGTCTCCCGGAAGTCGGCCTCCAGCAGCGCGAGCGCACGACGCACGAAGGGCTCTGGGGCGAGCTCCATGGTCGCCAGCGCCTCGAAGCGCTCCCTCATGGGACTACTTCTCCTGGCCCGTCGCCGCCCCCACGTCAATCCTGGTCGGTGTGCGGCGCTCGTTGATTCTGCCCCAGCAGAGCACCGAGCCGTCCTTCACCCGCACGCACGTCGAGCCGCACCCGCCACAGGGCTCGCCCCCACCGACTGCAACTTCGACGACATCCACGACCCCCTTGGCCACTATCGGCTTGTCGAACGCGATTTCCGCTGTCGCCGATCCCTCCTCGTCGGCCGCAAGCTGGTTGTTCGCGTTCGAACCCCAGCAACGCAGCGTGCCACCCTGCACCAGGACGCACGCGTGATACTCGCCAATGGCAAGCTGTACGGCGTTTGCGATGCCGGGCTTCTCCCTGGGGTCACCTGGGTGATTCGTCTCACCGCCCCAGCAGAAGACCCCCTTGCTCGTCCTTGCGCAGCTCTCGCTGAAGTAGCTTGTTCCGACCTCTTCGGCTCCGCTCACGCCCAGGACTCGCACGGGGCTACTCCGATCGACCTGCGTCCCGTCGCCGAGCTGGTGGTAGTTATTGGCTCCCCAGCAGCGGACGTTGCGCTCCTCGTCGACGACGCAGTGCCCCGCACCGCGGGAGAGGGCGCGCACGACTCCCGTCCCGGCCACGAGCTTTCCGGCGCAATGCACCGCGCCGGTACCTGTGCGCATGCAGCCATCGCTGATCTCGACGGCGACCTCGCCGGCCTCGGGACGGGCGGCCAGATCCCCGCCCCAGCAGGCCACGCCGCCGGCCATGCGACGCGCACACCAGCGGTCGTCGCTGCCAGCCACCTGTATGGCGTCGTCGATCCCGGCGACTAGGGTCGGCCGCTCGGGCACCTTTTGGCGCGAATCCGCCTCGGTCATCGTGATCTGCTGCGCGAAGTTGTTTCCCCAGCACACGACGCGACCGTCGGAGCGGACGGCGCAGGCCCGGCCGTGCCCCATCGCCAGCCCCGTCGCCACCGGAAGGATCGCCTTCCGTTGGGCCGCCGCTTGCGCCGACGGCGGCGCTCGGTCGGGTGCCGGCGTGACCTTCTCGGCGCCATCGTTCTTGTTCTTCGCGCACCCCAGCAACGCCAGGATGATGGAAGCGCCCGACCCGACGTACGCCAGCCGACGAACGCGACGTTGTTCGGAGTTTCGAATACGGTCCATCGGCGTCCGGATCTCCCTTGTGCGCCTGCCGATGCTACACGCTGGAGCGCGGAGATGCGCTTCATCCCTTCGAGCCCGAGGGGCACCTGCAGACAGCGGCCTCCCAATGTGCCGGCGTGCGTGGCTCCTGCAAGGTCTCGCGCCGCTTGCCCAGGAACAGGAAGAGCGCACCGCTGCGCGGCTCGTAGCCGATCCGCTCGCGCACCAGTCCCGCTAGCCGCTCGAACCCCAGCTGCATGTCGACCGGCTCGAGCGCGATGAAGATCCGCAGCCCGGCGGGGATCATCGCTTGGCACCCCAGAACGCGGCCACCACGTCGGCGAGCAGCTCGTGGTCGCAGCCGCGACCGACGCGCACGCGCGCGGCGCCCACCTCGACGAGCAGCTCCGACACTGCCAGCGCCGGCCGTGGCCCCAGCTGCACGATGCACGGCGTCGAAGGCATCCGGTTCAGCCGGCGCGCCAAGAAGCGGAGAGTCGAGGCCGCAAACCCATTGCCCGCGGCGTACTCAGAAGCCGTCTCGCCGCTCGGGCGCCATGCGCGCACCCGTTCAGACCACCATGCCGCCGTCGATGCCAAGACCGCCATGCGCGCGAGGATGGCGACGCCGAGCGGCTCGCGGAAGGACGGCTGTTGGCGCAGCGGCTCCGTCAATTCCCCCTGGAGCATCTCGATCGGCACGTGCGCACGATAGAACGCCCATCGATCCGCAGCCTCCGCGAACGACCAACCATGCCTTCGCACCAGCACGCGCGCGTCGCCAGCCCCAGCACGCTCTGCCGCACCCCGTCCGCTCCCTTCGCCGGCTTCGCGCCGGTCGCGCTGGTCGTGAGCGCGAGGAGCGCAGGCAACTCCGGCGCCCGTAGGAGGTGCGGGCGGCTCGGCCAGGAGTCCGCCTAGGAGCGCCGGTCGTCCGAAGCGCGCCTCTTACTCGTCCCTGGCCCCGCGCGGCTCCGCGTATCGCTCGCGGGCCGCCACGCTCAGGACCGTCGCGTCCAACCCGCCTCGGCCGGATTCGAGCACTGCCGCCGAGAGCCGCCCGCCGAAACAGCACCCGGTATCGAGGCCGAGCGCGTGTTTCGCCCTCAGTGGCTCAGCGGGTGCGAGCTGCGGATCGTGACCGAAGAAGCAGAAGCCCTCCCGACCGTCGTACACGCTGCTCCAGTGCCGCGCGTCCGCGCGCTCGTCGCCGAGGCCGACGAACGCGCCGCTGGCGTCCACGCTTCGGACCCGCAGCAACATTCGGAGCCGCTCCCCGCGCTTGCCGCCGCCCTTGCGCCACGCCGCAGGCACATCGCCAATCGTCGGATAGTGCTCGAAGAAGCGCGGGAAGATCCCCGCGTGCACCAGCAGCGCCCCGTGCTCCGGAAGTCGAACGAG
>CAIXWQ010000418.1 GCA_903923175.1 uncultured delta proteobacterium | reverse complement strand
CGCTCATCGCGGTCCGAATTTCGTGGCTCATCTTGGCGATGAGGCGGGCCATCGCCTCGCCGGACGGGTCTCCGGCGGTCGACGGCGGCTCGAGCCGCACGGGCGCGTCGACGTCGCCGCGCGCGGGCGCGCATTCCACGGCTCCAGCGGGGCCGGGCGACGCCCCCACGGGCTGCTCACGGGTCGAGACCAGCGTGTGAATCAGCTTCGCGCGCCCCCCGATCTCGACGCGTCGAACGGAGCGGTGCGGGGCCGTCCGGCCCCGCGCGCGACGCACGACCGGCCGGTCGGCGCTCTCGGGCGCGATGCCGCACCGCGCATGCCCGGCACACAGCAGCCCCCGACACGTGTGCCCGAGGAGCTGCGCGAGCGGCACGCCGATGAGCTCCGCCGACGCTTCGTTCGCCTGCTCGACGAGCCCCGAGGCGACGTCCACGACGACGACGCCGGCGGCGCTGCCACCGAGCCGCTCCCACGGGGTGGGCTGGCCACGAACAGCGTCGCCAAAGAGGCTGAGGGCGGCGCAGCCCGCCGGCGGGCGGGTGCTCGAGTAGGGGGACTCCGCGAGGACGCTGATCTCGCCACGTAGCGGCTTCACCAGCTGGGGGTGTTCGGGGCTCACGCGCGCTAGGCCAGCATGAAGCCTGCCACGGCCTAGGTGTACGAGACGTCCGCGAATTGCCCACAAAACGGCGCGCCACGACCCCGGCGCGCGCGCGGCGTCGCATGTGCGGATCCCCGCCCGGGACACGAGAGACGGGTCCGCTCGAGACGCCGCTCCGCGCGGTGCACATCAGAGTGGGTCGGGAGCCCGGAGGGAGCGCGCACGAACGGCTCGCAGGCAGCGCTGGGGCGCACACGCCGTGCGCCGGTCAGGGCTCAGGGCCTGCGCAAGATCCCCCTGCGGGGGACCTGGCTCCGGCCCTGACTGTCCCAGCTTCGCCGAAGATTGCGGAGCTTCTTCGGCGCCCCTTCCGTGAAGCTCGGAGCCATACGGTGCTTCGCGACCCTTTTTGCTCCGCCCCTCAGAGCGCCCGCGCCTGCCTCACGCTCCCGCGCACGCCCGTGAGCGTCGCGCGGAGGGCGAACCTGTCCATGCCCAGCGAGAGCGCGGTCGCACGGACGTCGTCCTCGAGCCCCTCGCGAAAGTGCGGCGAGAGGTGGATCGCCGCGAGCCCCGACGCGAGCCGAACGATGCGGACGTCGAGGTTGTTCTCGGCGAGGGCGGCGTGGTGCAGCGCGCACGCCTCGACGACGTGCGGGGGGAGCTTCCAGGCGTTCGCGGCGGCCGTGCCGAACTCGACGTGCAGGAGCTCCAGCACCGAGGCGATCACGGGCATCGCGAGCTCGTCGCCGCGACGGCCGACGATTGCCGCATCGCCGAGGCTGCGCAGCGCAAACGTCTTGCCGAGGTCGTGGAGCATGCCGCCGAGGAAGGCGTGCTCGAGGTTCGCGGTCCGACGCTCGAGCGCGAGGTCGCCGGCAGCGAAAGCGCTCGACACCGAGTGCAGCCAGAGCAGGTTCCACGCCTCACGGAGCGGCCCGCGCGAGGCCGAGGCGCCGCCGTCGAACACGTGCCGCGAGGCCAGCACGACCGCGATCCCCGCGACCGTGCGCGCGCCGAGCCGGACGACCGCGTCTCGGAGCCCTTCGATCTGCTCGAGGGAGCCCGAGGCTGCGGAGTTCGCGACGCGCAGCACGCACGCGGAGAGCGCGGGGTCTCGCTGCGTGAGCGCGACGAGCTGATCGAGGTCGAACTCGTCGTCCGCGAGCATGGCGACGATGCGCGACGCGCGCATGGGGAACGCGTGCGCCTCGAGCTTGGACACGTCGAACGCGGCGCGGCAGGCTGCGCCGAGCGCCGCCGCTTCGTCGCGCTCCTCGGCGCTCAGCGCCACGCGCGCGGCCGGCGGGTACTCCGCGCCCTCGGCGAGGTCGACCTCGCCCGGCGGCAAACACGCGACCGAGACCTCCGCTTCGGGGCGCCGACGCGCCGCGCTGACCGCGCCGGCCGCGCCGTGGCGGGAGGGCCCGGGCGACGCCAGGCGCGGGCGACGCACGCCGAGGAGATCGAGAAACGAGCGCCACCAGCTTTGCGACATCGACCGTTGAATTAACGCCCAAGCTGCGGCTCGGGCCAAGTTGCGACCCAGCAGCTCAGCCGATGGCCCCGCCGCATCGAGGCTCGGCACTCCGCCGCGCTCGACGTATCGTCGCCGCACCCCCGCCGCGCACCTTGATCCCCCCCCCTCTCCCATCACCACCATGTCCCCATAATCCACATCCTCTCCACTACCACTCATCTCCCTCTCCTATCCCTCCTACTCCTCTCTCATCTCTACGCTCTCCTCTTCTACGCTCTCCCTCCTGTCTCCTCGCTCTTCGCCCCCCCGAGGTCGCGCTCCGTGAAATCCTCCGAAGAACAGTGGCTCCTCGACCTGCGCGCCTCCGCCCGCGCCGACTCGCGCGCGTACGATCTCGTCCGCTCGCTGACCGACGACGTCGGCCCGCGCTTCAGCGGGACCCCCGGTGAGGCTGCGGCGGTGCAGTGGGCGCTCGAGGCGATGCGCCGCGTGGGGCTCACGAACGTGCGGGCGGAACCCGCCCCGACCGTGCTGTGGGAGCGTGGGGCCGTCGAGCGCGTCGAGCTCCTCGCGCCGCGCCGCGAGCGGCTGGTCGCGACCGCGCTCGGAGGGAGCGTCCCGACGCTCGGCGGCGCCGTCGAGGCGCAGGTCGTCGAGGCGACCTCGATGGAGGAGATCGATCGCCTCGGGCGCGAGAAGCTCGAAGGGCGGATCCTGTACCTGCATCACGTGATGCCGCGCCTGCAAGACGGCACCGGCTACAACGCCGGCGGCTGGGCGCGCACGGCGGGCGCGTCGCGCGCGGCGAAGTACGGCGCGGTCGGCTTCGTGATCCGCTCGATCGCGACCCACTCGATGCGCGTCGCGCACTCCGGCGTGCTCCACTACGACGGCGATCTCGGCAAGATCCCCGCCGCGGCGCTGAGCCCGCCCGACGGCGATCTGCTCCACCGCCTCATCGCCGGCGGCGCGCGCGTGCGGCTCGCGATCGAGCTCGGGTGCCGTCCGATGCCCGCGGGCGAGTCGTCCAACGTGATCGGCGAGATCCCCGGCACCGACCTCGCCGACCAGATCGTGCTGTTCGGCGCGCACCTCGACTCGTGGGACGTCGGGCGCGGCGCGGTCGACGACGGCGCAGGCTGCGCGATGGCGCTCGACGTCGCGCGGATGATCCACGCGCTCCCCAAGCGCCCGCGCCGCACGCTGCGCATCGCGCTCTTCGCGAACGAGGAGCTCGGCGCCGGCGGCGGTCGCGCGTACGCGGCGGCGCACGCCGGCGAGGCGTCACGGCACTACGTGGCGATGGAGGCCGATCAGGGCGATGGCGCCCCGTGGGCCCTGCGCGTCCCCGAGCACCGCAAGGACGCGCCCGCCGGGGGCTAAGAAGCGCAAACACGCACCGCATGCTCAGATGCGATATTTGATTACATAAGACTCCTTATGCGCACCGCCAGGATTCCGGTGGCAGCGCAATCGCGCCGCCCCCGCGGGCACCGCGTCGCTCTCTGGAGAAGCGGTACGGAAGGCGCGACCTGCCCGGAGCACCGACCTGACTCACGACGCCTTGGAGCCCCAACCGGCGAGGAGGTCGAGGACCGACGCATCGCGCAAGGCCGCCAGACGGCCTCCCGAGGTTGCTCGTGCGCAAGGTGGACGCCCCTCGTCCGCAGGCGGCACGTATCGAATACCCCCAGCCCGTCGTGCGTCACGTCACGTGCGCGTCAAAGTCGGTCGAAAGGGACAGGGTGTTCTTGACCGGGGAGTCGTCCGTCCCGGAAGCTCTGGAAATGCGACGAAGCGTTCTCACGACCTCCGCCCTCCTCATCGTCGGCCTTCTCACGACCGGGGCCACCGCCTCGGAGCGCGACAAGGCCCCTCCCGTCACCGCGACCGATGGCGGGAACGCCCTGGACCGCACGCCGCAAGGCGCCTTCGCCGTCTCGGCCTTCGGGACGCCCTCCGCGAACATTGGCTTGGGCGCCACGAGCGGCGTCCAGACCGGCACCGGCACGGGGCGGGGGAGTGAGTTCCAGGGCGGGATGACGATCTTCGGCGCGCCGATCGATCGGCTCACGCTGTTCGGGACCGGGGAGCGCCGCCTCGATGGCACGTACGCACCGTCGGCGGGCATCATCCTGCGGCTCTTCGGTTCGCGCGCCGACGGGTGGGCGCTCTCGATCGGCGGCAAATACAAGGCCGAAGGCTTCGCCGACGTGGGCGGCGAGACCGAGCTGGGCTTCTTCGGGAGCTACGCGCGGAACGGTTGGCACGCCGACGCCAACGCCGTCGTCGGCGCGGGCTTCGAGGAGAAGGAATCGGATGGCGAGGCCCGGTTCCGCCTCGGCTACGAGGTGGCTCCCTCGGTCCGCGTCGGTATCGACGGCCAGGCCCGCTACCGCCTTGCCGGGAGTCGGACGCTCGCTGGAGGGCGCCACTGGGATGCCGTGGGCGGCCCTCAGGTGGCAGCTAGCTTCGGACACGTCTACGGCACCGTGACGGTTGGGCCGTCCATCGTGGATGTCGCCTCGGGCATCGGATGGACCGCCACGGCCTCGGTTGGAGCGGTGGCCTGGTAGCCAGTTCGCCCATCGCGCCAGTCGTTCCACGCAGCGCCAGTGGCGCGGCACTCGCAAAACAAGAATACACGCAAGATCAACGGAGGCACGAAGGTGCAAAAGAAAAGGCTGCGCCCCCTTGTCCTCACCGGCGTTGTTCTCGCTGCCGTGACGATACCGTCGCGAGCGGTTCTGCGTGCAGGCCCCGCGGCGAGAATTCCGCTGGCAGGGCCTCCGAGCCTGCTCGACCCGTCCGTCAATAGCCCTTTCAATCGACCCGCGTACGATCTCGATTCAGACGGAGACGGGGTGGCCGATGCGCTCGACGCGTGCCCCACGGATCCGGCGATCAAGAGCGGGCTGGCGAGTGCCCGCGTCGATTGCTACCTCGGAATGAAGTGGGTTCGCGACACGCTCCAAAACGAGATGCCAAACTGCATTCTCGCAATGGCATTTCCGGTCGCCGACCGAACTTGGGACCGGAAAGAGCCTCACCGCGGCGTCGTGCTCATCGGCTCTTCTCTCGACTACGTGAGGGCCCAAACCGCTGCGGCAAGCGGGGCGGCATGGCCGCCCGATGCGACTGCATCTTGCATGGTTTCGATTGACTACGAGACGTTTGACGGAACTCACGCCTTTCCCGAGGCCACGACGCTCGCGACCGTCTATCTCAAGTACGACGCCGGTGACTTCGGTGGCGCGATCCTCCCGGCCGTCGGAATGGGCGTGGCCGTCGCAGATTTGCAGACGGTTACGACACGCAATCCGAAGGATCCGCAGCTCCAAAGGCTGCCGTTTAGCCGCGGCGTTCTCTATGGACGCGCTCTCGTCAGCGAGCCCACCGCAGGCTGCGTTGTCGACACGGGGTCGACGACCAACCGCTGCGATCCGACCAAAGGTTCTGCGTCCGGACTTTGCCGCACAAATGTTGCGCACGTCACGTGCACGCCCACGTTCTACCTCCAGCCCAAGGACGCGGTTGTTCCCCCGGACTGGCGCTACGTCCCTCGTGCGCTGGATGCCGCGCTGATGCGGGATCGAGCCGCGTCGCGTGTCGCTGGGGGAGCCGGAGCCGCGCCGATCTTCAACTCGATCGAGGACGTGCCTAAACTCTTTTACGACGACCGCTGGCCGGACGCACTGCCGCTTAGCATCCAAGTTGGCTCGACGATCGGCATCCCGCTCAAGACGGGCGGCCTATTGTTCTCGCCTGTAAGCCTGCTCGACCGCGCCGCAGAGCCTTGGCTTCTCGTGCCTGCGGCCGTCGCACGGCTCGGGCGCCATCGGCGCGAATTCTCCCTCGGTCAACGGCCGTTTAGGCCGTCTGCTCCCGCTGGGTATTCAGCGGCAGCGGGTGGTCACAGCCTGGTTCAACAGAACTTCGTCGTCGATAGCTATGGGAAGAGCGAAACCTTCGTTCGGTCCGTTGAGACAACCTGGCCGGTGGTCGCGCCGACGGCGGCGGTTTCCGAGGCGAACCCAAGGCAAGGCTACCGATGGAGCACGAACGACGAGCCGCGTTGCTGGTACACATGGAGCTACCAACGCACCGCCGCCACCGGGCAACAATTCAACGACTCGGCGGCTGATGCCGACTTCTTCGCGGACTGGACCATTAACAGCGCCGCTGGCTCTGCCGGTGTTCTGGCTACGCCGTTCTGCCCGAACAAGCTCTACCAGTGGTGGAGCACGACACGCGAGGCCAAAAACGCGAACGATGCGGTGACGGCTTGTCAGCCGTTCACTCGGGGAACGTCGATCTTCAAGGCGGATACCGAACTGAGCATCGTGAATGGCGCCTATGAGGGGATCTGCGGGGGCGCTCACGTTGTTATCAACATCGCCAAAGACGCGTACGAGTGCGGCCTGTGCCTCGCCACGGCGGGGATCTTGGGTAATTGTGACGCGTGTTTTCCAACGTCCGAGGTTCGCGACACGATCGGTCAGTGCGTGATCGCGGCGGCGTTCAGCTCGTCCCACGACAACATGATCACGAAAGAGCATTGGGTAGATCTGAGTAACGAACGCCAGCTAGTGGCGATGACTGCGTATCTCCGTCCGCGCCCCGCCGACGATGACGCGGCTGGAATGGCTATCTGGAACCAGTCTTCGATGAACTCGAACCAGACGCCGCAGGACATGTTCATCAATCACGCGCACCAGGGGAACGACTGGAATTGGATCGTCGATAGCCCGTTCGCGATGGATCCGCACGACCTATTGATCGCTACGCGAATCGACGATTCGCAGCACTACAAGTTCAATGGCATCGAAAACGAGCTTGAGCTGAATGTCCCTATGGGCGAGTGGACCGCTGAACTTTCGGATCACGATGGGTCACAACCGGATCTTCATGGCTACAGCGAGCGAGACTACGTGTGGGACTTCGGCGCCCTGAGCCTGGACCAGGAATGGCTCGGCCAGATTTGGCCCTCCCAGTTCTGCGACATGTATGGCATCGACCGCTCGATGATCGACTCAACTCATCAGAACAACCCATCGATTCCGGTCGGCAATTGCGGATCGGACGGCTACACCCTAGCTCCTGCGCATTGGCGACAGCACTTCGGTCGTGGCATCTTCTCGCCCTATCAGGCGGAAACGATGCCGCCGTTCGAGCAATCGCGCATGGCCGTGACGAAGGGCTGGCGCCCTTCGCAGGGTGTGCCCAAGACCGTCCCACTTGGATTCCCTGATCCGACCGCCTGGGGCGGGCTCCCCCACCGCATGAACTTCCTCGGGCAGCCGATCGCTGATTGCGGTCACGATCCATTTCGCGTTGAAATTCACCCGCCCCACGTCGTGACTCTCGATCTCGCTGCGGTCAACAACGGGCTGGTTTACGCTGGTTTCGGCTGGGTCAACCCCTGGATAGACGGCAACCTTGAGTTCGATCTGTGGCCGCCTCCTCGCCCCTCGGCATCCGCGCAGTTTGCTGCTCTCGGGCAAGACACTAAACTCGACGACGTGGCTTCGGGATTCGGCTCTGATTTTGGCTACGTGATTGACAACTCGGGGCCATCGCACGTGTTGACGGCTCCGACGCTCAACTGTGTTTCGGCGCCCACTGAGTTTCCGAATCATCTTCACTGCAAATACACGGACGTTGCGGGCAACAAGACCATCTATAGTGATGATGACCAGGCGCACGACAATCCACGAATGCTGCCAAAGTACGCCTCCTCGCGCTTCGACGTTCGCTTCTGGGTGGGCTGGAAATGAAAGCAACAATCCTGTCGGCGGCGATCTTCGCGGCTACTGTCTCCGGCTGTAGCGGCTGCGGCAGCAAGGCCGACCCGTCGGGGTCTGCTCCACCGCCGTGCACGGCCGCGTGGTGCGGCGAGGTTCAGCAGGCGTGCACTGCGTGGTTTGCGCAGTGTCCAGGATTGGCAGGCATAGCTGACGCTGCCTCCAGCTACTCCTCCAGTGGTTGCACCGATGGGCTTGGCGCGATCATTCAAACCCGCAAGGGTGATGCTGGAGACGACGCCGCGAAAGAGCTTCTTGATTGCATGACTTCGGCGAAGTCGTGTGCCGATGCGACCGCCTGTCGAGACGCGCTTCTCGGGATTGGTGGAGAGGTCGAGACACTGGACGCTGCGCCCGCGGACCTGGGTCTTTTCACCGATGCGCCCGTGGTGCCGCCGGGCACGGTAGTTCTCCCGGGCGACGATCCTGCCTGCGTGCAGTGCGCTCTCGCGAGTTGCAGGATGGAGTCGAGCAACTGCTTTGTCGATTCGACGGCGACGCCCGCCTGCTGGGCGGATCCGGACGCGTACCCGCCGATAGTTGACTGCTGCGTCGATTTTCGCCAGTGCGTGGATGGCTGCCTCGCGAGCGATCCTGACGCTGGGGCCGCGTTCTCTCTCTGCGCGTCGCAGTGCGACACGGATTATCCGAAGGGCAAGGCGCAGTTCGACACGTATCGGACGTGTATGGCCTCAAAGTGCGCAACTTGCGGAGGAACCGATGCGAGTCCTTAGCGCGCTTCTGGTTCTTTCAGGCGGACTCGCAGTTGCGTTCGTGGCGTGTGGTCCAAGCCAGGATCCTTGCCCGGACAAGCCGCCGATCTGGTTCTATCAGGGAAATGCAGGCGTCCTGCACCATGATGGCGCGTGTGTCTACCCACTTCCGTGTGGGCTCCAGACTACGTGCTATCTCCAGGCGGAAGCCAATTGGACGTGTGATCAGCCGAACGAACTCCTCGGCGCGTGCGTGTACTGCAAGTCATATTCGACTACGTGGGATTGCGTTCGAGGGTTCTACTTGCAGCCGGACGCGGGCACAGGAGACGGTGCGAGCGGCGGGTGACGGCCCGTCGAGATGAACGGTCTCATTTGCCCACCGGCGCGTGGAACCGATTGCTGAGATGCTAACGGACGACTTTGAGGCGCTCGGCCACCCCTCAAGCCGAAAGCGCTTCAACAAGCGCTGTCGGGGGGCTCACCCGCGAGCAATAGACTGCACCTCTCGTGCCGAAGAGGCCCGATGGATCGACCTCGGGCACCCGCTGTATTGCCGTCTATGAGAATGACGGTTCTCGAAGACGCCTCGGCGGACCCCACTTCTGACGCTCTCGTCCTCCCCGCGAACCCATCGCCGTCGTCCCCGGCGAGCGTCTACCTCGCGGGCCTCTCCTTGGGGTCGAGGCGGACGATGGCTCAGGCCCTCGCCGTGCTCGGTGACCTACTGCTCCCCGGCGCCGCGATCGACAACGTGCCGTGGCACGCCGTCCGCTACGAGCACGCGATGGCGATCAGAGCGCGGCTCGCCGAGAAGTTCGCCCCGTCCTCGGCCAACAAGATCCTCGCTGCCCTTCGCGGCGTGGCGCGAGCGGCCTTCGGGCTCCGGCTGATGAGCGCCGAGGATCTCCAGCGGGTGGTCAGCGTGAAGGGGGTCCGAGGGACGCGTCTCCCCAAAGGGCGCTCGATCTCTCGGGTCGAGCTGGAGAAGCTCTTCGCGCAGTGCGACACGGCGACGAACCGAGGCGCCCGCGACGCAGCGTTGCTCGCCGTCCTCTACGCGGGTGGTCTCCGCAGGTCCGAGGCCGTCGGGCTCGACCTCGCGGATCTCGATCGCGCCAACGAGACCATCAGGATCGTCGGGAAGGGCAACAAGGAGCGTACGATGTACCTCACGAACGGTGCGCGCCGCGCCGTCCTCGCGTGGGTTGATCGACGTGGCGACGCGAGCGGGCCGCTGTTCGCGGCCGTCTCGCCGAAGGGGCGCGTCGGCTCGCGACAGATGTCCTCGCAGACCGTGCTCGACATCGTGAACAGGCTCGCCGGACGCGCAGGCATCGCGCACCTCTCCCCTCACGATTTTAGGCGCGCGTTCGTTGGCGACCTCCTCGATGCGGGCGTCGATCTCGCGACGGTGCAGGCGATGGCTTCTCACGCGAGTCCCGTGACGACAGCGCGTTACGATCGGCGAGGGGAGCGCGCTCGCCGTCGCGCTGCCGAGACTCTCGTCGTCCCGTACGGCGAGTAACCCGAGCGACGACGCCTGCGACGGACTGCGTGATCTTCTTGACGTCGGCGCCCGACGCTGGAATCGATCGATTACCCGGCGAGGGGCACCTCGTGCCAGCTTCCGGGCGTGTTCGATCGGCATGACCGCAGCGCATGGAATCGCCCTAAGGACGCCCCATGGCGCCGATCACCCCCCCTCTCGAAGAGCCACCCCTATCGAGCTGCCCGCCGAAGGCGGTGATCTTCCCGGCGGCGATCGGCCCTAATTTTCTGGCCGAATCGCCGTCGAGGGGGCCCGGGCAGGGCTCTCGCTTCGTGCCCGCTGCGACGGCTCGCGCCCGCCGAACCGACCGGCTAGACGGTCGCGATGCTCTTCGCGATGCGGATCGGACCGGTCCCGACGGGCGAGACCCCGTTCCGCGTCTACATCGGCGGCGGCGAGAGCGAGCACGTGGTTGGCCCCGTCTTCGCGGACAACGACGCGGAGGGGCTTCGCGCGCTCAAGTCGAAGGTCGAGGGCGGGCCGCTGTTCTGCGAGAAGGCGCTCGCTTTGCCGGGACGCGCGTGCGGCTTCGACGTAGCCGATCCTCCTGCGTGGCTTCCGCCTGTTCGTGCGGGTCTCGCTCTCGCGATCGCGCTCGGCCTCTCGCTCGTCCGCGTGCCGCCGCCGGTCATTCTGGAGCTGCTCGGTGCGGCCGAGGCTTTCTGGCTGGCGAAGCCCTGGCGTCACATCGACTCCGACGAGACGCTTCATGCGCGGTTCAGCGGCCCCGAGACGCTGATGTTCGAGGCGTCGCTCCTCGGAAGTGGCGGGCAGGAGTTCGGCGTCGCGCTCTACGAAGGGACGGGCGCGGTGGCGGCGATGCGTCGCGCCAGGACCACGCCGCGTGCTGCCGCCAAGGTGACCTCGATCGCCGTGACGTTCGATCCGGGCCCCGCTTTCGCGCTCGAAGCGATCGGCGGCGCGTTCGCCATGGAGGCCGTGCCCGTCCCGATCAAGGTCGTCGGCGGGAGGCTCAAGCCCATCAACGCTTCCGAGGTCCTCATCCTGGCCACCGCGTTGCGGGCGGCCGCGATGTTCACCGGCGAAGAAGGCACGGGGACCGGACGCACGACCATCAGCGGCCTCGCCCTCCAGGTCGAGTTTCGATCCCACCTGTTCGAGAAGGTCGTGCAAGCCACCCGTCGCGAGCAGCCCGCGCGGGCGGGGCTCAGCAAGCTGGCCGAGAAGGCAATGGCCAACTCGAAGATCTCCGACTTCACGCACGAGGACGCCGCCGACATGCTGCTCGCGACCCACGGGTGCGGTCGCAAGACGTTGAAGGAGATCGCGGCGCACATGCAGGCGCGCGGGACACCGCTCGGAGGATTCGAACGTCTCACGCATGCGAGCGCCGCCCCTCCGGTGACGACCGAGGAGGCCGCCCGTTTGCTGGGCGTCGATGTGCCTACGTTGGTCGCGGCTGCCCGTTCGGTCGGCAAGCCCATCGGGCGTGGCGAACGACTGTGGAATGGGGGCGACATCCGATCCGTGCGCGTCGCGTTGATCAAGTCGGGGAAGCGGAAGTGGCCGTAGCGGGTCGAGGCATCGAGGCCGCTCGCGTCGTGAAGACGGCGAAGCTCGCGGCGGCGTGGCGGGCGACGGCCGGGAAAGGGAAGCCGTGGGCGCTCCGCCTCGCGGTCTTCCGGTGAAGCTCGGTCCCTCCTGCTCGCGAGTTCCCATGATCGACGACGAAGCAACAGCCCGTAGGCTGGCGAACGCGATCCTCGCGGACCTCGTGCTCTACAACGACGCCCGCATCAGGGCCGCCACCAACGTTCGCATCGCCCTCGCGCGCGAGATCAGTGAGGCGCGCGACCTGTTCCAGAGGGGGCTAAGAAGCGCAAACACGCACCGCATGCTCAGATGCGATATTTGATTACATAAGACTCCTTATGCGCACCGCCAGGATTCCGGTGGCAGCGCAATCGCGCCGCCCCCGCGGG
>CAIXWQ010000417.1 GCA_903923175.1 uncultured delta proteobacterium | reverse complement strand
CGTCGTCGCACGTAACCGACGCCGCCCCCTCGCGCGCCGCCAGCCGGAGCGCGCCGAGCGCCTCGTCCAGGCCGATGTCGAGCGCCGAGGCCACCTCCAGCGCGGTGAGCCCCTCTTCGTGTCCGTGCAGCGCCGCGAGGGTCGCGGCGGCAAGTGCGGTGCTCTGGCTCATCACGTACCTCCCGCGTACGAATCGAAGATCGCCTTCTCCCGGCGCGCGATCTCCGCGCTCGCGAGAGCCGAGACCTTCTCGTCGAGCACGGCCTCGGCGGTGGCGATCGCGCGCCGCAGCGACTCTCGCTCGTCGGTGGTCGCAACCTCGTCGAGCTCCACAAGCCTATCCAGGCGCCACGCGCTCTGATCGAGCGCTCGGGCCATCTTCCGCGCCTCGGCGATCTTGGCGCCGAGCCAGGTGGTCGCGTGCTCCAGCACGGCCGCCCGTTCCAGGGCCTGTTCGAGGTCGGGGCATTCCTCCCGGCGCGCGAGCAGGTCGTCACGCGAGGCGAGCTTCGCCTTCCGGAACTCCGCGGCGAGCGTGGTGCGGCAGGTCGCGAGCTCGGCGTCGTACTTCTCGCGAAGTGGCACGAGCGTCTCCGCCTAGCGCTCGTGGAGGCGCTTCGAGACGCTACGCGCAGCCTGGAGCTGGCGAATCGGCGTAAGCTCGGCCTCGCGCGACCGCGCGATCCGCCGCTCGGCGAGTAGTCGCGTGTACTCGGTGACCTCTTGCTCGGAGCGCGTGCTCGGTCGCGTGCACCCGGGCTCGGTCACGACCCCCAAGGCCGATGAGCCCGCAGCCGAAGAACAGGATGATCGCCGTCACGAGGCCTTCCCATTCGGCGAGCGCCGCGCCCGCAGCCCAGAGGCCGATTGCGCCGAGCGCGAACGCGCCGAGCCAGCGGAGCCAGAACGCTCCGTCACCGGCGAGCTCGACGCAGTGCCCGTCGGAGAAGCACTGGCGGTCGCCGCACGCCAGGAGCAGGGAGGCGAGCAACAACACTGACGCGAGGCGGAGTGTCGCTGTCCAGCCTCCGGTGTGCTCGCGAACGGTCGCGAGAGCGTCTCCGAGCATGGCGGGCTCCGTTCTGCGAGGGGCCGAAAGGCATGGTGATGAGGGGCGCACGAGCGGATCGACGCCCCCCGAGGCCGGGATCTGACGCCCGGACGTTGGTGCCCCTCGGGTGACTAGCTCCTCGCGCTCGTCGAAGTCGACGTCCCGCCCGTCGTCCCCGTCGAGGATGTACCGCTTCTCCCTAAAGACACGCACGGACCGGACCTTAAGGAGGTCGACACAGTCGACGCGGGCCTGGAGCCTGCGGTCGTCGCCGGGCACCCACTCGGTCACTGCGCTGCATCGCGATCGGTCAGGAGCACATCGGGTCCCTCGTCGTCGCGCGGGCGATTTCCCCGAGACGCCCCCCGTGCGTGAGCGTGAGGATGGCGACCGCCAGCCTGGGGCGTGTGCGCCAGCCGAGCACGTGCGTGCCCTCGGCGTCGTAGAGGCCGTCGTTCGCCAGGTAGTGCCGCACGGGCTTCTTCGGAGCCCCGATCCAGATCTCGGCGTCCTCTGGATGACCGGGGAGCGCGCTGCGCGTCCCGAGCTGCATCAGGACTTTGGGTCGCGCTCGTCCCCGGACGACCGTCGCGACCGCGACGCCGTCGGCGACGAGACTGCGTTGATCCCACGCCCATCCGGGCGCGCCGCCGACGTAGCGGACGTCGACAGCGCTTGCCTGCAGCAGCGCTCGGCCGCTGGCATCGCGTAGGGTTTCGGTGGCCCAGTCGAACACGAAGCATTCGCCCGTGGCGATGAGCTCGAGCTCCGTGGCGCCACGACCTCCGCGGAGGACGTCGGCGAGCGCCGAGAGCGGAATCGTGGGCTCAATCGTAGGTACGAGCTTGCTCCTTGTCTCGAGGACGAGCGTGTGCGCGGGGCGCCAAAGCTCCGCGAACGGGCGAGTCTCCTCGGGGGGGCACCCGCGGAATGCCCCTCGGCATCCAACGCAGAAGCCCTGCCAGCTGTGGGTCCCCGAGAGGGGCGAGCCGACGATCGAGTGGATGAGTATGCGGCCGCCACAGTCAGGACACCCGCGGTGGAACGCGTCGTCTTGCCAGAGCCGGAGGAGCGCTCCAGCAGGGATCGAGCTCGTCCCGAGATGCGCGAGCGAGAGCTGGCCCGCGTCGGCGAAGAAGAAGCGCGGTTCGCGGAGAACGATCGCGGAGTGGGCGCGAAGGGCCCCTAGATCGTCGACGTACACGGAGCGATCCTTGGTCGGCGAAGGGGTGGAGCATGCGCTTCGCGCTGCTTGATGGCTGCGGGGCTGGGCGCGGCGACGCCGTCCGCCCGTGCAGGAGCGGTGAAGCGGGCGGAGTGCCGAGGCACGCCGGAGAGACGCCTTCGCGCCGCGAGATTCGGACACCTCAGAAGGGCAATCCGAACCTCCGGTCGAAATCCACGCCTCTCCCCGCCCCCCGCTCGCTCACCGGCGCCGGCGGCGCCTGCCATCCCGCGTCGCGCGCCGCCGCGTAGATCTCTGCCAGCGACCGCGGCCGCGCGAGCCAATCCGCGCGATCCGCGTGCGCCTCGCGCGCCACCAGCCGTTCGAAGATCGTCCGCGCCTTCGTCGGCGGCAGCGGCCCCACGGTCACCCGTCGACAGAGCCGCCCCGGACGCAGCAGCGCCTCGTCGAGCTCGAAGCGCGGTCGGTTCGTGGTCGCGACCACGCGCAGATCGATCACGTGCCCCACGATGCCGTCGCAGAACGCCAGCATTGCCGCGACGGTCGCGATGTTGTCGGCCATCCGCGGCGCGAGGCACTCGTCGGCGTCCTCCAGCACCAGCACGATGGGGCCGGTCATGCCCGACTCGCACGCGTCGTGTCGCGCCTCGAGGAGCGTCGGCAGCAGCGTCGGCCCGGCCAGCGCGCGCACCAGATCGGGCGGCACCACCACGAACATCGCGTCGCTGCGCTGCGCGGACAGGAGACCGCGCACGAGGAAGCTCTTTCCCGTCCCGGGCGCGCCGTCAAACAGCGCGAGGCGGCCACATGGCGCCGAGGTCGCGAGATCGCCGACGACGTGGTCGAAGGCGTCGAGCACCGCCGGCTCGTAGTTGTCGCGTTCGAGCGGGATGGCAGCGACGCCGAGCGAAGTGAGCTGGTGCCCCATCGTCCCCTGCACGAGTGCGAAGACCCGCCCCGCACGCGGCGGCGTGCCGACGTGCTGTTTCACCAGCGCCACGAGGCGCTCCACCAGCTCGGGATCGGCCGCGACGCACGAGATGCCGACCCGGCCGCCCGACGGCGTGACCCGCACCTCGCAAGTCCCGGCAGGCCAGGCGAAGAGCCGCGACTCCAGCTCGGAGGTGACGAGAGGCGAGGCGATCCGCTGGGCGAACAGTCGGCCGCCAAGCTCCGCGACGGCGCGGAAGACCGCGTCGGGCGTGGTCGTGAGCACCCCGGTGGCGTGGAAGCGCTGGACAGGGCGCCCGAGCCCGGCCAACGCGCGCTCGACCAGCGCGACCTCGCACACGCTCTCTCCGATCTCGTTGTCGTCGGTGAAGGCGCTCGGCCAGATCACGTCGCGCCACCAGGGGCGCGCAGGGGCAGGCTTCTTGGTCATGGTTCTCCAGGGACGGGTCGAATTTCGTTCAACGGGGCAGCTTCAGGCGGCACAGGCGCACCGCATCGCCGCCGCGCGCGCGAAGTCGCGATCCCGCTCGATGAGCGCACGCACGAGCTCCGCGCCGCGCTCGACCCACTTCGACACGAGGTCGGCGCTCGGCTTCTCGCCGCCCGCCGAGAAGTCGGACGCGATGGCGGCGATCGAGCGCCCCTCCACCCGCCGCGCGTACCAGGCGCGGACGTGGTGCCCGCGCGGCACCCGCTGCGCGTCGGCCTCCTCGACGTAGCTCTCGACCCAGACGGCGAGCTGCGCGCGGTGCCCGTCGCGCTCGCGCTCCTCGCGCTCGACGGCGTAGAGGTCCTCGAAGGCGTACACGCCGGAGCGCTCGACCAGGGCCTCGGGTGCCATCGGCGTCGTCGCCTGGCGCACGCGCCGTCGGAGGAAGTCGAGCGCGAGGTTGCGCGCGATGGTGCGCACCCAGGCGCGCGGCGAGTCGACGCGGGGGCACGCGCGCAGGTGCTCGTAGAGGCGCGTCAGCAGTTCCTGGCGCAGATCGTCGAGATCGGCGCCGCGCACGCCGAGGTTGACGACCATGCCGTCGAGCGAGCGGACCGAACGCGCGAGAGCGCAGAACGCAGCGTCGATCGCCGGCTCGTCGCGGACCGAGAAGGCGAGGACGAGCGCGTAGACGGCGTTCGCGAGGGGATCGAGGGGCGCGGTCGGGGGCATGCACCGTCCTTGGGCGTGAGGGGTGAAACGGAGACGGCGGCGCCAGGGCGATCTGACCTGGCTCGTCTGCGAGGCGGCTCGATGCCCACCCCAGGGGAGGGGGGCGTCGCGGTACGTGCGGACACGTTCAGGCCGCGCCGATGGAGCGCGCGCCCACGGAGAGGGGCGCACGACGCGCCGCGCGACCTGCGCGCGACGATCACCAGCAGCGTCATCATGCGCCGGCACTGCGACAATTCCTGTCGCACCCGGTTTACGGCCGCTGAGCGTCCGATCCGCGCCCGCTGACGCGTCAGGTGGGTATGGCCGATCTCCTCGTCCCGGAAATTCCGCTCGGTGACGTCCAGACCTTTGGCGTGTTGGTGGTCGACGAATCCGGCTCGATGGGTCGCTACGGCGATGCACCGCCGCGCGCGCTCGAGGGCTACCTGGCCGACCTTCGCGAAGGTCCCGACGCCGCGGCCACCGCAGCCACCATCGTCACCTTCTCGAGCGAGCCGCGCGTTCGCATCCCGCTCTGCCCGGTGCGTGCCACGCCGCGGTTCGTGCCGTGGCAACCAGAAGGCGGCACGCGGCTCTACGGAGCGGTGTACGACGTCCTCGCGTCGCTCCTGTTGCGCCGCAGCGCGTTCGCGAACGCCGTCGTCGCGGTGTTCACCGACGGCGAGGACAACCGCTCCAGCGAGAAGCGACGGCTCGCGCTGGTCGAGCTCGCGACGGAAGCGCAGCACGCGGGGTGGACGCTGCTCACTTTCGGCATCGGCATCGACGCCGCCGCGGTGGCCCGTGCGATGGGCTTCCCCGACGACGCCGCACACGCCAAGACGATCCCCGCGCAGGCCGAGGCGATCGCCGAGTCGATCCGCTGCTCGAGCCACATCACGCGCGTCACCGCGGCGAGCATCCGCCCGCCTCGATGAGCG
>CAIXWQ010000416.1 GCA_903923175.1 uncultured delta proteobacterium | reverse complement strand
TGTCGCCCTACCTGCATTTCGGGGCGATCTCCGCGCGGCGCTGCGCCCTCGCCGCGCGCGCGGCCTTGCCCGTGGCGGCGCGCGAGGCCTGCGTGGAGCAGCTCGTGGTGCGCCGCGCGCTCGCCTTCAACCACGCGGCGCGCGAGCCGCGGCACGCCGCGTGGGAAGGGGTGCCGGCCTGGGCCCGCGCGACGCTCGAGGCGCACGCCGGCGATCCACGTCCCGCGGCCTGCGACCCCGTCGCGCTCGAGCGCTTCGCCTCCGCCGATCGCGTGTGGAACGCCGCGCAGCGCGAGCTCGTCGAGCGCGGGCGCGTGCACAACGTGATGCGGATGTACTGGGGCAAGCAGCTGCTGCCGATGCTCCCCGATCCGCGCGAGGCCTTCGATTTCGCGGTCGAGATGATGGATCGCTACGCGCTCGACGGGCGCGATCCGAACACGTACACCGGCGTCGGCTGGTGCTTCGGGCTGCACGATCAGCCGTTCCCCGAGCGCGCGATCTTCGGCAAGGTCCGCCCGATGGGGCTCGGGGCGCTGAAGAAGCGGTTCGACGTGGAGGCGTACGCGGGCGGGGCACGCCAGGGCTCGCTGCTGGGCTGAGCGCGCGGCCGAGCAGGCGCCCGCGCCGTTGCGCGGCGAATCGGACTACGCTGAGCGCATGAGGGGCTGGGGGCGCATCGCGTGGCTCGGGGTGCTGGCGTGGAGCGCGGGCTGCTCGACGGCGAACGAGCGGCCGCTGACGCTCGGCAAGTCGCAGGCGGCGCTGCTCACCGCCACCGCCGATCTCGCCGAGGCGAGGGTCGGCCCCACGGGCGCGCGGCTCGGGTCGGGGCGGGCGCTCGTGGTCGGCGGCATGGGCGGGGGCGGCTGCCTGTCGACGGCGGAGATCTTCGATCGCGCGACGCAGAAGTGGAGCGACGGCGGCGCGATGGCCTCCGCGCGCGGCGAGCACACGGCGACCGCGCTCCCCGACGGGCGCGTGCTGGTCACCGGCGGGCTCGCCAAGTGCACGTACGGCAGCGCCTCCTCGGACGCGGAGCGCTTCGATCCTGGCGCGCCGCTCGCCAGCGCGTGGACCAAGCTCGGCCCGATGCGCGCGGCGCGCGCGGGGCACACCGCCACGCTGCTGCTCGACGGCAAGGTGCTCCTCGCGGGCGGCGAGAACCTCGCCTCCGCGGAGCTCTTCGACGGCAGCGCCTTCAAGGCGATCAGCGCGATGAAGAGCGCGCGCTACTGGCACGTCGCCGCGCGCCTCGCCGACGGCCGCGTGCTCGTCGCGGGCGGCGTCGGCACCGCCGGGATGCTGTCGCTCGCCGAGATCTACGATCCGATCGGCAATAGCTGGGCACAGGCCGGCGCGATGTCGGTGCCGCGCGAAGGGCCCGTCGCCGTCACGCTGCGCGACGGCCGCGTGCTGCTGAGCGGCGGCGACGACGGCACCAGCACGCCCTTCTACTCGACCACCGAGCTCTTCGACCCCTCGACGGGCACCTGGTCGCCGGGGCCGACCATGCGCGTGGGCCGCGTGGACCAGACGATGACCGTGCTCGGCGCGGGGCAGGTGCTCATCGTAGGCGGCGAGAGCAGCGGCCAGGTCGAGCTGTTCGATCCGGTGGCGAAGGCGCTGCTCGACGGCGGCTTCGAGCCCACCGCGCGCGAGCGCCACGTCGCGATCGACTTCGACGACGGCTCGGTGCTGATCGCCGGCGGCGCCGTCGGCGGCATCGCGACCGCGAGCGCGGAGCTGTACACCGCGCTCGCCGAGGGCGCCGGCTGCGCGCGCAACGACGAGTGCGCCTCGTTCTCGTGCGATCCGGCCTCGCACAAATGCGCGCCGCTCGGCGACGCCGGGTCGCCGTCGGACGCGAGCGGGGCCGACGCCGCGGACGCCTCGGACGCCTCCAGCGCTGACGCGGCCGACGCGGCGCTCCCGCCCGCCGACGCCAAGCCCTCGCTCGCCACGATCGCCAAGGACTGCAAGGCCGACTCCGACTGCGCGAGCGGGCACTGCGTCGAGAAGGTCTGCTGCGACACGGCGTGCACGGAGGCGTGTCACTCCTGCGTGCTCCCCGGCAAGCCGGGGATCTGCACCGCCGAGCCGACCGGCGTCGATCTGCGCGGCGAGTGCGGCGTCGCGCTCGCGTGCGTGGGGACCTGCGGGCCGCTCGGCGCGTGCATCGGCGCCGGCGCGGGGACGCAGTGCCAGCCGAGCCAGTGCGTGAGCGCCGCGCAGGCCCGCGGTCCGGCCTACTGCAGCGCGGGCGGCGCGCCGTGCCCGACCGACGCGCCGCTCACCTTCGACTGCGCGCCCTTCTCCTGCGACTACGCGTTCGGCGCGTGCCGCTCCGCGTGCGCCACCAGCGACGACTGCGCCCCCGGCTGCAACTGGAGCGTCTTCATGCAGTACTG
>CAIXWQ010000415.1 GCA_903923175.1 uncultured delta proteobacterium | reverse complement strand
GCTGGAGCTGCGACGAGCCCAGCGGCAAGTGCGTCGCCGCGGCGCCTCCCGCGCCGGGCGGCTGCGTCTGGTCCGAGGGGGACGCGGGCCCCCCGCGCGCGCTCCCCGCGGCGCTGCTCGCGCTCGCCGGCCTCGCGCTTCGCCGCCGTCGCCGCAGCGCCCGCGCCTGACGCGCTACGGACTGTCGTTCCACTCCGCCGCGCACGTCCCGGCGCCGCCGACCACGACCTCGCCGACGGTCTCCACCCGGTCCTTGGCGAGGCGGGCGAGCCCCTCGGTGACGGTCTCGTTGCGCCCCTCTTCCTCGACGAAGGTCGACGCGTACCAGAGCTCGCGCACGCCGTCCTGATCGAGATCGAGCGTGCCGCGCAGCTCGAAATCGGCCCCCTCGTCGGCCGCGACGAGATCGACGCGCCCGGTGGCCGAGCGCGCGACGTAGATCGCGCCGACGTACTCGAAGCGCGAGCGGAGCGCCGCGGGGCCGAGCCGCACCACGAGCACGCGGTCGTCCTTGCCGTCGCCGTCGAGGTCGAGGGTCGCGGCCACGCTGCCGCTCATCACGCCGTTCCCCGGCGCGTCGGGGGCCTTCAGCTGCGCCTCGATCTTCGCCTTCTCGTCGGCGAGCAGCGGGGCCTGCGCGACGCCGCGCGAGTAGCCGCGGCGTCGCGGCAGCGCGCGCACCGTCGGACGCACGGCGGCCGGGTAGACCGCGAAGCCGAGCGAGGGCCCGTCGGTGCGCAGCACCGCGCCGAGATCGCAGCCGAGATCGGGCGCCTCGTGCCCCACGATCTGCCGCGGCGCGCCGGTCTCCATCGCGACCTGCGTCCCTTGCGGGAGCATCGCGACGCACGCCTCGCCCGCGCCCCAGGCCTTCTTGCGCGCGTCGTAGCAGCCGATCGGGAGCAGCGCGTCGCGCACGCTCGCGAAGAGCGCGCCGCTCTGCGGCTCGCCGGCCAGGGGGACGGCGGGCGGCGGGGGCGGCGCCGGCTTGGGGGGCGGCTTGCCTCCGCACGCGGGCAGGCCGCAGCCGGCGACGAGGGCGAGGGCGGCCATCCCGAGCTGCATGCGACGCGACATGTCCGGACTCTTCCATGACCGCCGGGGCGGGGGAACTTGCCTCGCCGGGCGCGGCCGTGGACCCTCGCGCGGTGCAGAACGGCGTGCAGGACGGCGTGCAGGACGGCGTGCAGGACGTGAAGCGAGGCGTGACGCGCTTCGGTTGGGCGGCCTGCGCCGCGGCGGGCGTGCTCGCGAGCGCCTCGTTCGCGTGCGGGTGCGGCTCGCGCAGCGCGCAGTAGTCCGTCATGCCGGCGGTGTCGCTGGTCGCCAGCGCGAGCGCCTCCGCCAGCGCCTCGGCGAAGGCCGTCGCGACCGACGGGGTCCCGGCCGGCGATCCCGAAGCGGGCGCGAAGATCGCCGAGGTCGATCCCAAGGAAGGGGTCGGCGTCGTCGCGGGGCCCGCCGGGCACCTCGGCGCCTGGCTCGCGCTCGGCCCGTTCCTGCTCGACGAGAAGGAGAGGGCGCTCGGCGACGTCACCGGCTTTGCGCCGCGCACCGCCTCGGCGACCGGGCCGGCGCGGCTCGACGACCACGCCTTCGCGCCCGCGTACGGCGTGCAGGTGCCGGCCAACGTCGACGTGGGCGTGCGCGATCCGAGCCCCGACGGCGGCAAGACGCCCGGCAAGTGGCGCGGCTTCCACGGCGACACGGCGAAGTGGACGCTCGCGCGCAGCGGCGACGGCCCGATCGACCTCGAGCGCACGATGCCCACCAACGGGCGCGCGGCGATCGCCTACCTCGGCGGCGTGCTGCGCTTGCCGGTCGCGCAGAAGCTGGTGCTGCTCCTCGGCGTCGACGACGGCGTCGAGGTGATCGTCGACGGCAAGAGCGTGTTCGTGCGCGACGCCGCGCGGCCGTTCCGCGACGACGACGACTTCGTCCCGCTCGAGCTCGCCGCCGGCGATCACACGGTGCTCTTCAAGCTCCGCCAGCGCGACGGCGCGTGGCTGTTTCGCGCGCGCGTGGTCGACGCGACGCTCCGCCCGCCGCTCGGCGTGCGCCTGGTGCTGCCGAATGCGCCCGCGCTCGTCGCGCAGGAGCTCGCGGCGAACCTGTCGTGGGTGCGCGTGTTGCGCGAGCCGACCGACAAGGGCTACCGCCTCGGCACGCTCGTGAAGTACCCCGAAGGGGCGCCGCTCCACGTGCCGCTCGTGGTCACCGCGAGCCTGCTCGACGGCGAGACGCCGATCCTCGCGACCAAGCAGCTCGGCGCGCTCACGATCGGCCCGCGCACGATCGCGGAGCTCCCCGGCACGCTCGCCGAGGCCGAGCTCGCGTCGCAAGAGGCCGACGGCAAGGATCTCACGCTGCGCATCGAGGTCGGCGGCCGGCGCGTCGACGGCGCCTTCCACCCGCGCGCGAAGGTCCGCGCCGCGATCGCCCGCGCCCGCGCGGTGCTCGCCACCTGGGCGAAGTCCGGGCGCCCCGCCGCGCTCGCCGACGACGTCGGCGCGACGCTCGAGTACCTCTCCGATCGCCTCGCGGGGTTCGTCACGCGCGGCGACGGCGAGCTCGCCCCGCAGCTCGCCGACGCGGCCGAGCTCGACGCCATCGCGGCGCTCGCCGAGCAAGGCAAGGATCCGCTCGCCGAGCGCGCCGGCGTCTCGCGCTACGCGCACGTCGCCAAGGCCGATGGCAAGCCGCAGCCCGTGGTGGTGAACGTGCCGAGAGGCGCGCTCACGGGTGGCACGGGCGGCGCGGGTGGCGCGGGCGTGAAGGCGAAGAAGGTCCCGCTCTACGTCGGCCTGCACGGCATGGACGGCGGGCCGATGGCGATGACGCGCGTGTTCTTCGGCGGCGACGTCTGGAACACCTCGCACTACGTGCTCGATCGCGGCATGGGCGTAGCGAAGGTCCCCGACGGCTTCGACGGCTTCGTGCTCTCGCCGCACGCGCACGGCAACGCGATGTACCGGCAGCTCGGCGAAGAAGAAGTGCTCGACGCCATCGCGTGGGCCAAGGCGCGCTGGCCCGCGATCGACGAGGACCGCGTCTACCTGACCGGCTACTCGATGGGCGGCATCGGCGCCGGCGGCGTCCCGCTGCACCACCCCGACGTGTTCGCCGCGAGCCAGCCGCTGTGCGGCTACCACTCGTACGCCATCCGCCGCGACATCAAGGGGCGCCCGCAGCGGCCGTGGGAGAAGTTCCTCGTCGAAGAGCGCTCGAACGCGCTGTGGGCCGAGAACGGCGCGCGCCTCCCGCTGTCGATCGTGCACGGCAAGCAGGACCTCCCCGAAGAGAACAGCGGCGTGCTCATCAAGGCCTACGAGAAGCTCGGCTTCTCGATCAAGCACGAGCACCCCGATCTCGGCCACGACGTCTGGGGCTTCGCGTACGACCACCTCGCGCAGGTGAAGTGGTTCGGCGCGCGCAGGCGCGACGCGCACCCGAAGAAGGTCCACTTCCGCACCACGCGGCCGCGCTTCGGCGACGACGCGTGGGTGCACGTCGAGCGCATGACCTCGTCGAGCGACTGGGGCGTCGTCGACGCGACGGTCGTCGACAAGCACCGGCTGACCGTGAGGGTGAAGGGGATCGAGGCGCTGCGCTTCGACCGCGATCCCTCGCTGCTCGACGGGGAGGTCGTGCTCGCCATCGACGACGCCAAGCTCACCTTCGCGGCCGGCGCGCCGCTGCTCGTGCACCGCGAGGGGGCTTCGTGGAAGCCGGGGCTGCTCGCAGGGGAAGCGGGCGCCGGGCTCTACAAGCATGGGCGCATCACCGGGCCGATCCGCGACGTGTGGCACGAGCCGCTGATCTTCGTCTACGGCACGCAGGATCCCGCGCAGACGACCGCGAACCTCGAGGTCGCGCAGGCGTTCGCCAAGGTGCGCTGGGGGACCGACGTCTCGTACCCGATCGTGAAGGACACCGAGATCGATCCCGAGGCCGCGCCCACGAAGTCGCTCGTGCTCGTCGGCAACGCGCGCGGCAACCGCGTGCTCGCGGCGATCGAGAAGGACCTGCCGCTGCAGCTGAAGGACGACGGCATCCACTTCGGCGGCCGCACCTTCACCGGCCCGCAGCTCGGCGCCGCGTTCGCGTATCCGCACCCGAAGGCGCCCGACAAGTACGTGCTGGTCATCGAGGGGGCCGACGCGCTCGGGACCTTCCGCGCGATCAGCCTCCCCGAGCTCCTCCCCGACTTCGTGATCTGGGACGCGACGCTCGCGCCTGCGCGAGGGCAGCAGCTGCTGTCGTTCGGGAGCGCGCTGGCCGCGGGGTTCTTCGATCAGGAGTGGAAGGCGCCCGCGAACGTCGACGATCCCCTCTCGAGCAAGGCCAAGCCGGCGGCGAAGAGCGAGCGTGACGCGACCTCGTACCTCCCCTGAGCTCGGCCCTACCGAGCGAGCCTCGCGCGGCTGTTCGTCGGCGCGAGCGGCGCTTTGATAGGCTCGGCGCAGAGGCCCATTGGACGAACGTTCGATCCTACGTCCCCGGTCCGTCCGCCTCGATGCGCTCGGCCTCTCGTCGGTCGAGGCGTTCGTCCTCGGGCAGATCGACGGCGCGGCGACGCTCGAGGACGTCGCCGACGCGACCGGCCTCGCGCTCGACGCCGTGCTCGGCATCGCGCGCCGGCTCGAGAAGCTCGGCGCGGTCGAGCGGCCCAGGCCCGCGCCGCCGCCGCCGCCGCCGCTGACGGCCGGGCGCTACGTGTCGCAGGTCGGACCCACGTTTCCGGCGCGGGTCGAGCCCGACGACGAGCCGAGCCTCACGGCGGTGCCGCGGCGGACCGGCGCCGACGTCTACGCGCTGAAGCTCGAGACCGGCGACGCGTTCCTGCTCTCGAACGTCGATGGGCAGTTCTCGATCGAGGACCTCGCCGAGATCCTCGGCGACGAGCCGGCGCGCGTGCTCGGTCGCATTCAGGCCCTCGTCCGCGCCGGGGCGCTCGAGCTCGCCGCGCCGCGCGCGCCCGCGCCGATTCGGCCGCCGTCCAAGATCCGTCTGCCGAGAGGCTCCCTCACCCCCGGGCCCCCGCTCGCTTCGAGGCGTCCCCCGCCCAGCGACGTCGCGCCGACGGAAGACCCGAAGGCCAACCGCCCGACCCAGGCGCCGCGCGCGGCCCGCGGGTCGCGCGCGCCGTCCCAGAAGCTGCGCAGCAGGCGCCT
>CAIXWQ010000414.1 GCA_903923175.1 uncultured delta proteobacterium | reverse complement strand
TCTGACCTCCTGACAGGACCGATCGCGCCGAGTGACCGCAAATCGGCCTAATTGGCCGTTGACGTCGTATGCGGAAGCGTGCCGCGGGTGGGTCTCGGAGCGAGCCGGACGGCGAGGCGGCGTCGTCCGTCGGTGAATCGGAACTGGGCATCATTAATGGCGCCAAGCGCCGCATCGAGTCGCGCGTGGGCGGCAGGCGGAAGCGGCAAGTCGAGAGTGACGTGCACGAGGTCGTCGTCGAATCGCACGGTGCCTGGGGCTCTCAGCAGGGCCGAGAGCGTGCGCGCCGTCGCCTCTGCATCGTATTCGGCGTCCGAGGGGGCGAGACCGTCGTGAAGCGTCGCCAGGAGCCAGCGGCGAGCGTTCTCGGTGGCGAGCTTCATCGGCTGGAGCAGCGCGCGATTGTCCGTGTCGAGGGTCGCCTTGAGGGCGGCGGGCTGGACGCTTACGCGAGGGACTTTGACGGGGGCCTTGTCGAGCTCGATCTCGGCGAGCTTCCTGTAGGCGCCGACGCGGAAGCGGTCGTCGTTGATCTGCTTCTGGGTGCGGCCGGCGGTGGACGGGCGCTCCTTGGCGAGCTCGACCTCGCGCGTTCGGAGCTCCGCGACCTCCATTTTCAGTCGGGTGCGCGCGGGGTTGTTGATCGGCCGATCATCGGGTGCGCGAGAAGTGACTCCGCGGTCGACGAGGCGGTCGATGTGCGCGTGCTCGCGCGCGGCCTTGAAGGCGTTTTCCTGGGCGCCGCGGCAACTGCGCAGCACGCGCACGATCTCGGCTGCTTCCACAAGCGTGGTGACGTTGGTCGCGATGGGCACGAGCGCCTCGCCGTCGCGCTCGACGAGAAGTCGGGCGTGGTGGTGAAGCTTCGCGTGTACGAAGGCACTCTCGGCGATACCGTCCGTCGCCGGGGCGATGCCGCCGAGCGCGGGGAGCGTCACGGTGGCGGGCACGTAGGTCACGTAGCCGAAGCCCTCGGCGTCGAGCGCTTCGAGCGCCTCGAAGGCGAAGCCTCCGCGATCGAAGGCGAGCACGATGGGCCGCGCCTCGCCGAGAACGGCTCGAAGGCGCATCGCTTCGGCGAGCACGTGGTGGCTGAGCGCGTCGCCCGCGCCGACGTGCGTGCTGCCCCAGGTCCAGCCACGCTCGTCGGTGATGACGACGTCGGCGAGCCCCTTGGTCACGAGGCGCCGCTTGCTGTCCCAGCCCTTGTCGATCGGCTCGTCGCCCGCGTACGCCTTGAAGTGTCCGTCGAGCCCGAAGCAGAGTCGATCGGGCAGGCGCGCGGCCAAGACGGCACGAATCCAAGCGGCGGAAAACGCGCTCGGGTCGAACGTCCCGCGCATCTGCGCGATCGCGCGATGAAGCGTGCGTACGCTCGGACTTCGCTCGAGGCCGAGCACGACGCCGAGCGCGCGCGCGTCGCGCTCATGCATGGCCTCGAGCGAGGCGAAGCCGACGCTCCATCCGGCCATCATCGACAGGATCGCCGTCTTCGCATCGTAGACCGCGGCCTTCGGACGAGCGACGCGCGAGGCCGAAAGCGCCTCGCGGATCCCGATCGCGGCGAGCGCGCCGGCGACCAACAGGACGCCCGCGTACCGCGTCGGGTGCTCGGTCGGACCGCTCGGCAGCGCGGCGCCGGGGGCCAGCTCCTCGACGGGCGGCTCTGCGTCGCTGACGCCCTCCCGCGGCTCCGACGGCGCACGGACCGGCTCCAGGCCGGCGAGTGCGCCAGCCGGAGACGCCGGCTCGGACGCGGCGGACGCACCGAGCGTCACCTGACTCGCCCGCGACTCCTCCAGCACCTTCACCGCGCGGTAGACGATCGCCGAGCCGATACCGAGCTCGCGCGCGATCGCCGGCGGCGTCTTGCCCTCGGCGTGCAGCTTCTCGAAGCGCTTGTACATCGCGCCGACCAACGTCGGCGGACGGCCATCGGGCCGCACACGAACCACCTCGCCGACGCCCCCTTCACGAAGTCGCGCGCGCACCTTGCACACCCACCCGTGACTCACGCCGCAGAGCGCGCCTACCGCGTCGGTCTTGAACTTGAGTCGCAGCAACGCCGCGATCGCGACATCGCGGCCGATACCGTCACTCTCTTCGTATGCCAACAGCGGCATTCCTCGCACCATCAGCTCGACGAGATTGCCCGTCTGCGTGCGCACGACGACCGGGCGATTGGCCTCTTCACGAAGCGCGGCGAGGGCGGCGGTCGTCACGCC
>CAIXWQ010000413.1 GCA_903923175.1 uncultured delta proteobacterium | reverse complement strand
GTGATTCGCGAGCTCCTCGAGGAAGCGCTCCTCGATGCGCGCAGCCGAGCCGAGCCGCGCACGCGGATCGCGAGCCACCAGCCCGTCGATCAGGAGGGTCAGGGAGCGCGGGAGATCGGGGCGACGCGTCGAGAGTGACGGTGGATCTTCGCTCACCAACCGGTGGATGACCTCGAAGAGCCCAGTGTACTCGCCGTGGGGTGGCACGCCCGCGAGCAGGAGGTAGGCGACGACCCCGGCGGCGAACGCCGGGCTGTGCGTCTTGGCTCGCAGGAGCAGCTGCTCCGGCGAGATGAACGTCGGATCGCCGCGCAGCTCGTCGCCTGCCAACGTGCTGAAGGCCTCCTCGTCGCGATCGAACTGGATCGGTGGCTGCAGCAAGCAGGCGAACCGCTCGGGCGCGTCGAGCTCGGCGCGCACCTTGCCGAACGCGAACCCGTCGAAGCGCCGAGCTGCCGCATGGAGGGTCGACAGCGCGCGGTGCACGACGGCGGCGATCGCGAGCGCGGCGCCCGGCGAGCAAACTCGACCTTTGGTGAGCGGCGGTGGCACCGGATCGCGCCGGACGAAGGCGTGGCCGATCCCGAGGTCGAGCTCCCGCTCGACGGGGACGAACAGCGGGTTTCGCGACGCGACGAGCCACCGCATGCCGTCGACCCGGGCTCGCTGATCGATCTGCACGAGCTCGCGCGGCGAGACCCAGAGGGAGACCGGCCCCCGCTCGTCGCGTGCGCGAAAGCGCGCGAGCCCTTCACCGGACTGCCCGTGCTCGACGACGCCGCTGAGTCCGTGCTCACGCAGCAGGTCGCCGAGGTCCCGGATCAGCGTCGGCGGACCTCTGCTGGCGATGGGCTCGAGGACGACGGGCTCCGAAGACGTCGGCGTCGACGGACGTTCGACGGCCACGGGAGGCAAGGCGAGCGGCGCCGACCCCTCGCTGGGCACGCAGCGCTTCAAAGCGTCGATCACCTCGTGCGCCGAGCTCGGACGCTCCCCGCGCTCCCGTGAGAGCAGCCGCGCGATCAGGTCGGCGAGCGCGTCGGTCACGCCGGGGTAGCCGTGGAGCGTCGGGGCTTCGGCCTCGAACCGGTGGCGGAGCAGTTGCACGAGCGAGCCTTCGGGGACTTCGAACGGCAGGCGTCCGGACAGCGCCTGGTAGAGCACCACCCCGAGCGCGTAGAGGTCCGCGCGTGAGTCGCAGTGGGCGCCGCTGGCCTGCTCGGGGGCCATGTACAAGGGCGTGCCGATGACCTGGCCCGCGGGCTCGGGAGCGCCAAGGTCGAGCGCGATGCCGAAGTCGATCAGCTTGACCACCGCCTCCGGCGAGGAGGGCAGGAAGATGTTGTCCGGCTTGATGTCGCGGTGCACCACCCCCAGCCCGTGCGCGGCGGCGAGCGCCGAGAGTACCGGGATCGCGATCGCCGACGCTTCCGAAGCGGGCAGCTTGCCGCGTATCGCCAGCAGCTCCGCGAGCGAAGTCTGGCCGGCGTCTTCGAGGATGAGGTAGTCGAACTCCCCGACCCGACCCGCGTCGTACAACCGGATCACGTTCGGGTGCGAGAGCTCGCGCAGCACGCGTGCCTCGCGCGCGAAGAACTCTCGCGCCTGATCCTTCAGCGCGGGGAGCAAGACCTTGGCGACGCCGCGCTGCCCCGAGACGGCGTGCTGCACCCGGTACACGGTGCTCATCCCACCCGCGCCCGCGGTCCGCTCGATGCGCCATGGCCCGAGCATCGACCCCTCGCGCAAGACGATCGCCTCCACCGGCTCCGAGTCTGGCGGCTCGGTCCGCGGTCGCGTCGGCGCGACCGCCAGGATGAGCGCCGCCTCGTGGGCGAGGATCGACGCCGGCTCGACGTGGGAAGGCCCGAACGCTCTGGGCGTCGGGCTCTCGAGCCAGAGCACGCCGTCGCGGGAGCGCAGCGGCACCGCGAGTACACCGCTCGCGTGGATCGGACCGAAGGCCGTGATCGTGTGCAGATCCTCGCGGAGGAACACCGTGTAGTCCTCGACGATCGACCGCGCGAGCCAGGGGGCGCTCGGAGCGCGCGTGACGCCGGGCCGACGGCGCACCGCCCGCGGCGCGTCCCAGCCCACCATCACGATCGCGGCGAGGTCGGCCGGGGTCGCGGCGAGCGCAGCCTCGAGCAGGCGATCGAGCGCGGCGTCGACGTCGTCGAGCTGCGAGACGTCGCGCCATGCGGCCAGTAGCGGTCCGAGCTCGCTCGACGGCGCCGGCTCGGGCCCCGTGAGTAGCTCGTAGAGGTGCTCGGGGGAGATCCGCCGGGTGCGCACGAGGTGGGGCCCGAGGCGTTCCTGCCCCCCCGAACGATCCAGCGCCGTGAGCGCCGCGTAGACCTCCGCGAACGCCAGCACGCCGCGCCGCACGAGGCGCTCGGCGAAGGCGAAATCGTCGGGGCTAGGGGGCATGCGTCCCCGCCGACACGGCGCCGCTCCGCTCGCTCGCGGCGCTCGTGTGCCGTGCTCCGCTCCTCACCTCGCGCTCGAGCGCGAGGAACTGAGGGAGCGTCCCGGCGATCGAGGCCTCGTCGAGCTCGACCTCCTGCATCACGAGCCCCGCGCGCGGCGACTCGCGCGCGAGCGCCGTGTCCTCGCCGCCGCGAGGGCTTCCGCGGATCACGACTCGATGGAGCGGGGGCACGGTGGTTCGAACGATCGCACGAAACGCCGACGGCCTCGACCTCGTCGACGCCGCTGGTGAAGCTCTCGGGTGGGCCCATAGGGGATGGGAACCGCCTTTCGCCGAGCGCAGCACCATGG
>CAIXWQ010000412.1 GCA_903923175.1 uncultured delta proteobacterium | reverse complement strand
GCCACGGCGCCCGCTCCAGCGGCCGGGCTCGCCGACGCGCGCGCCGCCGGGCCGGCTCGCGACGGCGTCGCGGCGCCCGCCCCCGCGACGATCGAGAGCGGCCGCGTGAACGCCTCTCCCTACGTCCGGAAGCTCGCGCGCGAGCAGGGCTTGGATCTCCGCGCGCTTCACGGCTCCGGCCCGCACGGCCGCATCGTGCAACGCGATCTCGAGGGGGCCGCGCAGGCCGGTCCGGACGCGCCGCCACCGGCCGCGCTCGCCGAGCCGGAGCGCCACCCGCTCTCGATGATGCGCAAGACGATCGCGCGTCGCCTGACCGAGTCGAAGCGGACCGTGCCGCACTTCTACCTGACCGTGGATCTCGACGTCGGCGCGCTCGTCGCCCTCCGCGAGACCATCCACGCCGACCTCGCGGCGAGCCCCGTGGGCCCGGCTGCTCCCGATGGCGTGCCCGAGCGGATCTCGCTGAACGATCTCCTCGTGAAGGCCTGCGCCCTCGCGCTCCGAGCCGTCCCCGCCTGCAACGCGAGCTTCACCCCCGAGGCCATCCTCGTGCACCGCCGCGTCGACATCTCGGTCGCCGTCGCGCTCGAAGACGGCCTCGTGACCCCCGTGGTGCACGACGCAGATCGCAAGGGCCTGCGCGCCATCTCCAGCGAGATCCGCGGGCTCGCGGCGCGCGCGCGCGACAAGAAGCTGAGGCCGGAGGAGCTCACCGGCGGCACGTTCTCGATCTCGAACCTCGGCATGCTCGGCGTCGACTCGTTCGCGGCGGTCATCAACCCGCCCGAGGGCGCCATCCTCGCCGTCGGCCGGGTACGCGAGGAGCCGGTGGTCAGAGGCAGCGAGATCGTCGTCGGCCGGCGCCTCGCGTGCACGCTCGCCTGCGACCACCGCGTCGTAGACGGCGCGGTCGGCGCGGCGTTCCTCGCGGCGCTCCGCGTGCTCGTCGAGCACCCCACGCGCATCCTCGTCTGAGGCGCGCGCAGACGAGCCCGGGCGCGAGCGACGTGCGAGCTAGTTGCAGGCGCCGATGGTCTGGCTGCCGGCGGCGTCGGTGCTCGCCGGAGAGCAGCTCTTGCCGGTCGGGCAGTCGTCTTTGGTCATGCAGAGCTGCACCGGCGGACTGAAGCCGCCGCACGAGTTGTGGCAGCTGCTGTCGGTGAGCGCGGAACCGAGGATCACGTGGTTGGCGCAGCAGACCTGGCCGCTCGGGCAATCCGCCCTCTCGTTGCACGCGAAGACTCGCTGGCCGCCGCTGCACGACGAGGCGCAGGAGTAGCTCCAGCCCGAGAACGACAGGCTGCCGCAGCACGAGTTGTTCTTCGGGCATAGCAGCCCGACCGTGTTGCCGCAGTAGACCTGGTTCGGGTTCGTGCTGAACAACCCCGCGTCGCTCCCCGTGTCGACGACCCCCGTGTCGAGCGGCCCGGTGTCCAAAGGCCCCGTGTCGAGGGGGCCCGTGTCCGAGGTCCCCGTGTCGAGCGGCCCCGTGTCCGCAGGCCCGCTGTCGGCGACCGTCGAGTCCGCGTCGTCGGCCGCATCGTCGACCGTCGTGTCGGCAGCCGTGGAGTCGGCGGTGTCGGCGCTGTCGGCGAGCGCCGCGTCGGCCGTGTCGCTCGCATCGAAGGCGTCGACGGACGTCGAGTCGGCGGCGTCGAGCGCGTCGAGCGCGTCGAGGCCTCCGTCGCTCGCGTCGGTGGCATCGACGAGCGTCGCGTCGGCTGCGTCGGTCGCGTCGGACGCGCCGGAGTCGACCAGCGTCGAATCGACGACCTCCGTGTCGGTCATCGTGTCGAGCAGCGAGCCGTCGTCGGTCGGGAAGACCACGTCCGCGCCACCACTGTCGTCACCGGGCGGGCCGCCCGTCTCGTCGAAATCCTCACCCAGGCCGGCGTAGGTTCCGCCGCACGCGACGAGCGTCCCCACGAGCAGCGCAGACAGCGTCCGTCGCAAAGCCATCGGCTCCCATCGTGCACTGCTGACGCGTCGACGACCAGATCCGTGACGTGTCGATCTCGCGGCGATGGGGTGGGCTCACGTCGGTGCGCTCGGTCGTCGCAGGGCGATGAGATGCTCCTCGCGCGGTCGCCCCGTGAAGGCTGACATTGTGCGCGAGTGGAAGTGAGGCCGGGGCTGCGATGCCGTCGCCTCTACGTCGAGCCCCGACTCTCGGGCGACCTGCGCGGTGATCTCCGCGGCACGCAACGCGGTCCGCTCGACCGCGCTGTCGCCGAGGACCAGCACCGCAAGCCCGCCGGGCCGGAGCGCACGCCCGATCGCCTGCACCGTTCGACCGAGCTCGTCGGTCCATCGGACCCGTGCCTCCTCGCCGCGGAGCCGCGCGTAGGCGCGTCTGGAGCCGAGCTCGAGCTTCTCGAAGCGATCGGCGCGAAGCCGCAACCAGCGCAGCCGGACGTCGTGGTGCGAGACGTAGTCGTAGGTGGCCGCGTAGGGCGGCGACGTCAGGACGAGATCGACGCTCGCCGCGCCCAGCGTACCGAGCGTGCGCGCGTCGTCGGCGCGCACGTCGACGGGCGGTGTGCCGGCAGGCACGAGCTTCTCGAACTCCTCGAGGGCACGCGCGAGCTCCTCGGCCTTCGCCTGGAAGATCTTCGCGGTGAACCCCGCCGAGATGCGACGCGCGGCGCCGGCCTGCCCGGTGTCTCCGCGCTTTCGCGAGACCTTGGTCAAGATCGCGGAGAAGACGAGCTCGACGTCCTCGCGCAGCGTGCGCGGCTCGATGGTGTCGAGGCCGTCGCGCAGCGAGTCGAGCTCGAGCAGCACGTGCGGCTCGAAGAGCTCGACGTCCTCCGCCTCGTAGCGGACGATCGGCCGAGCGCGCGCCACGCGTCGACGATCGGCGTGCTCGCGCACGCGCCGCGCTGCCGCGACGATGGCCTGCCGCTCGTTGAGCGAGACGCCCCGCGCCTTCAGCCGCGCGAGCCGCAGCGCGAGCGGGTTCACGTCGGTGCCGATCGCGCGCGCCCCGGCGAGCCGCGCCTCGACGAGCACCGTGCCGCTCCCGCAGAAGGGGTCGAGCACCGTGGCATTCTCGGGGAGCAGCGCGCGCAGCAGGCGCGCCGCGGTGGTCGGGTGAAGGCGCGCCGGGTACGAGTGGAACCCGTGAACGTGCGCGCGAGCCCCTTGCTCGTCGTCGGGCGAGACCTCGAACGCGACGGCGAGCGCGCGCGCGAGCGCCTCGTCGCCACCGAGGCGGGTCTCGCCGCCGACGTGCCGGAGCGAGGTGCGTGCGTCGGGCGAGAGCGGTTTCTTCACTTCGTCTCCAGTTTCTTCTTCTCGATCGCGGCCTGAAGTCGGGCGTCGAACTCACGCTGCTCGTCGTCGGCCATCTCCTCGAGCGAGAGCGTGCGCGCGTTCGTGTCGATCCGCGCGGGCGCAGCAGGCCCGGGCGGCCGGATCGAGACCGCCGACGCGGCGATCCGGTAGCGCACCTGACCGTCGATCGAGCGGTCGTCGACCACCGACTCGACCGACACGTCATCGCGCGCTGGGAGCCGATCGAGCGCGGCTTCGGCCTCGGCCACGGGCACGCCGAGCTGCTCGGCGAGCTCGCGCGCCGAGAGCCCGCCGCGCGCGCGCATGACGTCGAGCGCCACCAGGCCGATCGCCTCGCGCATCCCGGCGCGGGCCTCGGTCGCCGCGGCGCGCGCGCGCGCGAACGCCACGAACGCCGCGACCGCGACCAGCGCCGTGGCGATCGCGATCGCGACGGAAAGCGCGGTGAACCCCGCGAGCGCGGCGATCGCGAGCACCGGCGCGATGAGCGCGTCGAGCACGAGGGCGGCGATGCCGAGCCCCTTGGTCACGATCGAGCGCTTGTGCGCCTGCTCGACGCTCGCGAGCACCGCGCGCTCACGCCCGCTCCTCGCGACGCCGGGCTTCTCCATCGGCACGCGCGGCCGTCCGCACGCGGCGCACGTCCAGACGCCGCCCTTCTCGACGACCTCGGCGCGCGCGCCGCAGCCGTAGCAGACGCGGTGCTCGCCCGAGAGCGCGCCGCAGCGCCCGCAGCGATCCGTCCCGGGCGCCACCGCGGCGCCGCAGACGGGGCACGTGGCTGCGGGGGGCGGCGTCATGACGCGGACCGATCGAGGCGTTCGAGAGAGGTGCGTCGCATGGTCGTCGATTTGGCCCGATCGGGAACGGCGCCGTACGATCCATCACAATGCGCCGAAGTGGAAGCGAAAGCAGGGCTCGACGGGGAGCCGCCGCGTGGGGGGTGCTGGCATGGGTCGCCTCCGCCTCGCTCGGATGCGCGGGGACCCAATCGCAGCGCCTCTCCGACGTCGACGGCGAGCTCGCGCACGTCGAGCACGACCATGACTCGTCCGACGTGCGCTGGGGTCTCAAGCTCGACGAGCGCGAGGACCACAAGTCCGACGACGCGCTGATCGCGCCGAGCGCGCCGAGCGCGACCCCCAAGCGCGCCCCGATCGCCGCGCTGGCGCGCCCGGTCGTCCGGCTCGACGAGCCCTCGCCGGTCAACCCGCTCGAGAGCGCCGACGGCGCGCCCGACGCGACCGACGAGGCCGACGCCGCGAACCGCCCGCAGCTCAAGCTCGGCCCGCGCGGCCAGATCGAGCAGACCGAGCCCGACGACGGCGCCCCGCGCCCCGTCCCCAAGAAGGGGAAGCTCTCCGCCCCCGACGCGGCCGCCGCCGCCGACTACGAGCAGGCGCAGAAGCTCGTCGGCGCGAAGAAGTGGCAGGCCGCGCTCGACGCGTTCGCCGGCTTCCTGCTGCGATACCCCGACCACACCTACGCGCCCAACGCCTTCTACTGGCGAGGCGAGTGCTACTACGCGCTCGCCGACTACGGCAGCGCCGTGGCCCAATTCGAAGGGCTGCTCTCGCGCTTCCCCGCGGCGGCGAAGGTTCCCGACGCACTGCTCAAGCTCGGCCTCTCGGAGCGAAAGCTGGGCAGCACGGCCAAGGCGAAGACGGCGTTCGAGCGCCTGAAGCGCGACTACCCGCTCTCCGAGGCCGCCAAGAAGATTCCGCCGGAGGACGCCCCATGATCCGTCGCGTACCGAACGTCGCCCTCCTCGTCGCCGCCACCGCGCTGCTCTTCGGCAGCGCGCGCGCGTGGGCGGGAACCACCATCAAGACGCAGACGCTCGCCGCCGCGGGCGACGCCCCGCCCCCCGCCGAGGACATGAAGCAGGCGACGCGCGATCGCTCGTCGCTGTCGCTCGGCGACGACTCCGGCAGGAAGGGGAGCCGGCTCGTCCCATCGACGCACACGGTCCACAAGGGCGACACGCTCTGGGACATCTGCGACGAGTACTTCGACAACCCGTGGCAGTGGCCGCGCGTGTGGTCGTACAACCCGGAGATCGTCAACCCGCACTGGATCTACCCGGGCGAGGTCGTGCGGCTACGGCGCGAGGGCGGGCTCGCCACGAGCGACGGCGCGCAGAAGGGCGCCAAGGCCCCCGGCGTCGTGCTCCGCCCGAAGACCGTCGCCCCCGGCACCGTCTTCCTGCGCAATCAGGGGTACGTCTACGACGCGGCGACCGAGGACACCGGCGAGATCATCGGCAGCCCCGAGGACCGCATGTTCCTCACCGCGCCGAGCCGCGTGTACGCGCGCGTCACGAAGGAGCAGGCCGACAAGCTCGAGGTCGGCGACACGCTGAGCGTGTTCCAGTACACGCGCGGCGTGGCGCGCGGCGACAAGGAGGTCGCCAAGGTCGTGCAGGTGCTCGGCACGCTGCGCGTCGATTCCCTCGATCCGAAGACGCACCTCATCGAAGGGACGATCACGGAATCGACCGACGTGATCGAGCGCGGCGCTCGGATCGGGCCGCTCGAACGACGCCTCGACGTCGTCCCGGCGAAGACGAACGAGGCCGAGCTGCGAGGCAGCATCATCTCGTCGATCCAGCCGAACGTGATGTACGGCCAGAACCAGATCGTCATGATCGACAAGGGCGAGGACGACGGCCTGAAGGTCGGCAACCGGCTCTTCGTCATCCGCCGCGGCGACCCCTGGAAGAAGGGGCTGTCGTCGACCGGCGAGCTGAGCGCCCAGCGCGTCACGATCGGCAACGGGCCGGCCGTCGTCCGCCCGGCCGAGCTCCCGCCGGACTCGGACGACCTCCCCGACGAGGTCATCGCGGAGATCCGCGTCACGCGCGTGCGCAAGAACTCGGCGACCTGCCTGGTGACGAATTCGACGCTCGATCTCGAGGGCGGCGACGTCTGGGTGGCGAAGAAGGGCTACTGACCGCGGCAGCGCGCAGCGCGACGTAGGACGAAGGGGAGCGTAGGTCGCTCCCCTTCGTCGTTCCGGGCCAGCAGGCCGGTGGCGGCGACGCTCAGACGAACAGCGGCAAGAGCGCCAGCACGGCGGCGGCGACCAGCTTCGCGACCGAGAGCGGCGCGGTCGCGAGCCCGCGGCCGAGCACGACGCCGACGTCGTCGAGCGATCGCGCCGCGCGCTCGACGCGCGCCCACTCCTCCGCGACGACGTCCTCGACCCTGACCTGCGCGAGCAGATGGCGCGCGGAGGCCCAGGTCGTCGCCATGCCGTCGAGCGCGAGCGCGAGCGGCGCCGCGACGAGCGCGACCACCCACGCGAGCGTGATCACGGCCTCGGCGCCGAGCCCGTGCGTCCAGCGGAAGATCGCGCCCACCCCGGCCGCGACCGCCACGACGACCAGCGAGGCCTCGATCGACTCCGCCGCAGCGACGCGCGTCCCCGCGTCGACGCAGCCGGTCGGATCGGGGATCCCCTCGGGCGGGTAGACGAGCACCCCGCGCTCACGCGGAAGCCACTGCAACAGCCGGCGCGCCTCCGCGCCGATCCGAGCGCGGGTCGCGTCCGCGCCCTTCAACGCCCGCCCCGCGCACCAGACGACCAGCAGCGCGCCGATCAGCGCCGCGAGGATCGTGGGCGGCGCAGCCGGGTCGAGGCCCCCGAAGAACCGCTTGGCGTGGGCCGCGTGCACGCCCTGGCCCGCGAGGCCTCGGTGGCGCTCGACCTCGACGACCGCCGCCCAGACGAGCAACAGCGCCGCGAGCAGCCCACCGATCGCGACGTGCGGGGTCGTCGGCGACATCGTCGACGCGCGCTCCTCGCGCCGCTGCGCCTGCTCCTCGCTCGCGCCGCCGACCTTCAAGCGACGCAGCGCGGCCGCGGTCGCGATGCTCGCGCCAGCCCCTTCGGCCGCGTGGACGAACGGCGCCGCGCCGAGGAAGCCCCCGATCGCGACCGCGACGCCGAGCAGCCCCCCGCGGACCAGCCCGGTCATCTCGCCCGAGAGGTGCCCGACCGCGATCAACGCGATCGCGAGCAGCACCGGCGCGACCGCCGCGCGCAGCCCCATCGAGACGCCGACGATCGCGCCGCGCAGCGAGCCCCCCGAGACCGCGTCGGCGATCGTACGCGCCGGCGCATAGCGAGCGTCCTCCGCGTACTGCGCCACCAGCAGCAGCCCGTAGCCGGTGGCGACGCCGATCGCCGCCGCGGTCGACAGCCACGCCCAGTACGGCCGCAGCAGCAGCCAAGACGTCGCCGCGAAGCCGACCAGCTGGATGGTCGCCGTCACCCAGTGCCCTCGCGAGAGGGCGTCGCTCGGGTGCTCGACGTCGTCCGCGCGCACCGCGAGCACCCCAGCGATCGACGCGAGCAGCCCGTACGCTCGCGCGAGCAAAGGGAGCGCGACGAGCGCGATCGGGGCGACCCCGGCTGCGACCAGCGCGCCGCGGTTCAGCTCGACGACGATGGCGGCCACCAAGGAGGCGCCGACCAGCTCGACGCCGGCGGTCTCGACCGCCTCCGCCACGCGCGCCGACGCCAGCGCCGGCCCGCCGCCGACGAGGCTCGCAATCGTCG
>CAIXWQ010000411.1 GCA_903923175.1 uncultured delta proteobacterium | reverse complement strand
GCGGCCGAGGGCGGCGCGCACGCCACCGCCGGCGCTCGCTGGAGCCCCGCGGCTCGGCGAACCGCCCCCGCCAGGGCGCGGGGGCTGCGCGGTCGTAGCGGCGCACAAGACCGAACGCACAAAACGGAAGCGGCGCGACGTCTCCGCCGCGCCGCCTCGTCGCGCTCGCGCGCTGCCGCTACTTCGCGCCGAGCTGCTCGATGAACGCGAGGAACGAGAGCACGCCGTGCCCCGTGGCGCCCTTCACGTAGAAGCCGCTCGGCTTGTCGGTGGTGACCGGGCCCGCGATGTCGCAGTGGATCCAGGCCGTGTCGCCGATGAACTCGCGGAGGAAGAGGGCCGCGGTGATCGAGCCGCCCCAGCGCGCGCCCATGTGCTTCAGGTCGGCGTTGTCGCTCTTGAGCTGATCCTTCAGATCCTCGAGGAGCGGCATGCGCCACATCTGCTCGCCCGCGGACTTGCAAGCGGCCTCGAAGGGCGCGACGAGCTCCTCGCGGTTCGAGTAGTAGCCGCTGCAGTTGGTGCCGAGCGCCACCATGCACGCGCCGGTGAGGGTCGCGTTGTCGATCATGACGTCGGGCTGGAGCACGCGCGCGTAGGCGAGCGCGTCGGCCAGCACCAGGCGCCCTTCGGCGTCGGTGTTGATGATCTCGACCGTCTTGCCGTCGAGCGACGGCCAGATGTCGCCGGGGCGGTACGCGTTGCCGTCGGGCATGTTGTCGGTCGACGCGAAGATGCCGTGCACCTCGACGTTCGGCTGCACCGCGGCGACGGCGGCCATCAAGCCGACGACGTTGGCGGCGCCGCCCATGTCGATCTTCATGTCGAGCATGCCGTCGGCCGGCTTGATGCAGAGGCCGCCGCTGTCGAACGTGAGCCCCTTGCCGACCACGACGACGCGCTTCGGCTTCGGCGCGCCGCGCTTGGCCTTGGGGGCGTAGGTCATGTGCACGAACCGCGGCTCGGTGGTCGAGCCCTGGTTCACGGCCAGCAGCAGGTGCATCTTGCGACGCTTGATCTCGGCCTTGTCGAAGACCTTGATCGAGAGGCCGCCCGCCTTCGCCACGCGCTGCGCGCGCCGCGCGAGCTCGGGGGCGTCGAGGACGTTCGGCGGCTCGCTGACGAGGTCGCGCGTGAGGCAGACCGCCTCGGCGACCGCGTGACCGACGCGCAGGGCCTCGCGGAGATCGGCGGCGACCTTCGCGACGAAGATCGTCGCGACGTCGACGCGCGCCTTCGGGATGCGGTCGCCCGTGAGGTGCGTGGTGAACCGATAGGCGCCGAGCGGCAGCCCTTCGGCGAGCGCGCGCACGGTGGCGGCGTCGTCCGAGGGGGCGACGATCGCGAGCGAGCGAGCGCGCTCCGCGTTCGCCACGCGCGCGCCGCGGGCGGCGAAGGCGCGGACGGCCGCGGTCTTCGGCGTCTCGCCGGGGGCCCCGAGGCCCACGACGAGGATGGTGCGCGCCGGCGCGCGGCCGAGCGTCGACACCGACAGCGCGCTGTTCGCCTTGCCAGAGAACTCCTCGCGCGCGGCCTGCGCCGAGATCGCGCCGCCGAGCGTCGCGTCGAGCGCGTCGAGGGTCGGGTTGGGCGCCCAAGGCGCGGCCGCCTTCGGGGAGGCCTTCGCGGCCGACTTCTTCGCGGCGACCCTGGACCTCGGGGCGCCTTCGCCCTTCGCGCCCGGCTTCGCGTCCTTCTGGACGTACGCGAAGGCAGGCACGACGAGCACGTCGACGGCGAATTGGGCGGCTTCGCCCGGCTTACCCCCACGCAGTTCGATCTTCATCGGGTCGGAAGCTCCTTCGTCGTCGCAACCTGCCGTCGCCCCCGCGTGTCGGCCGAGACGCCGATCGGGGACGCGGCCGCGGCGCGCGCGGCGGGAGCTTTTCCGCGCGTTCGGGAGAGCGTCAAGAACGCGACGCGCCAGAATCGAAAAACTTTCCGGCCGAAGGGGGGACGCGCCGGAACGAGAGGAGGCGCTCGAAGGCGGTCTGGTCCGAGCGGCGTCGCGGTACCCCTGTCGAATCCGTGCGGGCGGCTTACCATTCGTGGGGTCATGACCGTCGCCGACTCGCCCCACGCCCCCCCGCACCGGATCGCCGCCACGCTCCCGCTCCTCAAGGATGAGCCGATCCTGAACGCCGCGCGCCTCGATCTCGAGCGCCGCCTCGGCGCGCTCGACCCCGCGCTCGACCTCGAGGCCGAGATCCAGCGGCTGCGCAAGGCGCGCAACGCCGTGATCCTGGCGCACTACTACCAGGAGTCGGAGATCCAGGATCTGGCCGATTTCCTCGGCGATTCGCTGCAGCTCTCGCAGGCGGCCAAGACCACCAGCGCCGACGTCATCGTCTTCTGCGGCGTGCACTTCATGGCCGAGACGGCGAAGATCCTGAACCCCGAGAAGATCGTCGTCGTCCCCGACATGGACGCCGGCTGCTCGCTCGCCGACGGCTGCAAGCCGGGCGACTTGGCCGCCTGGAAGGCGCGTCACCCCAAGCACGCGGTCGTGAGCTACATCAACTGCTCGGCCGAGGTGAAGGCGCTCTCGGACGTGATCGTCACCTCGAGCAACGCCGAGAAGATCGTGCGCGCGCTCCCCGAGGATCGCCCGATCCTCTTCGTGCCCGACCGCAACCTCGGCGCCTGGCTCGTGAAGAAGACCGGCCGCCCGATGGAGCTCTGGCAGGGCGCCTGCGTGGTGCACGAGCAGTACTCCGACAAGGCCATCGTCCAGCTCAAGGAGCGCTGCGAGCGGCAGGGCGCGGTCGAGATCCTCGCGCACCCCGAGTGCGAGTCGGCGGTGCTGCGCCACGCGGACTACGTCGGCTCGACCACCGCGCTGCTCTCGCGCGCCAAGGTCACCACCGCCAAGACCGTCATCGTGGCGACCGAGCCGGGCATCCTCCACCAGATGAAGAAGGCCCGGCCGGACGTGACGTTCGTGGACGCGCCGAGCGAGGACGAGGCCTGCGGCTGCAACAACTGCCCGCACATGAAGCGCAACTCGCTCGAGAAGCTCTATCTCTGCCTGCGCGATCTCACGCCGCGCATCGAGCTGCCGGCGGAGCTGCTCGACGGGGCGCGCAAGCCGATCGAACGCATGCTCTCGATGTCGTGAGCACGCGCGGCGACCTCGTGCTGGAGGCGCGCGCGGAGAGCGAGCCCCGGAACGACGGGCGGGCCTCCGGGCATTCCATGGGAGGGAGCCCGAGGCGGCGCCCCCCACGATCACGTCCGGAAACTAGACACGCTGCGGCGCGCTCACTAGGTTCGCATCGGTGGAACGTAGGGCTCAGCTCGCACAGGCGGCCGCTGCGGCGCGCTCGCACGCGCACGCCGCGAAGATCGCCGAGGTCGCCGCGGAGGTCGCGGCGAGGATCGCCGATGCGCGCGCGATCCACGCGACGGCGAGCGACGTCGAGCAGCTCGCGCAGCGCGTGGGGCTCGAGCAGGCCGACGCCGAGACCGAATTCGGCAACGTGCTCTCGATCCTGCAGCGCGGCGCCGAGGATCTGGCCGAACGCGTGATCGTGGCCGCGTTCGTGGCCGCAGGCGCGGTGCGCGCCACCGAGACGAGCGAGTCGTCGGCGCGGCGCTGGGCCGAGCGCCTCTGCTATCTCGGCGCCCACGCCGGGTTCGATCCCCTCGCCGCGCTGCCTTCCGACGCCTCCGCGGAGGCGCTCGCGCCGCTGCTGCGCGCGCTCGCCGATCACGCGCGGCGCATCGATCTCGGCAAGGCTCCGCCGAGCGACCGCGCCGAGCTGCTCGTGGCCGTGTCCGCGCTCGCCGAGGCCGTCCGCCGGGGCGATCCCGAGGTCGCGCAGCTGGCCTCGCGCCTCGCCGCCGACCTGACCGATCCGCTCGCCTCGCGGCTCATCACCGTGCAGTCGGAGGACGCGCCCGCCACGCTGGTGCAGTCGGGCCCGTCGGCCGCATCGCTCCAAGGCGAGATCGCCGCGGCGCCGCGCAACGCCCTCGTGACGATCGCCTTCGCGCTGAGCGGGTGGCTGGTGGTGCGCGCCGTCGCGATCGCCATCGGACGCCTCCTGCTCGGCCTCAAGCGCGACGCGCGCATCGAGCTCAACGCGTCGGGGGTCGAGGTGCGCGCCAAGACCGAGCTGCTCGGCCGCGAGCTCTCGAACGTGCACTCGATCTTCCCGCTCGGCGGCCTCGCGATCGTGAAGCGCGACGTGCGCTTCCCCTCGCTCCACGTCTACGTCGGCCTCGTCGCGCTGCTGTTCGGCACCTACCTCGGCGTGCAGTTCCTCTCGTGGGGCGCGCTCGGCGGCAGCATCCGGCTCCTCTCGTACGGCTTCCTGCTCCTCGCGCTCGGCGTGATCGTCGATCTGCTGCTGGTCGCGATCGTCCCCGGCTCGCGGGGCAAGGTGCGCGTGGTCGTGGTGCCCAAGAAGGGCGCGACGTTCTGCATCGGCGGCCTCGAGACCCAGGGCGCCGATCGGCTGCTCGCCGAGATCGCCAAGCGCGCGAGCTGATCCGCGCCGCGCCGACGTCGGCGCGTGTGCGTCGAGGGAGGCCGCTGTCGTTCGCGTGCACGCTCGACGAGAGCGGGGCGCGCGCAAACTTCCTGCGTGAGCGCACGTCGCGCCGGCATTCATCTCGGTGGAGCGGCGGCGACCTCGCACCTATTTGCCGAACCTACGAGTTTCCCCGGTTGATCCACGCCGGCCGGTCGACTCGTATGCGCGCATCTCGGGAGCCGACCGCGCCTCGCTGGCGCGGTGATCCGATCGTCCGGGCGAAGGTGGATGCACCCGTCGACGGATACAGGCTTCGAGAGGGCCTCGCCGGGCCGGCCCCGGCTGGTCGGGGGACGCCGGGTGAGTCTGGGGGAAGCCTTTCCGTGATGACGCAAGACACCAACCGACGCTGGTCGGGATCACCACGCGGGGCGAGCCGCGAGCTGATGCAGGCGCGCTGGTCGCGCCTCGCGGAGGACTTCGCTCGCCTGCCGTTCGTGGACGGGGTGGGCGGCGAGCGCCTCTCGAGCACGGCGCTGCGCGACGTCGGCGCGCTGCTGCTCTCGGGGCAGCACGACGTCGCGCTCGCCGACGCCGAGCACTACGTCGTCGAGGGGCACACGATCCGCACCGGACACGTCGTCGATTTCGACGACATCGACGACGCGAGCGCGCTCGTGCGCTGGGCGGGCGAGCTCGATCGCGCCAGCGACGAGGGGTGGGCGCCGCCCGTCCCGGCCGGGTTCTGGGCGTCGTTCCTCTGGTGGCGCACGCCGCTCGGCATGGCCCGGCTCACCGAACGGCCGGCGCAGAGCTCGCGCACGCCCACGCCGCGACCGCCCGCCATCGACTGAAGCGCGTCTCGCGCGCGAGCCCGTGACCGGGCGCGCGCTCGGCGCTCACGGCGCGTCGCTCGTCGCCTCCATGCGATCGCGGTGGATGCGATCGACGAGCTCGCGCAGCCGCGCGTCGCCCGGCGAGATCGACAGCGCGACGCGCGCGTGGGCCTCGGCGTCGTCGAACCGGACGAGCTGGCGCAGCGCCTCGGCGAGATCGGCGTGGGCGCGGAGCGAGCCGGGATGCTGCGCGAGCGCCTCGCGATAGGCGGCCTCGGCGAGCTCGGGGCGGCCGCGCGCGAGCTCTGCGTTGCCGATGGCGATCGCGGTGCCGACGTTCGCGAGCAGCGCGCGTGAGCGGCGCAGCGCGGCGAGCGCCCCCTCGGGATCGCCCGCCTCGAGCCGCGCGAGCCCGAGATCCAGGGCCGCCTCGCCGGAGCCCGGGTCGAGCCGCGCGCTCTTCGCGAGGATCGCGAGGCGCGCCTCGGGGAGCGCGTCGAGCGCGCGCGTGCGCAGCCGCGCGGAGAGGTAGCTGCGCGCGGAGGCCGGGAGCAGCAGCGCGCAGGCGAGCAGCGCGGCGAGCGGCGCGAAACGCGCGAGGCGGGCAGGCGTAGCGGACGCCGAGGGGGTGGCCGGCTCGCGCGGCGCGGCGGCGAAGAGCAAGGAGACCAGCAGCACGACGCCGGGCTGACGCAGCGGGCTGTCGGCGAGCGCGCAGATCGCGCAAGCGACGAGCGCCGCCGCCGCGGCCGAGCACCGCGCGCGCACGTGGGCCCGCGCCGCCAGCGCGAAGGCCGCGAGCAGCAGCGCAGGCGCGAGCGGCCCCGACTCGACGGCGAGCTGCAACCAATCGTCGTGCGCCGTGGTGGCGTTCAGGAAGCGCCGGGAGGCCTCGCGCGGCGGCAGCGCGGCGAGCTGCTCCCCCTGCGCCGCGAGGTAGACGTGCCCGAAGCGACCGAGGCCGGCGCCGAACGGCAGCTCGCCGAGGGCCGCGACGGCGCTCGTGCGCGCGATCGCGAGGCGCCCCTC
>CAIXWQ010000410.1 GCA_903923175.1 uncultured delta proteobacterium | reverse complement strand
TCTCGAGCGCCCGCCGCCGCGGTCACGCGCGCGGGGGCACCGCCACGCGCGGTCGGGGCCCAGGAGCGATCGCGCCGCGCCCGCGCGACGTCCACGGCGTCACGCACGAGCAGCACGAACGAGGCCTTGCGCGCGAGGTCGCCGTCGGAGGGATCGAAGCCCCAGAGCGTGACCGTGCGATCGAGGGTGGAGGCGTCGGCGACGATCGCGAGCCCCTCGGCGCGCACCAGCGCCGCCGGGCCGAGCGCGGCGCCGCCGGCCGCGGCGTCGGGGGCCTTGCCGTCGGTCGGGAGCGGCGCGATCGGCACGATGCGCCCGAGCCGCACGCCGTCGAGATCCACGTAGCGAAGGCGCGGATCGCTCGGCGACCACGAGGTGATCGCGGGCAGCGCGGGGCCGCTCACGGCGGCGCCGATCGCGCGCCCGGCGCAAGGCCCTGGTGGCGGGTTCACCACCACGATGTCGCCGCCGCCCGGCGCGCTCTTGGGGCAGAAGTCCGACGCGACGATCAGCGACCAGGGCTCGATCTGCGTCGAGGCGAGCCGCTCCGGCGTGGTCTGCGTGAGCGCGACCTCCGGGTCGGCCTTGAGCGCCTTGGCGATCCACGAGGCGCCACCGACGCCGAGCGACGCGAGGAGCACCGGCATCCTGCGCGGCGGCGGCACGACGACCTGCGCGGCGTCGTCGAGCGCGAGTGCGTCGTTGGGCGAGAGCTCGAGCGCGAGCGTGGCGAGCTCGTCCGAGCCGTCGGCCGCGGGCGAGAAGGAGAGCGTCGCCGAGGCGCGCGTGGCCCCGGCGCCCACGAAGTCGACCTGGCGGGCGTCGAGCGCGGTCGGTCGATCGATGCGGCGGAGCGTGACGAAGCGCCCCTTGCCCTCCGGCGGGTTGCCGTACGCCGCGAGGACCACGCCGACCTCGACGCGATCGGGCTCGAGGGTGCCGGCGCCTCCCGTGCGTCGCGCGTCGACCCGCACGATCGCGACGTTCCCCTCGCGCGAGCCGTCGGGCTTTGGCGGATCGACCTGCCGCACGTCGAGCGCGGGGCCGTTCTCCTCGTCGATCCAGGTGGGCGGCCGCGCGAGCGCACCGTCGGTGAACACGATCACGCGGCGCTTGCCGCTGCGCGCGCGCAGCAGATCGCGGGCGAGGTTGAGCGCGGGCTCGAGATCCCCCTCGATCAGGCCGGCGTCGACCTGCGCGATCGCGTCACGCGTCGCGCGCTCCGGGCGCCCGAGCGCGCCGAGGACGCGCGCGTCGCGGCCGGCGGCGACCACCGCGACCTCGGCCCCGACCCCGAGCGCGTCGAACGTCGCGAGGGCCTGCTCACGCGCGCGCGAGATCCGCGTGGGCTGCGGCGCCTTGTCGTCGCGCCCGGGAACGACGCGCGTCCCCATGGAGGCCGAGCGGTCGATCACCAGCACGACCGCGTCGGCGTCGAGCGCCCCGCCCTTCGAGACCGGCCGCGCGAAGGCGACGACGAGCGCCGCGAGCGCGAGCAGCTGCAGCAGCAGGGCGAGCTCGGGGATGAGCTTCTTCCACGGATCACGCGCCGAGGCCTCGCGCCGCGCGGCCGCGAACATGGCCGCGCTCGACACGCGGACGCGCCGGCGCCGCGTCTTCAAGACGTAGAGCAGGACGAGCGGCAGCGCGGCGGCGCCGAGCCAGAGGGCGCGGAGCGAGAGGAGCGCGAACATGAGGTGAGAGCTCCCCGGAGCCTACCGCGGCGAACCGCTTCCTCGAAGTTGGCCTGCGCACCTTCACACACGTTAGGCTTGGTGAATGCACGAGGACCGTCGCCAGAGCCCCCGTCAGCGCGTCGACCTGCTCTTCAACAAGTACATCGACGGCTATCCGCACCTCTGCCGCATTCTCGACGTCTCGGAGGGCGGCTTGCTCCTCGAGCGCGTCAACGAGCCCAAGGTGGAGCGCGAGTTCTACCCGGTCGAGATCGGCCTGCTCGAGCCCGAAGCGGTCGAGTCGCCCAAGCGGGTGTGGCTCTGGGCGAAGCAGGTCTGGAGCGACGACGGTCGCCAGGCGCTGCGGTTCGTCGGCATCGAGGAGCGCG
>CAIXWQ010000409.1 GCA_903923175.1 uncultured delta proteobacterium | reverse complement strand
CTCGGCGCCCGAGCGGGCGTCGGCCACGGCCTCGAACAGGTCCGGATCGTCGACGCCGCGCTTGCGCAGTCGCCGATCGATCCAGCCGAGGTTCGAGCCCACGCCGGCGAGCGGGTTCTTGAGATCGTGCACGATCATGCGCGTGAGCTCCGCGCGCGCGCGGTGGAGCCGCTCGAGCTCCGAGGCCCGCGCCTTGAGCCCCTTCTGCGCCTCGCGCAGCGCGAGGAAGGTCCGCACGCGCGCCCGCACCTCGTGCGGGTCGAGCGGCTTCGTGAGGAAGTCGTCGGCCCCCGCCTCGAGGCCGCGGAGCCTGTCCTCGCGCGCGCCGAGCGCGGTCACCAGCACGATCGGGACGCGCTCCCCTGCGGGCGTGGCGCGGCGCATCTCCGTCAGCGCCGTCAGGCCGTCGACCTCGGGCATCATCACGTCGAGCAGCACGAGGTCGAAGCCGCCGGTCTCGAAGGCCTTCTGGAAGAGCTCGACCCCCTCACGGCCGCCCGACGCCTTCTCGAGCGACACGTCGAGCGGCGTCAGCAGCGCCTCGAGCAGGCTCAGGTTCCTTGGCTCGTCGTCGACGGCGAGGAGGCGGGCAACGGTCGTCATGGTGACCTCGGACGCGTGACCTCGGGCGGGGTCCGCGCGAGCGGTCCGCGGACTCCGACCTGTCGCTCCCAGAGACGGCGGAGCCGCCGCGGCGATTAAGGGCCGAGCGCTGCTCGCGCTCCGTCCGCGCGGCAGTCGGGCCCCTTACCGGCCCGTGCGGTCGGGACGTACACTGGGCATGGTCATGCCGGAGGCGCCGAAGGGGGCGAACGTGAGCGGCGAGGCTCGTCCGGAGCTGCCGCGCGCCCCCGAGCTCGCCGGGCTCGGCCACGATCTGCGAAGCCTCCTCGCCGCCGCGACCACGAACCTCGAATTCGTCCGCGTGTCCGAGGGGCTCGAGGGGGAGCCGGCGGACATCCTCGCCGAGGTCGACCGAGAGCTGCGGCTCGCCGCGGACGTGCTCGAGCTCGTCACGTCGTCCCGTCCCGCCGAGCGCGTGAGCGCCGTCGATCTGCGGGCCGCCTTCTGGCTCGCGCGCCGGGTCGGAGGGCGCGTCGTCGTCGACGCGGCCTCGGAGCCCTTCCCGATCCGCGTGAACGTCGCCGCCCTGCTCGCGTGGGTCGCCGAGCTCGCGATGACGTGCCCGCCGCGCGCCGGCGCCCAGCTGGTGCGCGAGTCGGAGGAGCTGCGCATCGCGCCGGTCGACCTGGAGCCGACGCGCGCCTTTCTCGCCGATGGCCGAGCCGAGGAGCTCGGGCTCACGGCCGAGCTGTCGGCCGACGCCATCGTGCTGCGAGCGCGGATGTGATGTGAGGCGCCGGCGCGGGCGCGCGAACGTGTGAGCGCGCGAACGCCCGGCCGCGTCGCCCCGCAGCGAGCGACGCGATTCTCGGTGCGTCGCCCGTGCGCGCCCGGCCGTCGGTCGGCGTGCGCCGCGCACACACCCTGCGCGTCGAAGTCCCGCCGGCCGTCGCCGCGGTGAGCGCTGCCGTGCCCGCGCGCACGCGGGGGGCACGAAGTCGCCGGCACATCGGTTGCTGCTCCCGGGGGGCGTCCCGACGCGTACCGCGGTGGGCCGAGGGACGCATGGCTCGCCGAACGGGAGCACGCCCATGGAGTCGCAGCCTCACGTCCTCGTCGTCGATGACGACCTCGACATGCTCACGGTCGCGAGGGCCGCGCTCGAGGCCGCGGGCTACCGCGTGAGCGTCACCTCGAGCGGGCACGAGGGGATCGAGCTGCTCCGGCACGAGCGCCCCGACGCCATCCTCTTCGACTTCTGGATGCCGGAGATGCGCGGCGACGAATTCGTCGCCGAGGTGTGGCGCGTCTGCCCGTCCCCGCCGCCGCTGGTGGCCTGCTCCGCGGATCCCGATTTCATGGACTGGGACGCGCGCTCCTCGGGCGTGCGTCACGCGCTGTCGAAGCCGTTCGACCTCGCGAGCCTCGTCGGCACCGTCGCCAAGGCCCTCGAAGGGAGCACGGCCCCGCCGCCGTCGCGACCGAGCGAGCCCGTCTACGCAGCCGGCAAGCGTTGAGGCGCCGAGCTCGTCGCGGCCGCGCGGCGGCGCCTCGGAAGCGGCGCCTCAGAAGGGGAGGGCGCCCTGGCCGCCGGTCGGCTTCGGCGGCTCGATGCCGAGGTGCTCGTAGGCCTTGCGCGTCACCATGCGGCCACGCGGCGTGCGCATGAGCAGGCCGCGCTGGAGCAGGAAGGGCTCGTAGACGTCCTCGATGGTATCGCGCGGCTCGGAGAGCGTCGCGGCGAGCGCGTCCACGCCGACGGGCCCCCCCTCGTAGACCTCGACGACGGTCTTCAGGATGCGTCGATCCATCGGATCGAGGCCGAGCTGATCGACGCCCAGCCGCTTGCACGTGGAGACCGCGATCGCCTCGTCGACGACGCCGCGCCCGAGCACCTCCGCGAAGTCGCGGACGTTGCGGAGCAGCCGGTTGGCGATGCGCGGCGTGCCGCGCGCGCGCGAGGCGATCGCGGCGGCGCCGGGGTCGTCGACCTCGATGCCGAGGATGCCGGCGGAGCGGCGCACGATCTGGGCGAGCTCGTCGTCGCTGTAGAAGTCGAGCCGGATCTCGTGGCCGAAGCGCGAGCGCAGCGGGCTCGTGAGCAGCCCTGTGCGCGTCGTCGCGCCGACCACGGTGAAGGGGACGAGATCGAGCGTGATGGTGTTGGAGTAGGCCCCTTCGCCGGTCACCACGTCGATGCGGTAGTCCTCCATCGCCGGGTAGAGGTTCTCCTCGACGACGGGGCTCAGCCGGTGGATCTCGTCGATGAAGAGGATGTCGCTGCGCCCGAGCTTGGTGAGCAGCGCCGCGAGCGTCCCTTTGTGCTCGATGGCGGGGCCGCTCGTGGCGTGCAGCTCGACGCCCATCTCCTTCGCGAGGATGCGGGCGAGCGTCGTCTTGCCGAGCCCCGGCGGGCCGCGGATGAGCACGTGCTCGAGCGGCTCGCCGCGCCGGCGCGCGGCCTCGACGAAGACCTTCAGGTTCTCGACGTGGTGCGACTGACCGACGTACTCGCCGAGCGAGCTCGGGCGCAGCGCGCGATCGAGCCGATCGTCGTCGCCGCCCGCTCGGGGATCGAGCACCTCTGCGCTCGCGCGATCCACGGAATCGTGCGCTTCGTGGATCACGGCCTCGGGGCGCTTCCTGCGGGCGGCCATCGACCGGCACCATAGCGCGAAGCGCGCGTCGAAGGGTCGCTCGTCCTCGCGTCGGCGCGGCGTCAGAGCGAAGCGACGAAGCGCTGCAGGATCTCCCACCCCTCGCGCAGCCCCGCGACCGACGTGTGCTCGTTGCGCTGGTGTGCCTGGTCCTGATCGCCGGGACCCCAGTTCACCGCGGGGACGCCCATCGTCGCGAAGCGCGCGACGTCGGTCCACGCCTGCTTCGGCTCGACCCCCTTCACGCCGGCGTCGATCAGCTTGGCGACCAGCGGGTGCGAGCGCCACGGCGGCGCGCTCGGCGAGCGATCGGTGATCTCGACCTCCGCTCGATCGCCCACGAACGCGCGCAGCTCGCGCTCGGCCTCCTCGATGGAGGTGCCGGGCAGGAACCGGTAGTTCAGGTTGAGCTCGAACGCGTCGGGGATCACGTTGCGGCCGCGCCCGCCGTTCGCGAGCGTCGCGCTCACCACCGAGCGGTAGGTCATGCCGTCGATCACCGCCTCGATCGGCGCGCGGGCGTCGAGGTCGCGCAGGAGCGTCCAGGCGCGCTGGATGGCGTTCTCGCCCTGCCAGGGGCGCGCGGAGTGCGCGGTGCGCCCGCGCACCGTGACGTGCGCGTGCAGCGAGCCGACGCAGCCGAGCTGCAGCTTGCCGTACGAGGGCTCGAGGCAGATCGCGAGATCGTGTCGCGCGAGCGCGGGGTGCGCCTCGAAGAACGGACCGAGCTCGTTCTCCGCGAACGGCCCCTCCTCGCGCGCGTAGAAGAGCAGCGTCACGTCCGCCTTCGGCCAGCGCGCGCGCGCCTCGGCGAGCGCGATCATCAGCGCGACGCCGCTCTTCATGTCGGCGGCGCCGGCGCCGTACAGGCGGTCGCCTTCGAGCCGCGGCGGCGCGTCGTGCGCGGTGCGCACCACGTCGAGGTGCCCCACCAGCGCGAGCCGCGGGCCGCCGGTCCCCCGGGTGAGCGGCACCGCGAAGGTGTTCAGCACGCGGATCGGCGGCTCCGCCGCGCCCCACGAGGCGGCGCGCGCGATCAGCGCGTCGCAGAGGGCCTGCTCGTCACCGATCGGCGAGGGGATCTCGCAGAGCCACTTCGTGAGCGCGACCACGTCTGCGCCGATCGGGGGCGCTTCGGAAGACATCGCCGAACGGTCCGCCTATCGGCTCGCCTCGGCAAGCCGAGAGCGCGTTTCGCACGCCGCGCGGCTCGTCGTGGATCGCGTGTCGATTTCTGTTTGACATGAGCCGCGCAGGCGCTTAGAAACCCGGCCCACCAACGGCGGCGAACACGCCGTCGGCGCCGACGGGAAACCTAGGCGACGTGCGAGGTGCGACGAGCGCTCGTAGCTCAGCTGGATAGAGCGTCGGACTTCGAATCCGTTGGTCGCCCGTTCGAATCGGGCCGAGCGCGCAGGTAGTCTGAGTCGTCGTGGTCGTGTTTCGGGCCAGTAGCTCAATTGGTAGAGCAGCGGACTCTTAATCCGTTGGCTGAGAGTTCAAGTCTCTCCTGGCCCACCAAGAAACCTCGGATCTTCCGGGGTTTCGACGTTTTTGCGGTCGCGTCAGGCGCGTCATTCTGTTCGATGCGTACCGATCCGTCCGATAGGTCTGGCACACCGCTGTCACAGCCCGCTTCCGGCGAAGGAAGCGGAGCCGGGCGAGGGCGAGCGGCGCCGCCGGTCGAAAACGAGACGCGCCCGAGCGCGATGGCGTCGCCCATCGAGAGGCCGCGCGCCACGACGCGGTTGTAGAGCGTGGCCTTGGGGATGCCCGCCGCCCGCGACCATTCGAGCAGCGTCCGGGTCACCTCGCCGACCGTGTACAGCGCCGGGCCGCCCTCACGGGGCTCTGGGAGCTTCGTGAGGAGCTTCACGGGCGCGCGCTTGTCGCGGGCCCAGTGCGCCTTGCGCGCGTAGCGAGGATCGATCGCATCGAGCATGCGTTCGGCGATGTCCTCGTCGCGGACGCGGGCGTAGACGGTCTCCGTGATCTTCGTGTCGGCGTGACGCATGAAGCGGCTCACCAGCTCCAGCGGAACGCCGAGGTCGATCATCCACTGGCCCGAGCTGCGGCGAAGGTCGTGCGGACCCACCGGCACGATCCCCTCCGCCTCGCAGGCGTCGAGCAGGTCGCGCCAGAGGTGGTGCAGGCCGGGGCCGAAGAGCGCGCCGTCGACGCCCTTCGCGTGCTTCGCCGCGTATGCGAGCAGGGCCCGCTGCTCGTCGGTGATGATCGCGACCTTGGCGTGGCGCCGCTCGTTCTTCGTGCCTCGAACGAGCACGTGCGTGCACTTCCCGAGATCCTTCGGCACATCGTCGCGCCGAGCGTTGCCGAGCGCAGCCGCCTCCGCCCCCGTGGCGAGCACGAACGCAACGGCCGCGGCGGCGTCGGCGAGTAGGTGCGGGAACAGGCGCGCGGCGTTCGCCCGCGTGATCGACTCGCCCTTCTTGGGCGGCTCCGGATCGAAGTCCGGCGGGATGATCACGGCGAGGTCACCCGACCACCGACCGACGGACTTCGCGAACTTGAGCGCCGAGCGAAGCGTCGCCAGCTCCTTGTGGATCGTTCGATCGATGACTCCCTGGCGGCGTCGCGCTGCGATGTACAGGCGTGACGTTGTCGAGTCGGTGATCTTCGCGACAGCGAGTTCGCCGCCGAGGATCGACGTCACGTGCGCGGCCTTCTCGTCGTAGAAGGCGTACGTCCTCGCGGCGACGACG
>CAIXWQ010000408.1 GCA_903923175.1 uncultured delta proteobacterium | reverse complement strand
CGCGCTCCTGCCGACCCTCGGCATGACCCCGCTCGTCATCCCCTCGAACGACTGCTCCCGCGCCCTCGTCCTGCTCGCCGCTTCGCCCCTCGAGCTGCACGTGCGGCGCTCGCCGACGGGGCGGCTGGTGGCGTGGTGGGCGGCGGGGAGCGTGCGGTGGGCGGTTGTGGTGGGGGAGGCGTAGTGTTCTTGTGATGAGCGAAACGCCGCTGAACGTGGTCGTGGATGCCGGTGTCCACCTATCTGCCTGCGTCTCCACGGAAAGGACGCACGCGGAATGCCTGCGCAGCATGCGATTGATCGGCCGTGAATCGGCGGTCGGACGCATACGGCTATTTTCGGCGCCGGCGTCGCGCGAGCGTTCGAGCTCCACGGCGCGATCGGCGCCGACGGGAAGCTCGAGATCAGCGTGTCGTGCAGCTGGTCGGCCGAGCAGACGCGGCTCGTTCGCGTGTACCTGGTCGAGGAGATCGCCAAGATCGATCCGACGTTCCCGACGACGGCGCGCCGGGCGATGCGCCGCAACAACGCAGGCAAGCCGACGTCGGTGTGGTGCACCTACTACAGCTTCGGCGGCCACGACGGATGGGCCTCGCGGGTGTACCGCGCGGCGTGAGCGAGCCACAAAACGACGAAGCGCCCCCGACCTCTTGCGAGGCGGGGGCGTCTTCGTTGGCGGGCTTCAGATCGCCGCGGACGATCAGTGTCCGAACAGGCGTGGGCCGAGCCATCCGGCGAGCGCGCCGATGGCGCCCGCGATCGCGATCATGCGCGCGCGATCACCCTCCAGCGTTCGCAACCGGCGTTCGACGTCGGGCGTGACCTCGGTGTCGTGCCGGACCTTCCACGATTCGAGGATGGCCTGGCCCTTGTCGACGCTCGCGAGCTCGTCGCGCATCCCGTCGAGCTTGCCGTCCATCTTCGTCAGCAGGTCGTAGATCTGCGCGGTGTCGCTCACAGAGAGGATCCCCTCCGGCAGTACTGCCGGCGTGGTGGGTCGAACGGTGGACTGCGGCGGCGGGTCGGACTGCGGCGGCGGGAGCGGGGAGAGCAGACGGAGCGGGGGAGGTGTCGCAAGCGCAGGCATCAGGGCTCCTCGGGCGTTGGCTCCTCGGGCAGCCCGGCGGCGCGCCGGCCCTCCGCGAGGATGTCGGCGATGCGGAGGGCGCGCGGCGAGCTCGGACGCGTGACGGGCCCCCTCGACGGCGCCGGCGGCGGGAGCGCGTGGCGCGGGTGCACGGGCGGCGGCGCGGGGAGCGTGTCGGGAGCGTCGTCGGGCTCGGCGCGAGGATCGGGTCTCACGGGACCTCCGGCAGGTCGACCGTCAGCCCTGCGAGCGCGTGGGTGCAGTCGCCGAGGAACTGTATGCGGCCGAGCGTCACGAACGAGTGGCAGACCTCACGCACCGGACAGCCTTCGTCCTCGCCCGTGTAGGTGATCAGGATCGACGGCGTGAACGTCGGCGCGGCGTGGTCGCCGTTGAATCCCCACGCGCGCGCGCCGGTCACGGGCAGCACGTGCGGGGACTCGCATCCCGGGCAGTCGAAGCGCACGCGCTCGACGCCGTCGTCGGCGGTGACGGGGCGGAGCTTCACGGTACCCCATCGAGCTCGCGCGCGGCGCGCTCGGCCTCGGTGATGGTGGCGACGTCTGGCGACGGCGACCGCATCGTCTCGGCCGGGCCCATCGCGGAGACGTCGAGGATCTCGTCGAGGTCAGCGCGCGTCCGCACGACGTTCAGATCGCACGCGGTCGACACGCCGGGCGCGCGCCCGTTGCCCGAATACTGCCAGACGTGCCAGCGGTCCCACGCGTCGGGGAGTTCCGGCGTGGCGGTGTCGTACGCGGGGAGCCAGAGCAGGAGCTTCGCGAGCGGCGACGAGCGCGTCAGCCCGATCTCCCGCGCGAACCATTTCCCCACGTAGAGGATCGGGGCGACGCCGAAGAGGAGCTCGGTCTCCTCGGCCATCGCCTCGGCCTCGTGCAGCGGCGCGCCGCCCCGGGTCTCGAGGTCGATCGCGGGGCGAAGGTCGCGCCCGTGCTCCCAGTTCTTGCACCGGTCGCGGAGGATGCGCGCCTGGTCGCGGCCGGGCGCGTCGCCGTGCACCGGGTGGTACGGCCCGCAGGGGATGCCCGCCGCGTGGCAGGCTGGCCAGTTCTGGAGCCATCGATCGTCGGGCGTGCCCCACGTCGACTCGCCCTCGCGGATCCACCCGAAGCGGATGCCGCCCGCGCGCGCCGCGACGAAGTCGATCTCGAGCTGGAACTTCGACACGTCGAAGCCGCGGAGCCAGCGGGGCCGGATGCGGCGGTCGAGCGTGGCGGCGTCGTCGCGCGGCGGGCTCATGCCGGCCACCGATGCGCGCTCGCCACGCGCCCGAGTTCCATCCGCACCGCCAGGTCCGCGGCAGCTACCTCGGCGTGCGACACGAGCAGCTCGTCGAGGCCGTAGAAAACGCGATGACTCTCGGGCACCTCGCACACCGACTCGGCTACGACATCGCGATGCGCCCGAAGGCACCGCGCGAGGTGCGGCAAGTCGGACGCCTCGGCGACGAACTGGCACGCGTAGGCGGCGGACGAGGCGAGCGCCATGTTACGGCGCCCCGATCTTCGTGAAGGCCGCGAAGTCGCTGCCCTGGCGGAAGAACTTCTCCGAGACCCACACGTACCCGTTCGCGCCGAACGAGCGCCGCCACGAGGACTGCAGCTTGAACGCGCGGGTGCCGTCGCTGCGGACCTCGAGCCCCGCGACCGCCATCGAGTGGCCGCCGCGGCTCGGTCCGCTCGGGCCGTCGTAGATGCCGTCGCCGGTCCACCCGAGGAACGCGTCGTCGACGGGCCAGCCGCCGAAGGGCTTCACGTCCGCGCGGACGTAGCGCTCGACGTCGTCGACGGGGTCGAAGTCTGCGCCGAGCGCCACGCCCGTCAGGACGCGGTGATCGTAGGCGCGCTGGTAGCTGAAGTCGGTGGGGCGCGTGAACAGCTGGTCGAGGTCGTAGGGGTACTCGGCCTCGGTGCACACGCCGATGTTGCTCGCGACCTGCACGAACACATGCGGCCACGACCCCTCGTCGACGCACTGCTCGCCGACCTGCAGGCGGCAGTCGTAGTAGGCCTGGAGGCACGCGAGCGGCACGGGCGCCGCCATGACGTGCTCCATCGAGGTGCAGCCCGCGTGCGCGACGCACGAGCCGGCCTGGCCCTGATCCTTGATCGGGGTGCGCTCCTCGAGTTCGACGCGATCGCCCGCGTGCACGACCTGGAGCGCCGCGCGCGCGCCGAAGCGCTCGAACGCGGCGACCATGCGATCGGTGCCGGAGACGCGATGCCCGCACTTGATCGTCATCGGCACACCCCGTCGACCTGCGAGCAGTCGGTCACGTGCGACACGCACACGGGCCGCAACGGCACGCCGTTGGCGATCTCGTACGTGCACCACTCGCGGTAGTCCGGCCGTGCCTCGCGGCACTTCAGCTCGTCCATCTTCGCTGCCGCCGCGGTGCAGGCGGTGACGGCCTCGGCGTCGGTGACGGGCTCCTCGGGGTGCGCGACGCCGCAGCCCTGGCACTTCGGCGCGCACGCCGAGACGCCGACCGTCGCGCCCGCAGCGAGCGTCGCCGCCAGCACGAGCGCGTAGGCGGTGTGGATGAACGCGCGCATCAGCGGCTCGCCTTCGCCGGCTGCGCGGCCATCGAGCCGCAGCCCTCACGGACGAACGTCGCGGCGGTGTCCTGCGCGCCCTTGGCTGTCGCGGCGGAGACGATGCCGACCGCCAAGGCAGCGATGCCGAGGCCGAGCCGCCCGTTCGCCGACAGCCCCGCGGCGAGGCCGGTGACGCCAGCGCCCGCGCCCGCGCCGGCCGCGACGATGCCGTAGGTCGTGTGGCGGTCGTCGAGCTGCGAGCAGCGCTCCGGGGTCGACACCTCGATCGCAGCGCCGGGAACGCCGCCAGCGGACACCGGGGGGGCGAAACGCATCGAGCCGCAGCCGGTCGTGAGCGACAGCGCGAGCATCGCGGTCGCGCCGGCCAGCAAGAGGCGCGACGTGTTGACGGCCCCCGCGGTCGGCGGCTCGTCGGGGTCGTCGGCCTTCGGGTCGGGGAGCTTCACGCCGAGCGCGCCGAGGATGAGCACCGCGCCGCGCCGCACCTGGTCGGCGTTCGACAGGAACCCGAACGCGACGTGCAGCGCGCCACCGACCACCGGGTGCTCCTTCTCGAAGGCCTCGAACTTCGCGGCGTGCAGCGTGCGCACGGCGAGCGACGTCACGAAGGTCACGAAGTAGGCGAGGACGATGTACGGGTGCGCGACGATGAACGCGCGAGCGGAGTCGACGAGCTGCATGGATCTCTCCCAGGCCGCACCCTTTTCGGGGCAGCCGTCACGTGCGCGCCGTGGCGCGATCAGGTCTCGGAGTAGCTGAGAATCTCGGCCTGCAACGCCGACGAGAAGCCGAAGACGGCGAGCCCCATTCGGTCACCGCCGGGCGTGGTCGACAGGAAGGTTCCGCGCGCTTCGGTGCACGCCTGCGTCCAGTTCTTCCCGTTCATCGAGAAGCTGCCGACGATGTTCGTGCCGTCGTCGATGAGCCGCAGCCAATATGTGCTACCGAGCGCAACGCCAAGCACCGCGCCGCCGCCGACCGCAGTCACGGGGTTCGTGTACGAGTTGAAGAAGAGCTGCGTCGGCAGGGCGCCGCTGAACGAGCGGAAGGTCTTGATTCGACCCGTTGCCGACTCGCCGAAGTAGAGGCCCACTGCGGCATTCGCGCCGGCCACTCCGCCCGTGTCGGTCAGTGCGTGGCGGAGGCACACCGTCAGCGTCTTCGTGCCGCTCTTGGCCCGGTAGAACCCTGCGCTCTTACTGTCGTCGGAGGCGCCCTTCGCGCCGCTGAGCAGCAGCCCGCCGCCGCTGATGTCGACCAGCGACGCGCCCGCGCCGTTGCTCGGGTTCGCGGTGAACGTCGAGGCGAGCGGGGGAGTGACGAGCGAGGCGTACCCCGGCGTGCGCCCGTAGCCCATGCCGTCGACGAACAGGTAGAGCGACTCGATGTCGGGAAACCACCCGTTGACCGGGTCCCACTGCGACTGCTCGCGCGCCCCGGGGATGCGGAGCCCCGCGACCGCCGACAGCACCGTGATGGCGATCTGCGACGTCTGCGAGGCCGACGCGTTCGCGATCGCCGTCAGTCGGTACGTGCCCGCCTTGTCGAACGGACCGAGCGTCGTAGTGAACGGCCGCGACGGCGTGGAGCTGCCCAAAGACGTAGTCGCGCCGCTCGGCGTCACTAGGCGGTACTCGATCGAATCGATCCCCGCCGTCGACTGCAGCGAAATCACGGAGCTGGCGTTCAGCGTCTTCGTGCCGTTCGCCTTGCTGCCGAGCGGAGGAGGCTGCAGCCCATCGATGAGAATCATGGGAACAGGCATGCGTCACCCAAGCGAGCACGCGGCCCGCGGTAGTAGCCAATCGGCTCGCGCTCGGCGCGGGCATTCAGTCAGATCGGTAGCGAGCGCCACCACATGAGCAGGTGCGTGCTGGCCCACCAGATGAATAGCGGCGTGTTGCCTAGCAGGACGCCCGTCACGAGCCCGACTAGGTAGTGGGGGTTCGTGACGGTGTCCTGCGGGTCGGGCGCATCGTCGCTCATCTCATCTCCCAGCCCGCCGCGGGCCGGGCGGTGGTGGTCACGGTCGCCAGCGCCACGCGTACGTGCTGGTGTCCGCCGCGATGCCCGTCGCCGTGAACTGACCCGCCGCGCAGACGACGTACGGCACCGCGCCAGGCGTGCCGCCGGTGGCGATGCGCGTGATCTGAATGTCGGCCTCGTCGCCCGCGACCATGCCGGCGACCGGGACGACGACGCCTGTCGCGCCGTTGACGACAAATGTGCCCTTCTGCTCGCCGACGAGCGCGTCCCACGGATTCGGCCGGAACGCCCACCCTGCGCCGGCGCCGAATACCGATGCGCCCATGTTCGTGCCGTTCATCGCGTCGGCCGTGGCGGACACGGCGCCCGTGCCCTCATTCAGCGGCAGGTACGCCTTGCGACCGGGGAGCGCCGCGTGCTCGAAGTAGTTCGCCTCCAAGCACGGAAGCAGATCGTCGAGATGTGGGACGGCGCTACCCGCGCAGCATTCGAACGAGTCGTACAGTCCGGGATACGCGAGGATGCTCGCACTCGCCGCGCCGACGATCAGGTAGTCCGCGGCGGTCCCGCTCGACCACACCGGCAGCGACGAGCACACGCCCTGAGCGACGATGACGGGGCGGCCCGCAGGCGTCGCAAACAGCGTCCCGATCCCGCCCTCTGCGTCGTCGAAGTGGAACCAGATCCGCTGACGAAGGCCGCGCCGGAGCACGCCGTACCCGCTCGCGAACGGACCGCCTGAGCCCGGCATGTAGAGGCTCAGAACGTCTGCGTTTGCCGCGACCATGAAGCCCTTGTTCGCGCCATAGTCCGAGTACATGAAGATCGATCGTGCCGCGGCGCTGAGCGTCGTCGGCAGGAAGTTGATCCCCATGAGGACCCGCTTGGTCCCAGCAACGGCCGTCGAGAACGGCGTCGCGAGCGTCGCGGGGTTGCTCGGCCAGTAGACCTGTGAGTTCGTCTCCGTGATCGAGATGCTGCCGCCCGCGAGCCCCGCCACGAACGGCCGAGGAGACGGCTTGCCGACCGGCAACGAGTAGATCGACCGGAACCAATCGTACATGCGCGAGCCGATGGTCTGGTGACCGCGCGGGCTCGGATGGCCATCGACGGTCGGGCCGGCGGTGATGCCCTGCTCGGCGTCGGTGAAGTCGCTGCAGGTGTCGAGGTAGATCACTTTCGCGTCGCGCAGGTCCGTGACGTTCGCCTGGATGCCGGCGTTGTACGACGCTCGCAGCGCTGCGTATGCAGGCACCTCGGGCACCGAGCAGACAACGATCCACCCGGTCGCGTTGGCCGCTCGGATCGCGTCGACGAGCGCGAGGAGCTTCGTCCACATCGTCGCGTTCGAGTCGCCCGCGCCGAAGTTGTTGGTCCCCGCCATGACGAACTCGACGTCAGCGACGCGACCCGTACGCGCAAGCTCCGTCGCGATGGCGGGCGGCACCCTAGCAGTAACCTGCTCGATGGTGTTGCCGCTGACGCCCTCGTTTCGCGACGACCCGGGAGCGTACGTTGCGGGCCCCGTGCTCGCGGCGTTCGCGGGAACCCAGCCAGTTAGGCGAGTGCCTAGCATCCGCAGCGTGTAGCCGCTCGTGCGGTCTAGCTGCTGGAGAGTGCCGCGATAGCCTGGATTGCCAGCGATCGGGTTCGAGACGGACTCGGTGATAGAATCGCCCCAGCATCGTGCGTATACCGGGCCAGACGTCACGCGAGTGGGAAGTCCGGTCGAGGTGTCGAGGGTCTGTGCGAGGTTGGAGATCCTCAACGCCTCGGACGCTCCATAGATTGGGTTTGCGTGCGGCATGTTGGGCATTGCGGATGTTCCGATCAGCGGCTGTTGGGAAATACGGCGAACAGAAAGACGGTGATCGGCACGCCAGTGGACGACCCTGCGATGGTGCGCTGCAGCTGCAGCTTGCCGGTCGTCATGTCGACGACGAGTTCGACGTGGTCACCCGCCGCGAGGTACGGCGTGCCCACGATCTGCGCGAGGCCGTGCGTGTCGTTGAGGACGAGCTTCGCGGCGAACGCCTGCGTGCCGGACCCGCCCCACGGCTCGAACGACTGGCCGAACTGGACGAAGAGCGCGCCGCTGATGTTGGCGATCGACGTGAACAGCGACGGCATCTGGCGGGACGCCGCGGTGTTGACCGTGGTGGGCTCCTCGCCGAACTCCCACCCGGTGTAGAACGGGACGTTCCAGAGCGTCAGGAAGTCGGCGTTGCGCCAGTCGCGCGTGTCGTCGAGGTCGATGGCGACGGTGGCTCCGCTCGTGCCGCCGGTCGAGCCGGCAATGACCTTGAACACCCGGAACACGGTGTCTGCGTCGCCCTTGTGGACGCGCGCGGGGGTGATCGTGGACGTGATCGTGTTCGCGGCGACCAGCGTCGCGAGCGACTGCGCGATCGAGGAGTAGCTGCGCTGCGCGTCCATCGTGCCAGCGCCAGCGCGCCGCCGAAGCCGGCCATCGAGCCCGCCCGCTGCGGTGGGCGTCGGCGAGAGGATGTCGGACTGGTACGTCCGCGTCGCGGCCGCCACGTTCTTCACGTAGCGAACGGGGATGTTCCAGCTCGTCGAGGTGTTCGCCGGCAACGTCGCGACGTTCGCGGGGGAGCCGATGTTCGCGTCGGCGGGGGACGTCGCCCAGAAGTACGTGACCAAGGTGCCCTTTGTCGGCTCCGATGCGTCGACGTACGTGAGCTGCGCGTAGAGCAACTCGATGCGCCACTTTCCGGCCGGCGCGATCGTGGGGAGCGCGAGCGACGAGAGCGCGTCGACGGTGCCCGACAGGATGCGGCGTGGCGTCGTCGTGCTCGTCGAGGAGCGGCACCACCGCGCGGGAGCGATCCACACGAGGCGCGAGAACGCGTCCTCGGTGACGAGCGCGCCCGGGTGCAGCGGGATGTACCCCGTGTTCACGAACGTGGACGTCGCGGCCGCGGGCGGCTCGAGGTCGTAGAGGTCGTAGATCGTCTCGTCGTCAGCCCGCGCGAGCAGCGTCGTCAGGTCGTCCACCTGCTCCGCGGCGAGCGTCGAGCCGGAGACGAGCGCCGACTTCAGGTTGCTGGTCCCGGTCGCCATGGATCAGAGTCCTCCGCGCCCGAGCGGCGAGCCTGCGGGCCCGAGCACGAACGGTTGCGAGCTGATGACGTCGTAGGTGGCCTCGGCCGGGAGCATCGGGCCGAGCACCGTGTGCAGCTTCGCGAGGCTCGCGTCGTTCGCGGCCGTCGTGTCGCTGACGATGATCGCGTAGTGCTGCGCGTTCCGGTCGGGCCGCTCGGTCGGGTAGGTGCCGAGCGTGATCGGCTCGCCGTTCCCGTCCGCGACCCACGAGGCATCCGTCGAGCCCGGTGCGTGCGACATGTAGTAGCGGAACGTCAGCGGGATTCCGTACCCGCCCACCGAGATCGCCGAGCCGTCCGCCGCGAGCGTGATCGACAACGGGTCGTCGACGTAGATCGCCACGTCGTAGCCGGTCGACGGGTCCATCGGGACCTCGTTGACCCCGTAGACGTAGTGGAGCCCCGCGCGGAGCTGCCCGGCGCCGAGGACTTCGCTCAGCGCAGGCCGGTAGAAGCTCGCGGCCCACATCTGCGCGACCGGGACGCGGCCCGTGGTCACGCGCACCGCCTCGCCGCCGAGCGCGGTGGAGCAGGCCGAGGCGATGTTGTCCTCGGTCGGCGGAAGGTTGGCGGCGAGCGCGCCCGTGCAGACGGCGCGTCGGAGGTGCATCGGGGAGGTCGTGTCGACCGGGACCTGCAGCCACCGCTCCCAGCGCGGGAGGTAGTCCGTCGCGGTCTCAGGGAGCGACTGCATCGCGCCGCGCGTCTGGTGGGCCTTCGCTCGAGCGAGCGCCAGCGCCATGCAGCGCCGCTCGCGGTTGCCGAGGGTCGAGTCGTCCTTGCTGTGCGCCGAGCCCATCGAGTCGCGGAGCGTCTCGTAGATGGCCTGCGCGTCGGAGCGCCCGCCGCCCATGCGCAGCGGCATCCCGCCCCATCGGCCGAGCGCGGTCACGAGACCTCGATCACGAAGTCCACGTCCGTCAGCGCGATGGGGCCGCTGCTGACGAAGGTGTAGACGTCGATCACCTGGCCCGCGATCGCGTAGCTCCAGGTGCAGACAGTGTTGGCGACGGGGCAGCTGAACGAGGCGAACCGCGGCACGAGGCCGTTCGGCATCGTGACCTGCACGTGCCCCGCGCCGACGCGCGTCGCCGTGATCGACGCAGCCGCGATCGGCGTCGCGTCGGCGACGGCGGCGGTCCCGGCATTCGTGACGCGAGCGCGCACGAGGTGGACCATCAGCGCCGCGGCGGCCAGGTCCGCCTTCGCGCGGTTCCACGCCGTCGCGTCCAACTCGTAGGTCGGGCGCGTGACGAGGCCGTCGTTCTGCAGGTCGGGCCCGTAGGTGTCCGACGTGGGGCGCGAGTACGGGAGAGACGGGGGCGTCATTCGTGCCTCACGGGAGCGGGGATACCGTCAGCTGCCCCACCCGCAGAACGGTGGGCGGCGTGCCGATGTACGAGGCCAGCGGGACCGGCGGCGTCAGCACGGAGCCCGCCATCGCGGCGACCGAAACGTCCTGCGCATCGGTGCCGTCGAAGATGGCCGAGGCGAGCCGTCCGCCGACGTCGGTGGGCCACTCGACGACGCCCGACACAGGGTTCTTGTCGCTCTGCCGGGGCCAGCGGCAGCGCCGCGTGACGTCGCCCGCGAGCAGCGGCGTCATCTCGCCTGGGCCGAGAGACGCGAAGTAGTCGGAGATGATGCCCGATGCCCCCGCAGAGCCGACCACGTGCGGGGCCACGAGCTGCGCGAGCATCGGGCTCCACGGCATGATCGAGGAGCCGCCAGGGACGGTCGTCTCGCTCGGCGTCGAAGACCACGCCGCGGTAGTGATCGTCCACGGCGAAGCGCCCGCGCTGATCGACGTGATCGTCGACTTCACGAACCCGACGGACGGGAAGAAGAGGCACACCGTCGTTCCGACAGCGGGCTTCACGGGGGCGCCGACCCCCGGCGCTGCGACGGTGAAGCTCGTGGGGGAGGTCGATGCGGTGACCGTGTAGAGGTACAGCAGTGGGTCAGCGCCCACCGGCGGAGCGGGCGGCCACGCCGTGAACGGGTTGGCCTTCGACGCCTTCAGCCGCAGCAGCAGGTTCGTCGGAAGTTGGATGACGGCCGAGATGGTCGTGCGGTTGAACGTGTGCGCCGGCAGCCCGGGAATGAGGTCTCCGCCTGGCGAGCGGATGCCGAAGCGGATCGCCGCGCTCACCTTCATCAGCAACGACCGGCCCGCGATGCGCGTGCCCGCTGCGGCCGTCGTGGTGATAATGACGTCGTTCGTGCCGGAGCCGCGGAGCGCGGGGTAGACGAACGCCTGCTCGACGCCAGGGACGGCCATCGCGAGCGCCTGGATGTGCGCCACGTTGCCAGCGGCGGCACGCGCGCGCATCGAGCGCATGATCTCGGTCGCCCAGCGGGGCGTGCTCCACGCGGCGGCGCCGCCGGAGATGGCCTCGACGCTGGCCGTCGGAGACACGCCCGGCGGAACGGAGATGAACTCGAGCGTCGCGGGCGAGACGAGGTCGCTTGCGGGGCCAGTCGCGAGGGCGACGACGTACGCGCGGCCCTGCAGCGTGATCGGCGAGATCGCCGTGTCGCCGACCGTCTTGTAGAGCGCGCGCGTCGCGGGGTTCCGCAGCTGCTGCCCGTCCTGCACGCTCGTGCCGAACGATGCGCTGACGATGACGGTCCCCTCTGAGAACTGCTCGCCGAGCTTCGGCATCCCCGTCGCGCGCGACCAGCGCGTCAGGCCCTTGTCGGTGGCGAGGTCCGGCATCGACTCGCGCGCGTTGAACTCGCCGTTCGCGTAGATGGGGAGGAGCGCGTTGCCGAGGGCGTTGCCCGTCGCGAGGTAGTCGGAGCCGTCGCCGGTCACCGCATCGGGGATCTCGAGCGCGATGTCCCGCAGGTAGTCCGCGACGATCTTGTCGCGCGTCGGGGTGTAGAACTCCGAGGTCGTCATCGTGCCCCAATCACCGGCGGACGCCGGTCTTCTGGTACGAGACGCGGTACTCGCCGCGCGTGGTGCCCTGCTGCGTGTTCGTCGCGACGTCGACCGTGATCGCCGTGATGACGCCGCGCGTGCGCATCGGCTCGAGCGCCCGCAGCGCCGCGTCGCGGATGGCCACCGGCGAACTCGCCGTCGCGACCTTGATCGTCGCGACGCTGTTCCCGAGCGTCACGTCACCAGAGTACGAGCCCATCGCCGTGGCGAGCCGGAAGTAGACCTCCTCGCCGATGGGGTCGTCCGCGTCGCGAAGGTTCACGCCGTCGTCGGCCCGCTCGTAGTCGCCATTCAGCCCAAGCACGCGGCACTGCGCAGCGGTCGCCGCGATCACGTCTGCAGACGCAGACGTGGCGTCGAATACCGCGCCGAGCGGGTCGGTGCCGAAGGGGTCGAGGCCGAAGCTCATGGGATGGGGCAGGGCGGGACGGACGGCACGGAAGGGAGCGCGGGCACCGGCACGCCGGGCAGCGAGAGCCCCGGAATGGCTCCCAGGAGCGACGAGACGTCAGTGCCGGGGAAAGGGACGGGCGGCGCCGTCGGGAGCACAGGGACCGCCGGCAGCGGCACGCCAGGCAGCGTCAGGCCGGCGACCGGAGACGGGAGGGCCGGCGGTGGCGGGTCGACGCCAGGAAACGGGATGGCCGGCGCGCTTGGCACGCTCGGCAGAGCGGGGAGCGGGACGCCAGGAAGAGAGAGCCCCCCGAGGGGCAGCGCCAGCAGCGCGAATCCGCAGCTCATTGGCGCGTCCCCTTGACGAAGCGCTGCGCCTGGTAAGGTTCAGCGGTGATGCTCTCTCGTAGAACGCTCGCCGCCGCGTCACTCGCCGTCACTCTCGGTGGCTGCTCGTCCAGCACGCCAGGTTTCGCCGCCGCACCCGACACGGGAGGCGACGCGCAGATCGCCGACACCGCGACGACGCCGGACGTCGAGGCTGCGGCCGACACGAGCGGTCGCGATGCGCCCGCCGAGGTCGCTGCAGATGCTGCGCCCGAGGCTGCCGACGACGGTGACGCGTCGGCCATGGACGCGCTCGAGGCCGGTGCTGTGGACGCGACCCCCGACGTCGCGCCGGAGACGCCCGCCGACCCGCTCGTGCTCGAGCAGCATCGATGCGAGTCGGGGGCGCCGCGCCTGTACTGGATGCCTGGCAAGGGCTGCTTCGACTCGGCCCCGCCGGCTGGCGTCCTCGTGTCGCCAGCGCCGTGTGCGTTCGCGCGCCACGCTGATGGCTCGCTCCGGTGTCTGCCGATCGCGCGCGGGCCCGTCGTCGCCTACCCAGGATGGGCGTGCTCGCCAGACGCGACATTCGTGGCCACTCCGCTCCTGCCTGGCGCCGACATCAACCTGCCCATGCTCGGCATCGTCGACGAGGCTGGCGGCGCGCACGTCCGACGCGGGCACTCGGTGCGCACGCCGAGCGCGTTCTACGTGATGCAGGCGGGCGCGTGCACCTTGGCCACCGGCCTCTACATCTGGTCTACGCCGAGCAACCTGACGTTCGCTGCGCTCGAGGAAGTACCGGCGTCATCGTTCGTCGCGACGTCGCTCTAGGCGCACTTCGCCCGCGTCGACGCGACCGGGCCGGGGTTGTACGCGGCTGGCGCCGGACCCACGAGCACGATGAACGGCGTGGAGCTGGCACCGAGCGCGGGCACGTTGTGGTAGTGCGTGTTCAGGTAGAACTTGATGACGTTCAGCTCCGCCATGATGAGCGACGCGAGCGCGACGAAGTCGGTCGCTCCGGTGCCGATGACGACGGTGCCGCCGTTCAGCGAGATGCTCGCGCCGCTCAGCGTCGCCTGATCGTCCTTCACGTTCACCGACGCGCCGCCGGTCGCGGAGACCATGCCCGCCGAGAGCGTGTCCATCGTGAAGTAGGGCGCGCCCCCGCCCGGCGTCGCCGAGTAGCCCGCGATCCCGACCTTCTTGTTGGCGTAGTCGAAGGAGATGAACGCGCCGCGCGCGTTGATGGCGATGGCGTTCTGCCCGAGGAAGAGCCGCGCGCCCCACGCGTTGAAGAGCGCGACCTCGCCCGGCTTCGCGTCCTGCCCGAACTTGCTCCACCGGACGTCGCGCTGGCCCAGGGCGATGATCTGGTCACCGACCTGGACGCCCGCGACCTCGCACGCCGATGTGACGTTGCCGGCCGTGTCGACGGTGGGCGCAGCCGGCGGGGCGATCAGGCACCACGAGCCGACCATGCAGTCGCCGTACGCGCCCCGCGACGCGTTCGCGTTGCCGCCGGTCACGTCGGTCACGCACTGCAACTGCAGCGCCTTGTTCGTCGTCGTGAAACGGTGCCCGTACGCCGTCGCAAATTCGAGCTTCATCGGGCGCCCTCTCCGAGCACGATCGAGTTCTTCGGCACGAGCGTGACGGTCGTCTCGCGGCCGTTGGCCTTGGCGCCAATGAAGGTGCGCTTGGTCAGGTACATGCCCGAGTCGACGTTGGCGGAGTCGAACTGCACGTTGCCGATGGTGTCGATCGCGTAGACTGCACCGTCGATGCCGCAGTGCCCGCGCATCGTCATCTGCACGATGTCGCTGGTCTGCTTCCGCTTCCCCAGCTCGTACGCCCCACGCTCGCGCGCCTGCGCGGAGTCGCGCGCGTTGTGGTCGTGGACCGTCATCGGCGCGTAGATGCCCGCTGCGCGAACCTCCTCGTCGTAGACGACCTCGTGCACGTGCGAGCGCGAGAAGTCCCCGCCGAAGGTCTTGCCGTAGACGTGGATCTCGCTCGGCCGCTGCGCGAACGACAGGTGCCGCGAGCCGTGCTTGACGTTGTTGTTGATGCCCTTGTTCGCCTGCTTCAGCACGAACTCGTAGAGCGGCTTCTGCGTGTAGTTCGGGCGGCCGACGACGAGCTTCCCGTCCGGCGTCCCCCACACGAGCAGGCCGAACCGGCGCGCGTGCCGCGTGATGAAGCCGAAGCCGCTCTCGCCCGCGTTCGGCAGCGCCTGGTCGACCTTGTACGACTCGAGGTCCACCGGCGCCTGCGCGGAGAGCGTGGCGCCACCGACGGCCTTGCCGGTCAGGATCGAGCGGCTCGCGTCGGTGTCGATCGTGATGTTGGCGGACGAGAAGCCGAACGGCGCGGCCACGGCCTTGATGACGTCGGCGAGCGAGGCGTTGTCGAGCGACAGGCTCGGCATCGCGTCGGCCTGCACGAGCGCGTGCATGTGGTCGCGCACGATGACGCGCACGAGCGAGCCCTGCTTCGGCGCCGCCTCGTACACGACGTCGTAGATGCGGCCCGTGTGCTGCAGCGTCGTCGCGTACTGCGTGACGACGGACACGCGGGACTTGCGGCCGGGAGAGAGCCCCTTCGGCCCAAGGTTCTCGCGCACGCCGCGCTTGCCTGCGATCTGCGACGCGACGAAGTGAAACTCCCCGCCGGGGTTCAGCAGGTCGATCCCCACGTGGTAGTCGTGGAAGAAGTCGAACGCGACTCCGTCGACCTCGACCACGACGTTGGTCGCGTTCGGGCTCTTCCAGTCGATGGGCATACGTCACCGGCACGAGCGCGTGCGGCGCTCGCGGTGCTGGATGGTGGTCGCGAGGTCAGCGAACGAAGACGAGCAGCGAGGTGTTCGCGTCGATGTCGTTCGCGTCCTCGAAGACGTTGATCGCGAGCAGCTCGTCGATCGTGTTCTTCGTCGCCAGCGCGATCGCGGCGATGTTCGTCGTCACGGGCGTGCGGTAGCTCCTGAGATCCTGCGCGCGCGAGACCTCGTCGGCCGCGGCGAGCGCCGTCGACTTGAGGTCGCGGAGCGCCTCGAACGCCTCCCAGCTGCTCGGCGACATCAGCGACGAGACCGCACCGATCACGTCGTCGACGGCCTGCGCGATCTGCTGCAGCTGGCGGATCGGCCGCGCGATGCTGTCCTGCGCCTGCTCGAGCTGTCCGAGGACGTTCGCGACGGCGTTGGCGAACGACATCGAGCCGCTGCCGTTGTCGTCGAGGCCGCTCAGGGCGCTGGCGAGCGCGCTCGATGGGACTGCGGCGTCGGCCTTCTCGGCGGCCGCGGACAGGTTCGACCGCGCGCTCTTCACTCCGAGGTTGCTGAACTGCGCAGACGAGTCCTCGGCGAACGAGATCGTCACGGTCGCGCCGTCGACGAGCCCCTCGGTGTAGTTCTCCTCCACGTGGATGAACGCGAAGGGGAGCGTGCCGAGCGTGGGGATGACGAGCGGGCCCGCCTTCTGCTCCTGGGCGCGCGATCGCAGCAGGGTAAGAGCGCCCGGCCACAGGTCGTTCGTGCCGCCCACGTCTTCGAGGTCGTTCACGTACGTGGCCGTCAGCATCCCGGTGACGGGCTCGCGCCCCGTCGGCTCGATGTCGGCGCCGGGGCGGAACACGTACTCGTGGAACACCTGTCGCGTGCCGGTCGAGAGCCGGATGCTCTGCACGGGGATGACGATGCCGTCGTAGCTCCCCTCCTGCAGCGTCTCGAAGATGGTCTCGTCGGCCATGCTCAGCTCCCCAGCGGCGTCGTGTACAGCTCGACGAGCCAGCGCCCGTCACCCGCTGCCGCGACCCGCGTCTGCCAATCGAGAGGGGCCCCGACGGCGTGGTACTCGATGCCGCCAACCACGGGTGCGTTCGTGTCCGGCATGATCGAGCTGCAGGTCGACGGCATGCCGTCCGGCGTCGTCACGAGCCACGTGACGGTGCTGTACGTCTGCGTCCCAACCGGCACGGCGCCCGCGGGGAGCGGCGTGACGCTCGTGCACTCGAAGCGCGATGTCGGCGCGTCCGTCGCGACCGCGAGGCCGCCCGCGATGTCGGGGTCGAGCAGCGCGATCGCGGCGTAGTCGGCGCGGATGTTGGCGATGGCCACCGACTCGGCCTCTTCCGCGAGCGCGCGCGATGCGAAGTAGGCGCGGTAGTACGGCATCAGACGCCCGGCCCCTTGAACACCGAGAAGCCGCCCTTAGCCTCGCGCGCGGCGTTCTTGAAGTTCTCCATGGCCTTGGTCGCCTCCTTCAGCTCCTTGTGGAAGTTGCCCACCACGCCGGAGCCGTCGCCGCCCGTCTGCGCCCACATCGCGGTGTTGCCCTTGGCGCCCTGCCCGGGGCCGTACATCTCGCGGGTCTCGACGACGGCGTCCTTGGCGAGCGCCTCGTAGGCCCACTTCTTCCCGCGCGCGGCGTCGAGGTCTCGCCCCGCCTTCCACACGTCCTTGTTGTCGCCCGTGGGGTTGGTGCCGTAGGCGATCGTGTTCTCGATCGTCTCCTTCTTTTCCTTCTCGGCAGCGCGTCCGGCGGCGAGTTCGGCCTTGTCCTCCTCGGTCGCCTCTCGGCTCACCTTCGGCTTGCCCGAGGTGTCGTGGTTGTTGACCACGCCGTCGCCGATCGCCGCGATGATCGCGAGGCTCACAGCCGCCGCGATCGCGGTGCCCATGACGGCAGCGCCCGACGCCGACCCGGCCGCCGCGAGCGCGCCTTCCGAGAGAGCGCCCCCGCCGAGCGCCCCGCCGCCACCAGGCAGGCTGAGGCCGCCCCCGATGCCGCCGCCCGGCCAGTTCGTGACGTAGACGGGCGAGCCGCCGCCAGCACCGGCGATGGCGTTCCCGATGGCCCCTCCGAGCACGCCACCGGCGCCAGGGACGGTGTTCACGAGCTTGCCGGCCAGGTACCGGGCCCCGCTGTTCGCGGCGACCTGCAGCCCCTGCTTCGCGAACCCGAAGGCCAGCGACCCGCCGACCGCCGCGCCCGCGGACGCGAGGGGGTGGCTGGTGATCCACCCGGTGACGGCGTCGAGGCTCTCGAGGAACTTCGGCAGCTTCTCGACGAGCCTGTCGATGATGGGGAGGAGCTTCTCGCCGATCTTCTGCCGGAGCGACTCCATCGCCTTCGCGACCTGCACGGACTGCGAGGACATCGCCTCGTTCGCGTCCTTCTGCATCTCGCCCATGTTGGCGTTCTTGAGCGACTCGTCGCCCGCGAGGAGCGCGTCCATCGCGGCGTGCCCCTTCATGCCCGGCACGGCGGGGTTCTTGCCGTTGTAGGCGTCGACCAGCGTCGTGATCGCCTTGCCGCTGCGCGACGGGTCGAAGATTTTCGAGAGCCGCGTTCGGTCGCCGCCCTCGGCCGCGATGATGTCCTTGATGATCTCGACCTTGTCGCGGCTCTCGCCGTTCGCGTCCGCGTACTTGACGCCGAGCGCCTCAATCTTCGAGCGCTTCTTGTCGACCGTGTCGAGCGCGGAGTCGAACGCGGTGCGGGCCTGCGCGCCGCCGCCGGTGCTCTTGCGAGCCTCGTTCGCGAAGGCCAGGAAGTTGTTGCCGCCCTTCTCGATGTCGGGCCCGAACGCCGCGAGCATCTGTTCGGACTGCGCGGCCATGTCGGACGCACGAAACACGCCCGTCTTGCCGACGAAGTGCATGCGCGCGATGAAGCTGTCCTGCGCGTCGGAGGACATGCCGTGCATGCCGAGGTTCGCGCGCAGCCGCGCGACCGACGCCGGGTCGGCGCCCATCGCCCGGGACTGCATCGCGATCTTGTCGAGGTCGCGGAGGCCCGTCGCGCCGGAGCCCTTCTCGGAGTAGGCGTCGAGCGCGCCCCCGAGTTCCTCCTGCGTGTAGCCGGTGTCCTTCGCGACCGATGCCAGCTTTGCGGTGCCCGCCCGCTTGTCGAACGAGCCCGCGCCACCGAACGACGTGCCGGCGTTGCGCGCCTCGATGGAGATCGACTGCATGAGCTGGTCGACGCGCATCTTCTCGCCGACGATGTCGGACACGTCGTAGCCGCGCTCGAGGCCCATGCCGGACGCGATGCCGCGCGCGCCGCGCGAGACGAGGCCGGCGCTGTAGTTCAGCGCGCCACCGAGGCCCTCCGACACGCCGGTTGCGAGCCCCTTGTAGAGGCGGCGCTCCTCGAACGCGCGGTCTCGCGCGAACTGGCGTGCGTCGCGCTGCGCCTGCGAGGCGGCCTGCCGGCGCTGCTGCATCGCGTGCTGCGCGGTGGCAGCCTCCGAGCGCTCGACGAATCGGCGGATGTCGTCCGCGGACTTCGTCTCTACCTTCACGCGCGCTGCGGCCTCGCGCTCCGTGAGCTTGGTCTTCGACTTCTCGACCTTCTCGTGCTCGCGGAGTTCCTTGTTGAGCGCCTTGACGATGTTGTCGCCCGACTTGACCGCGGCCTTCTCGCGGTCCTTGGCGCCCTTCTCGGCGTCCTTGGCGCGCTGAGCCTCGAGCTTCTGGTTCAGGCGCGACAGCATCGTCGCGTGCTTCGACTCCTCGTCGATGCTCTTCTTCGCGTCGTCGGTCGAGCGTCGGCGCGAGGCGGACTTCGAGCGCGCCGTCTCCTGCTCGGCCTTCGCCTCCTCGCGTGACGCACGCGCAGCCGCGTCCGCGATCGAGCGGATCGCGCTCACCCCTTCGGCCTGGCCGCGGACGGTGATCTTGTAGACGAGGCTGCGTTCGGTCATCGGGGTGCGCCCTTCGTGCTCGGAGCGGCAATGCCCGCACGCGCGGCCTGTTGGGCCCTATTCGCGCGCGGGAGCTTGCTCGCTACGCTGGCGGCGTTGCGTCGCTCGACTCGTCGCTTCTCTCCGGAGCGGACTCGCTCGTTGATTCGGTCTCTCGCTCGGAGGAGTCCGAGGTAGTAGATGACCTGTCCGTCCGTGAGTTCCACAGCAGGCGCGCCATAGAAATGATGCATTCCTTCTGCGTGGGCGAGTCGAAAAACACTAAAGGGTCGAGTTCACCCGTCTTGGCGACGTCCTCGACGACCTGATTGAACCGCTCCGGGGTGAGCTTCGACGCCAGCGGGCCAACGTCATCCTGGTGGAAGACGTACGCCTTGAGCAGCACGCCCAGCTCCGCCGTCGTGAGCAGCGAGCGCATGGCCGCGGGGCCGGCGAAGATGTCCTCCGGCGCGTCGACGTCGCGGAGCGCCCGCGAGAGCGTCTCCACCTCGCGCGCGTCGGTGACGATCTCGTCGCGCGTCGCCTGCGGCATCGTCTTCGCGTCGGGGAGCGACTCGAAGTAGTTCTCCGCGTCGATGCGCGCCCGGTCGATGTCGGTCGGCGAGAGCGGCACGATCAAGACCTCGACGGGCACCGCTTCGCCAGACGAGGTCTTGCGCGTGAACTTGAAGCGTTTGCCGGCCGTCTTGCCGAGCTTGAGTGCTTCGAGCTTGGCCATCAGACCCTGGTGACCTTGCCGGTGATGGCGAAGTCCCCGGTGACCATCGAGTTCTCGCCGAACGCGAAGTCGCCGCCCTGCATGATCCCCTTCACCTGGATGCGGACGTCGTCCGACAGCACCGCGGTGATGGTGGCCTTGCGCTGCTTCAGGATGAGGTCCACGAAGTCCTCGCGCATGCCGGCCTTCAGCACGGCCTGCGAGAACGACACGGTGCCGACGAGCGACCCCTTGTGCGAGCCCGCGACGCCGCGCCGCAGCGTCTTGACGATGCTGCTGCCGTTCTCGAGGTGCGCGCGGCCCGAGATGGCCTCGCCGAGCGAACCGCCCTTGTAGATGAGATCCCCGCGCCCGAACTCGTCGAAATCGTCGGCCATGCAGCCTCCGGAAACGCGAAGGGCGCCGGCTGCAGGTCATGCAGCGGCGCCCTTCGAGTGGGTTGTTGGTGGTGGCGAGTCGGTCAGCTGAGCTGGCGAATCTGCGCCGAGAACTGGACGAACCAGGGGGCCGGGTGAGTCGGCATCGTGGCGTTCGCGCGTCCCGGCGCGTTCGGCGCCAGCGAGAACACCCACGTCGCGACGTCGGCCTCGACGTTCGTGAGGCGCCCCGCCTTGCCCCAAGCGAACGCGCGCCCGACGCAGTGGCTCTTGAGGCGCTGCGGCGTCGTCGCGTTGGTCGGCAGCTCGTCGTCGCTGTCGACCGGATCGTCGACGAGCACCTTCGCCTTGAACTCGTCGGGGATGCTGGTCTGCAGCTCCTCGGCGAAGGCCTGGGTGACCGTCGGGTTGTTCGTGTCGAGGACGCGCGTGTCGGGGTTGCCGCCGCTGTCCCTCGAGTGCGTGGTGATCGAGCGCGCGATGTACGGGTGCCCGTTCGCGGTGACCTGGATGGGGGTCAGCCCGACGTCGAGCGCGGCCGCGGCCTGCGAGTCGGTCAGGTACGACGACTGCAGCGGAGGCGGCAGCACCACCGGGTACTGGTCCACCACGTCCATGTTCATGGACGAGAGGTTGACCGACGGCTCCTCCTCGGCGATGGCGCGGGTCGCAGCCCACGCGGCCGCGGTGACCATCGGGAGCGTCTCGGCGTTCGGGTAGAACAGGTGCTGCGACAGGCCGTCGTTGATGCCCGTCGCGATGGTGGTCGCGGTTCCGAGCGTCTGCTTCGCGTCGAGGCAGGCGACGACCTGCTCGTAGCGGCCGACGAGGGGGCCGCCCATCGAACCGACGTGCGTGTTGACGAGCCCGAGGGCCGTCGCGTCGAAGTTCGCCGGGGTGATGCGGTGGTAGACGCTGGCCTGAGCCGTCGCGAGTGCGGCGGTCAGGTCGTCCTGGCCGGCGCCGCCCGAGAGGTACGCCGCGGAGGCCGCGAGCGTCATGCCGGTCACCGTCGAGTCCATCTCGCAGCGGAGGGCGCAGAAGTTCCCGCGCAGGCCGTTGTGGCGGTACGTGACCGTCACGACGCCGACCGAGGACGTAGCCGTCGCGCAGAGGTACGTGCCCTTGCCGTTGATGGCGGAGGCGAGCGCGGTGGCGAGCTGCGTCGGGGTGAGGCCGACGGAGACAGCGAGCGTGACGAGCACGCCGTGAATCCAGAACCGCGCGTCACCCGAGCCGGTCGTCGTGGTGCCGGTGAAGGTGAACGTGCCGGTCGCCTTCGAGCCGGCCGCCTCGGTCACCGCCAGCATGTACGCGCTGACGTTCGGCTCCGCGGTGCGCGCGGCGGCGAACATCAGCGAGACCTCGGCGCCGGTGCCGCCCGCGACCGCGCCGTCCTCGATCGAGGTGGGCGCGTAGACCTGGGTGTCGGCCGTCAGCGTCCCCGCCGACGTCTTGTTGCCCATCAGCAGGAGCTTGCGGGCGCGGCCTCCAGCGCTAGCGACTGCGGCGCCGAGGAGCACCTGCAGCATGACCTTGGGGAGCTTGTAGTAGACGCTGACGCCTGCGGCGCCCGTCGAGATGCTCGGCATGGTGTCGGATCTCCCTTCGGATCAGGCCGCCGAAGCGGTGGTGTCGGTGTGGTCTGCGATGGGGAGCGTCGGGAACGGCCCGAGCGCCTTCGCGGGAGGGGCGGCGGCGGTGCGCGCGCTCACGTTCTCGAGCGTCCGCTTCACGAGGGCCGCATCGAGCGGCTCGTCGACGATGCCGGCGGGGCCGATGGTGACGGAGCCGACGTAGTCGAGGTCACCGCACTCGATGGCCTTGCGGACGTACTGGTCGGTGGTCTCGACGACGACCTCGGTGTCGCCATTCCACGCCCACACGACGCGCGGCACGCGCTCGCCGCTGAGCGGGTCGACGGTCTCGCCATCGATCGTGCGGGAGTACCCGAGGCGACGATGCTGCGAGCCGATCGTGAACGGATCGACGATCATGCGCCCCTCGACGGGGGCGACGCGGAAGCCCTTGGGCATGCGTTCTCCTGCGCGCGGCGACCGCGCTGTCAGCTGGTGGGAATGGCGATGTCGGCGGCGATCTGCTCAGCCGGCGTCTGCCCCGTGACGTTGAACGGGATAACGACGCCGACGGGGCCGAGCGCGGGGGGCGCAGCGAGTGCCGGCCACGCCTGCAGCGGGTGACCGCGGCCGACGTGCTTCGTCGTGAACTTAAACTCCCACGACGACACGGCGCCGCTGGGCTTCGCGAGCTTCCACGACGTGAACCACGCGGGGCCGGAGCCGATGCGCGAGCCGTGGATGGCGTTGAACAGCGCGTCGAACGCCTCTTTCGAGCGCGTGCTGCGGAGCGCGGACGACGAGAGGCCGGAGACGTTCACGCGGATCGTCCACGACGTCTGAATCACCGCGTGTCGGCCCGCGTGCCCGCTGCCCATCCCGGACAGCAGCGCAGCGTCGGGGGGCATGATGATCGCGGCGGTGTCGCCCTGCGCGCCGGAGCTGAACGCGTCGGCATCGACGCCGAGCTGCTCGAACTCCACGAGCGCCGAGAGCGCCGCGCCGGTGTCGGGGGCGAAGTTGGCGGCGACGGTGCCGGTCGCGACGATGCCCGTCGGGACGACGTTCAGCGCGCCCGAGTCAACGAGCGTCGAGCCCCACGTGACGACCGTACCGGCCGTGACGGGGAGGAAGTTCCCCTTCGCAGGGACCGTCGGCGAGAGGTGCATCAGCCGCACGAGCACCGGCGAGCCGATCGAGTAGACGCGCACGCCCTTCACGCACCGGACGACGCGGCCATCGGGGAGCGTGCCGAGCTGGCCGCGGTTGATCGGCGTACCGTCGACGGTGGACGTCGCGGTCACGACGCCGAGCACGGGCCCGTTCACCGCCTCGGCGGCGCGGTCGAGCAGCTGCGCGGAGAGCGCGGACTGAACCGACGACATGGGTTACCCGCTCGCGTGCGTGAGGTGGTCGAGGATCGCGATCTCGATGACGTCTTCGGTCCGGTCGCTCTGCACGAGGAAGTCGCGCGCTGGCATGCGGCTCGTGCCTTCGAGGTGGTATGCGGCGATCTTGTCGCCCTCGGCGGGGCCGACTGCGGCGCTCGAGGCGGTGGCCTCGCGGAACGCGCTCGCGCCCTCGCGGAGGCGCCGGGTGCGCTCGAGGATGGGGTGCTCGCCGTCGTAGCCGTGTCGCTCGCGGTCCTCGATCGTCGAGTCCTCGAGTTCGGCCCACGCGTCACCTGCCGCGGACTCGCGGTCGAAGTTCTGGTCTATGCCCGCCGCGACGATCTCCGTCGAGAGCTGCATCGGCGCCGTCATGTCGAGGAGCGCGCCGCAGAGCGCGTAGTCCTTCGTGTCGACGTCGCTCATGTCCCAGGGCATCAGAACTGCCCCATGCCTCCCGAGCCGTCGTCGGGGTTGGCGGTGAAGTAGAAGGGGCGAGCCGTCTCGACGTTCTCGTTCACCACCGCGCCGCCGCTGTTGGCCGCCCGGTAGCGTTCGTCGAGCTTGCTCGTGCCGTCGTGCAGCTCCTGCAGGCGCTTCCTCGCGTCGCGGTACTGCATCTCGTACGGCTTCGAGTTCTTCTCCGTGATGAACTCGGGGCGCCGCACCATCCCGCGCCACATCGTGATGATCGCGGTGATCTCCACGACGGACGCGGGAAGTGGCGTAAGGAACGGGGTGGCGTAGACCGGCGCGAGCTTCTCGTTCACCTCGGTGGTCGCATCGAGCGCGGCGACATGCATCGACGCGTCGTCAGCGACACCCGTGGTCGATCCGTCCGACGCACGCACAGAGAAGACCTCCGCCACGCGCTCCGCGGTGAAGCGCACTTCGAGGTCCGTCTGCTGCACGTACGTGTCGGTCCACGTCATCGGTGGTCACTCCTCGAAGCGGAAGTGCACGCCCTCGGTCAGCTGCGACGCAGCCGCCTCGGGGAGTTCGCCGCCGGCCTCGATCGTGAGATCGGTCTGACCGTCGCCGAAGCGCACGCACATGAGGGCGATCGCCCTGCGAGCAGGCGCAGCGGCCGGAGCCGCCACGTCCTGCGTCGCATCGGGCGGCGCGCTCGCTCCGTCGGCGCCGGCACTGTCGGCCGGTGCACTGTCGGGCCTGCGCGCCATGATCAGCTGATCACCGTGTCGATCAGGTAGCCCGCGTCGGCCGCGGTCACCTTCTCGGAGTCGCTGAACCCGCCCTTGATGAGCGTCGCGCCGCTCACGCCGGGGCTCGGGTCGAACCAGCTCGTGAAGTTCAGGAGCTGGTGGCGGAACGTCTTCGCGAACGCCAGCTGGTTCATACCGGCGCCGGGGTTGAGGCGGAGCAGCGCGCAGCCCTTGCCCCAGATGAAGTTGAACGCCGCGGTCGCGTTGCCGGGGTTCGCGGTGTCCTTCTTGGCGTTGCCGACCAGGAAGTAGTCGAGCCCGAAGAACTGGCGCACGGCCTCGACCGTCGCGACGGCGCCGAGGGGCACGCCTGCAGCGGTCGACTGCACGAAGCCGCCGAGCGCGGCGACGACCTTCGGGTGCTTGCGGAACGCCGTCCACACCGGGAGCGACATGACGATCGCGTTGATGGGCGCGGCGACGCCGACGTTCGCCATCGCGTTCATGATGTCGCTGATCGGGTCGGCGGTGCTGCCCGACACGACGTCCCAGCGGTTGGTGCCCGAGAGCGCCACCGAGTTGGCCGCAGCGTAGTTCGCCGCCGTCATGATCAGCGACGCAGCGCGGTCCTCGCGGTTGCGGGCGAGGCGGTCTCGCACGTCCGACGCGGCCTCGCTGAGCAGGTCGAGCGGCGCGTCCGAGTTGACGAGGATGTCGTTCGCGACCTGCGACATCAGCGCGCGGCCGATGCACGTGTAGGTGCTCGAGCTGAAGTCCTGGTAGACCTGCCCGACGCGGCCGAGCGGGCCGACTTCGTCGTCGGTGATGGCCATCGCCATGCGGCGGTCCCACACGACGAACTTGTTGCTCGCGTTGTCGACCGGGACGATCGGCAGCGCGAGGTCCGCGATCAGCGTCTCCTGACCGCGGTACGCGATCGAGAAGTTCGGCATGAAGCGGTCCACGTGGACGTCGGACTTCGAGTACGCGAGCAGCGTCTTCTTCTGCTCGGCCTCCGCGGCAGCGAACTGCTTCGAGAGGTAGTGGTCGACGTCGACGTCGGCGGGCTTGCCGAAGATCTTCGCCGCGAGGTCTTCGCGCTTGGCGTGCGCGTAGATGCGCGAGAGCAGCATTGGCGTGGCTCCTCCGCCTGCGGTGGTTCGCGGCGGCAAAACGAACGAAGGGGCCGGCGCTGCATCGAGCGCGCGGCCCCTTCGTGGGGGTGGACTGGAGTGGTGGGGTTCGAGGAGGAGAGCGAGCGCGCGCGGCGGGCGGCCCCTCTCGGAGCCACGCCACCACGCGATGGATCACGCGGTCTTGGCGGACGGCACCGTGAGCAGGACTTCGATCAGGTCGCCGTCGACGCCCGTAGTCTCGGCAACGCCGCAGAGCAGGGCGACGCCGTTGGTCGCGAAGTTCACGTAGGTCTTCGCGCGGCCTTCCTTGCCAGCGCTGCAGTCGACGAAGAGCTGATCGCCCTTGGTGACCGAGCCGGAGGCCTTCACGACGACCGTCGAGCCGGGCTCGAAGTAGGTCGTGCCGTAGGTTCCCGCGGCGATCGCGGTCCGCGAGACGCCCTTGTGCATGAACGGGGTGGACGACGTCACCGGGATCTTCGCGCCCTTGGTGGCGGTCGCGTCGGGGACGAGGAAGAGGTTCGCGGCGACGGCCGACACGGCGTAGACCGTGATGCCGGCGTTATCGACCTTCCAGCTGGGGGAGTTGCCTGCCATGTCGTGCTCCTTCGAATCAGGTGTTGGCGGACTTGAGCAGGCGCGAGTGCGCGAGGCTCATGGCCTGCGAGAGGGGGATCTGCTCGTCCTTCGCGATCTGCGCGGCGAGCTGCGTGACGTCGTTGCCGGAGCCGTCGGACCCTTCGGGCAGGGGCTTCGGAGGAGTGGCGGGCGGCGTCACCTGCGAGAACAGGTGCGGCGTGTCACCACGCTTGCGCGCGTCGAGCACGACCTTGAACGTCGCGCCGAAGGCCTTCGGATTCGCGGCGCGCAGGGCGAGCAGCGAGTCACGGTCGGTCGCCTCGAACTTCCGGCCGTAGGTGCCGCCGTTCGAGAGGATGAAGTCGACCTCGCCCTCGGCGTCGGCCTTCTCGTGCGCGGCGATCGATGCGCGGAGCGCGATGACCTCGGGCTCGAGCGAGTCGGCCAGCTTCGCGCGGTCCGAGAGCGTCATCAGCTTCGCCGACACGTCCGCCTCGGTGGCGGTGTCGGGGAGCGCGAGCGACTTGCAGGTGAGCGCGTGGATCGCGTGCGCCTCGGGCGAGAGCGCACGGACGCTGCCGGCGTTCGCGGAGAGCGTGACGAGCTTCGCGGAGTCGTCGACGAGGGCCGTCAGCTTGGCGGTGATGGCGTCGTCGGTCGCGTCGCACGAGAGCAGCTTGGCGAGGATGTCGTTGGCGAAGGGCATGCGGGTCGTCTCCTCAGGCGCTTCCGCGCGCTGGTCTTTGGCCGCGACAGCACGCATGCCGTCGAGAAATGGCCGGTTGGTGAGCGCGACGCTGTGCAGCTCCGCGCCGATTCGCTGGGCCGTCTTGCGGTCGGTCGCGTTGAACGAGACGGCAGGACTCGTGTAGCGGTAGGCGCCCTGTCGGACGTACTCGCGACCGGGCTGGCCGTCGGTCCATCGGAAGAGCGCCTCGAGCCCGTCGGTCGTGTAGCGGAGGTCGGTGACCCACGCTTGAGCGGGTGCGCCGTACGCGCTGACGCCGTCCTTCGGCCCCATCTCCGCGGCGTGCTCGAAGTCGACCGGGAGCTGGTTCGCGGTGGCGCGGAAGTTCGCGACGATCTGCTCGTAGACCTTCGAGTCGAAGGTGAACTCGCCGGCCGCGTGCCCGCTCCACGTGCCGGAGCGCGCGATCTGCACCCACGACTCGCGCGTGGCGGTCGGAGCTTCGCCCTGCGTCGGCTGCGCGAGCAGCGTGCGCACCTCATCGGGGATGGCGCAGCGGTCGATCGGGCGGAAGAGTTCCATCAGGCAGCCTCGTCGGCGTTGTCGGCGTTGCCTGCGGCGTCAGCACTTGGGGCGCCGGGGGGCATCGGGGGCGCGGGCTTCGGCGGCGGCTTCAGCAGCACGGCGTCGGCGGCCGGCTTCGAGAGGGTGGTGAAGCGCTCGCGCGACTCGTCGGCGTCGAACGAGACGCCGAGGGAGGCGAGTCCTTGGAAGCGCGTGAACTCCGCGTCGCGGTCCTCCTCGGGCTGCGTGATCAGCTCGAAGCGGGGGCACATCGTCTCCGCGACGAGCGCGCCGAACGTGCGGCGCACCATCGGGACGATGAGGTCGCGCGTGATGGTCTCGCTGATCGACGCGCCGTCTGCGGTCAGGATGTCCTGCCGCACGGTGTCGTGGACCTTCGTCGCGGCGTAGCTGCCGGTGTCGCCCAGCTCGGTCGTGCTGGTCTGCCCGAGGACGACCTTGCTGATCTCCGCGTTGAAGGCGGTGCGCAGCTGCTCGTGCGTCTTCTGCTCGCCCTTCGGCGTGATGATCTCGACCTTCGCGCCGCTCGGGAGCACCGCGGTGGTTGCGGATCCGAGCTGCTTCAGCGCGGTCTCGAGGACTGAGATGTCGTCCTCGTCGTCGATGACCTTCTCGAAGCTGCCGATGCGCCACGGGCGGGCGAACTGCTCGGCAAACTGCATCCACTCCGCGTAGGTCCAGCGGAGGAAGCAGCCCGTGAACACGAGCGAGCGGCCCACGCCCTGACGGGTCGGGTACTCGGCGCCGACGGTCTTCGGCTCGTGGATGACGAACTTGTCGCGCGAGCGCGGGTCGTTGCGCAGGTCGAGGCCGGGGATCGTCCCGAGGCTCGGGTCGTGCTCGTTGCCGGTCTCGTCGTAGAGGTGGATCGCCCAGTCGTGCTTCGTCGCGTACGAGAGGCGGCGCGGGTGAACGGTGACGAGCCGGGCGGGGTAGATGCCGTCTGCGTCACGGGCCCACAAGGTCTCGCAGGCGCTGCGCCCGAAGTAGACGCCGCCCATGAGGTGCCCGACGCTGTCGGCGAACGCGGGCATGCGCTGCAGCCGGCGGCGCACGTAGTCGGCGACGTCGGCGGCCTTCTTGGTCTTCTGCGCCCCCTTGATGTCCGCGGGGAGCACGGCCCACTTGCCGCGACGGAGGCACGCCGTGATGGCCAGCTCGCGCGTGGCAAGGACGGCCTGGAGGTGCGGCAGCTTCTCGCGCAGCTCCGACTCGAGGTCGGACAGGCGCTGCATGTAGCCCAGCTCGGCGAGGCGGAGCGCGCTCGACACGGCCGAGGGGGTGAGGTTCTGCCCGAAGGTGTAGGGGCGCTTCTCGGCGTAGGGCGACGGGGTCGTAATCTCGCGCCAGATACTGGCGGGAGGTCGCGCCCCCGGACCGATGCCGGAGCCTGCAGCGCCGCGAGGGGCGAGCGCACGCGTAGCGAGCGCCATGGCCCGTTCGCCAAGGAGACCGCGCGCGCGGTCGATCGCCCTGTCGACGATGCCCATCTCCCCTACCTCGTGCGAGGTCACTCGCCGTCACTTGGCGTGGACGAGCTGCACGCGTCGCCGGCCTCGCGCGCGGCGCGCGTGGCTAGAATCCGGCCGCGACGTCGATTCGCTCGCCCGACGTGCGCACGCCGACCTTCACTCCCGTAGAGAGCGCGTCGTGTGCTGCGACGAGCGCGTCCACCTCGTCGTCGTAGGCGTCGCTGACGCCGGTGAACGCGGCGACCTCGCCGACGAACGTCGGGGCCCACGATGCGCCCTGGCGCACGAGGATCTTCCCGCGGTTCCATGTCGCGGCGGTCGGCTGCGCGCGCACGAACTTGTCGCCCTTGCCGGACGCCGACCACGCGGTGACCACGACGCCGTGCGGGGGCCGCGCGAGCATGTCGACGATGCCCTGCTCGGTGCCGCCGATGTACGAGAAGATCGACGCGCCCGAGTAGCGCTCGCGCAGCTTCTTCAGCGTCGCGGCGAAGTTCGGCGCGGTGACCTGCTCGCGTACGACCTCGAGCACATAGAGCGGCGAGTCCTTCTCGCGTCCCTTCGCGAGCACGACGGCGACGGAGTAGTCGCTCGAGGTCTTCGCGGTGTAGGCGAAGTCGACGCCGATCGCGATGCGGTACGACTCGGGCAGCGTCTCGAAGAAGTGGACGTCACCGAAGACGGCGCCACCACGCGGCCTCGGCTGCCCCATGTAGAGCGAGGCCCACTCGTACTCGCCGAGGTGGCCGCGCTGCTCGTCGAGGAAGCTGCGAGGGCGGTGCTTCGGCCAGAGCGCGCAGCCCTGGTCGTCGATGGCAGGGAGGTTGATCCACCGCCACCCACGCTTCACGAGTCGGCCGATCAGGTCGTCCTCGTGCCACCGTGTGTGCACCACGATGACGGAGCTGGATGGGTGTCGGCGCGTCAGCGCGGTGGACTTGAACCAGTCGTCGACGGAGCCGCGGATCGTGGCGCTCTCGGCCTCCGCGCGGTTCTTGTGCGGGTCGTCGATGATGATCGCACCGTCGGCCGCGTAGCCCGTGAGGGGGCCGCCGATGCCGGTCGCGAGCAGCGCCGCGCCGGTGTCCGTGCGCCACCGGCTCTTCGTCCCCTCGACGCTGAACCCTGCGTCGCGCGCGATGCGCTGGACGGCTGCAGAGACCTCCTGCGCGCGGTTCGCCTCGTAGGTGACGTAGACGTGCCGCTTGCGAGGCATCCGCCGCATGAGGTGGACGAGCGCGTGCGAGATCGTCTCGGTCTTCGCGTGCTGCGGCGGCGTCGAGAGGGCGACGTTCTGCGGCGCGTGGATCGCGCGCTCGATGACCTCGGCGATCGGCCCGAGGTGGGAGGGGCTCTCGAACCACGGCGTCACCCGCGGGATGAAATCGAGGAGCCCCTCCTCGTCGTCAGCGGTTGCCCTCGACGCGCGCAGCTCCGCCAGCCGCTTCGAGGCCAGCAGCGTCAGACGCGGCGCGGAGGACGCGCTCGAAAGTCTCGGGGTCAAGGCTGTTCTCCAACTTCGCGAGGAAGTCGCCCAGCTCCTCGGCCACTTCGACCTTCAGGCGGAGACCCCAGCGCTTCGGGAACTTGTGCTCGAGGAGCCACGCCGCGGCCTTCCAGTCGCCGGGCTCCTCGCCGCACGCGTACTGAGCGCTCTTGATGACGGCGACGGACGCGCCCTCGGCCTTCGCGTCGGCGACGGCGACGTCCTGCGCGAACTGCGCGTAGGGCTCCTCGCCTTCCTCCGCGCGGATCATCCAGCGTCGGAACGTGGACGAGTCGATGCCCGCGGCGGCGGCGGCCTGCTCGCGGAACTCTCCGTTGCCGAGGCGCTCGACGATGTCGGCGTGAATCTCGGGCGTCAGCTTGGTCGGGCGTCCCACGTGGGCTCTCGCTTTCGATGTGGCAGCGCGCGCCCCACCACCGTGAGGGCAGGGCGCGCGCGTGGTTCAGACACTGGCCGAGTCGGCGCCGGACTTGAGGGCGGCGATCGTGCTGGCGAGTCGGTCGTGCGCGACGTGGGCCGCCTCGTGCGAGGCATCCGCGAGTGCAGCGTCGATCGCGGCCTTGTTGGTCGCGGTGACAGCGGACTCGTGGGCGGCGATGACGTCGCGCGCGAGGTCGAGCAGCGTCGGCGGGGCGGGCGGCGGTTGCGGAGCCGGCGGGGTGTCGGCCGGCGCACCGGCGGGGAGCGCGTTCGGGTCGGTCGCGTCGATGCAGCCGAGGGTGAGCGCGGCGAGGGCGAGGAACGGGAGCGTGCGGGCGAGCTTCATCAGGTCGATCCTTCGGTGTCGGTGTCGATGGTGGCGGCGTCGCAGCATGCGTGCCCCCTCCGTTGCGTCGGTGTCGGTCAGGAGTAGGACTTGCCGCTGTTCGGCTCGCGGAGGCTCTCGCGGGCTTGCGCCTGCGCCTCCTGCATCTTCGCGAGCGACTGCGCGACCTCGTCGAGCGCGTTGCGGCGCGCGTCGGCGGCAGCGTCCGCGATCGCAGCCTGCGCCATCGCGACGGAGACGTGCGGGGCGTTGCGGCGCTCCTCGTTCACCTTGGCCAGCGCCTGCTTCACGCGCTGCAGCTCGGCGGCCATCACGAACGGGGCGGCGTTGCGCACCTTCGAGGCGAGGCTGCGCACGCGCTGGTCGAGGGGGCCCGGCGCGGGGCGGAGCGTCTCAGGTAGCCCGTCGAGGGCGTCGTCGGCGGCCTCCTCTTCGGCGATGTAGCGGCCCATCCAGTTGGTCGCGATGTCAGCGCGCGAGACGGCGGCGTCGCGCTCCGATGCGAGCAAGCGGATGCGCTCGGGCAGTAGCGTCCCGGCCGGGATGCCCGCATCGCGCGTGGCGATGTTCGCCTCTTCGAGGTCACCCGAGAGCTTCGCCCGCGAGGCGACGACGCGCCGCATCTCGCCGACGACCGCGGCCACTCGCTCGTGGAGCGGAAGCCCGGCGGCGTGGTCGTAGAGCGGGTAGCCGCTGGGGTCGCGCACGCCACGCAGGACGTCGTTCGTCTTCTCGATGCCGGCGACCGCCTCGTCGCGCTCCACAGCGATCTCGCGGATCCTGGTGTCGCGCTTCCCGACGGTCGCCTCCGCATCAGCCAACCGCCGCTCGGCGCGTTCCTTATCCGTCAGCACGAGCTGCAGCCCGACGCGCTGCTTATCGGCGTCGACCAGCGAGGCCGTCAGCTTGGCGCGCAGCCCGGCGTTCTCGCTGACGATGGCGTTGAGATACGCGCGCAGCCCCATGGCGTCGGTGATGAACTCGGGGAGGGTGGTCATTTCGGCTCCGGTGCGAAGGTGAATGCGAGCGTGCCGCCGTTGCCGCGGAGCGCCTCGAACGCGCGCACGACATCGCAGGTGCGCCCCTCGGCATGGACGCACCAGGAGAGCCCGTGCGCCTGGAACAGGATCTCGCCCGTCGCCATGTCGAAGTCCTCGATGATGCGGCCTCGGCAGTCCTTGTGGGTCTGCTCGCGCTGGATGAGCCAGTGCTGCAGCTCGACGGGCTTGTTGGCGTCGTCGGTCACGGCGACACGCAGACTTCCGGCGCGCCCACGCCGTGCACGTGCTCGACGAGGCCCCACCAGAAGCACCCCGCGAGTAGGAGCGCGACGAGCATGCCGAGGGCGCCGGAAAGCTGGTCGAGGGGGTCGCGGAACGTGCGGCCGCTGTCGGCCCTGTTGCAGCCGCCGCCCCTCATGCTGCCGCCTTGCGTGTGAGGAAGGCCTCGCCGTGCATCTTGAGGATGACGCGACCGAGTCGAAGTGCGAACCGCTCGCACACCGGCCGGATGACGACGCCCTCGCGGATGTGCGAGCCGTCGAGCGTGGACGCGCCATCGGCGAGCGAGACGAGGTCGGTCGACCACGGCCCGCGGTAGAGCACCGGGACCATCGGTAGGCCGAGCATCGCCGTGAGTGCCTGCAGCTGCTCGTGGTCGAGGTAGCGCCTTGCGGCCGTGTCGAAGGCGTCGAAGACGCGGAACGTGGGCTGCTTGCCTGTGCCGTAGGGGAAGCCGCCGGTGTAGCCGTGGCACTCGCCGTACAGCGCGATTCCGGGGCACGCCTGCAGCTTCTGCTCGAGGTCGGACGCGACCGCCGCGAGCCACCACTTCGACGCGTGTGTGGGCCGCTTGATGCGGGTGCGCGAGCCGACCCAAAGGCGTGAGCCGTCGTGCATCGCACGCATGTTCTCGCCGTGGATCTTCTCGGTGATGAAGACTTCCTCGCCGTCCGCGAGCGCCCACTTGTAGCGACGCCACCCCTCGATGTCCGTGTAGGTCGGGAACAGGCCAGGGTCGGCCTCGTCGCCGTCGTAGCAAGGTTGCCGCGGGCGGTTGGGGCCGCGCGGCGCCTCCTCCTCGGTCTCCTCCCACTTCGTGATGCGCATCGCCTCGGCGACGTTGAAGCCCTCGTCCCACCCCTCGGCGGGGTCGACCTGCGCGAGCATCCCCATCGAGAAGACGCCGCGGAGCCGCTTCGCGCGAATGCGCCGGTGCCCGCCGAGGAAGGCCCAGCGCTCTTCGTCGGGGACGATGGAGTCGACCGGCAGGTACACCGCGAGGTCGCCTTCCTCGAAGTCGCCGGTGCGGAACACGACGGGATAGCCGCCGTGCACCATCGTCAGCGAGAGCGAGTCGGCGTTCGGGTGCTTCTGAATCTCCCCGACGCGGACCACTTCGACATGGAACTCGCTCATGCCGTCACGCCTCCCGATGTGAGCACTCCAGTGAACGACTTCGGCGCCACCTTGAGCGCGGGGCCGTTGCGCTTCGCGGCGTTGCGGATGCGCGCGGCGACGGCGGGGTTCTCGAGCGCCTCGATGAGCGCGTTCTTGAAGAACGCGAGGTTGGTGCAGCGCTGCGACCGGCGCTCGCAGATGACGTCGAGGGGGAACACGGACGGCGCGAGCTGCACCTCCGCGATCGTCGCGACGTTGGCCGCGTCGAAGCGCACGCGCAGGTTGCCGCCCTGGTCGAGCGTCGCCACGCCGGGGACGCCGAGCGCCGTGCGGATGGCGGCGCCGAGGTCGTCGACCACAGCGTGCACATCGCGGAGCAGCGAGCCCGCGCCGTCTGCGGAGGAGAGACCGCGCGTAAGGGCGTCGGAGAACTGCACTGCGTCGGCGCGCAGGTCTGCGTCGAGGTCGAGCGGCGGGATGTCGGGTACGAGGTGCATCACGCGGCCGCCTTCGCAGCGGCGGGCTGCGTCTCGTTGCGGACGAACTTCCCCTCGGCGTCGAGCCGGTAGCGGACGTTCGCCGCGATGCCGTTCTCGCCGATGATGGCGATGGCCTTGCGGTACTTCTGCTTCGCGCCGTCCCACCAGAGGATGGAGATCGCGCCGTCTTCGCCGGCGGTGGCCGTGCCCGCGAAGCCGGCGGTGGCCGTGCCCGAGTCGCCGGCGGTGGCCGTTCCCCTGACGCCGGCGGTGGCCGTGCCCGCGAAGCCGGCGGTGGCCGTGCCCGCGAAGCCGGCGGTGGCCGTGCCCGCGAAGCCGGCGGTGGCCGTGCCCGCGAAGCCGGCGGTG
>CAIXWQ010000407.1 GCA_903923175.1 uncultured delta proteobacterium | reverse complement strand
GGGCGCCTGTGGGATCGGAGGAGCTTCGAAGCCACACGGCCCTCTCGGGAGAAGCGGTTGGGGACCACGCGAAGGCGAGCGCGCGGACGCGAGCGAGAGCTCGGCCCGCGAGGCTCGTCGCGACGCTACGGGCCGCGTCAAAACGCCGCAAACTTTCCGCAATTCGACGCTCTTCCGTGCGCCGCGGTCCGCGCCGACGAGGACGGGCCGCCGGCCGCGCCCGTCCGGCTCGATCCGGGTGCTCCCCTGAGCGACGGGTGAGCGACGGGTGAGCGACGGGTGAGCGACGTGCGGCGCGCCTCGTCGCGCGCCTCCGTCAGCGCGACATCTGGTACGTGTTCTCGAGGTCGTCCTGGACGATGTGCGCGACGCCGTCGACCGCGGTCACGCGCAGCTCCCCGTCGAGCACGCGCGTGCGGAAGCTCCACCCGCTCGGAGGCTTCAGCCGCTCGCCGAGCGTGGCGAGCGTCGCGAGGCTCTGCTCCGCGTGCTGCACGCTGAACGACTGCATCTCGTAGACGTGCCCCTCGCGGTCGAGCAGCTCGTACACGGGCTTGCCCGCCTCGAAGATCCAGGTCGTGGTGCGCACGACGTCGTGCCGCGTGTAGGGCTCGCGCTTGCCGAGCGCCTCGGCGGCCGAGAGCTCGAGCCGGCCGGCGAGCCGCATCGCCAACCCGTGGAACGAGCGCGGCGTCGGATCGAGCAGGCGCGAGCCCTCCAGCCGATCGATCGTCCAGTAGCGCGGGCCGTTGAGCAGGACGCGATCGGCGTGGAGCTCGCGGTTCAGCGCGGCGGCGTCGAGCTCGGCCCACTCGGCCTGCGGGCACTCGTTGAGCCCGATGGTGTTGTAGACGTCGAGCGCGACGCGCAGCCCCTTGGAGGCCGCGATGAGCACCTCGCAGTAGCGGACGCCGCGCAGCTCGGCCGGCGGCGTGGTGGGGCCCGTCACCTCGGCGAGCGGCGGCTTCGGCGGCTCGGGCGCGCCGCAGCCTCCGCACGCGATGCCGCACGCGATGCCGAAGGTGACGGCGACGAGCGCGCGCAGCGCCGAGGGGATGGGGCGAAGCGGGCTCGTGGGCGCGAGGCCCGCGGTCTGAAGGCTCATGATCGTTCTCCGGCCGCGTGCATCGCGTGCATCGCGTGCATCGCGTGCATCGCGTGCATCGCGCTCATTGCGACTGCAGATAGGTGTCGTCGTCGTCGTCCTGGACCACGGTCGCCTTGCCGTTCACGGCCTTCACGGCGAGATCCGCGGTCAGCGTGCGCGTGCGGTAGCTCCAGCCCGCCGGGAGGGTCAGTGAGCCGCCCAGCGACGGCAGCGTCGACTCGCTCTGCGTCGCCACCTTCTGCACGCTGTAGGACTGCATCGTGTACACGTGCCCCGAGGCGTCGAGCAGCTCGAAGACCGACCTGCCGGCGAAGAACACGAACTGCGTCTCGCGCGTGATGGTGTGCAGCGAATAGGGCTTCTGCAGCGCGGGGACGTCGGCCAGCGCGACGTCGATCGCGCCCGCCTGTCGCATCGGAATCCCGCCGAACGAGCGCGGCGTCGGATCGATCAGCGTCGAGTCGGCGAACGAGTCGATCATCCAGTAGCGCGGCCCGTTGAGCACCACGACGGTCGCGCCCGTGTCGGCCTTGATGGCGTTGGTGTCGAGCTTCGACCAGGCGTCCTGCGGGCAGTCGGACAGCCCCTGCGTGTTGTAGACCTGCACGTGGACGTTGGCGCCGGTGATCGTGCCGAGCAGGACCTCGCAGTAGCGCTCGCCGCGGACGTCGCTCGCCGCGTCGCTCGCCGCGTCGCTCGCCGCGTCGCTCGCCGCGTCGCTCGGAGCAGCGTCCCCCGACACCTCGGCCACGTCCGCGCCGGCGTCGCTGGTGGGCGTGGGCGTCGGCGTGTCCGCGTTCGACGACGAGCAGCCCGCGAGCATCACGAGGACCAACGAGACGTGCTTCGAGCGCATGGAGGCTCCGGATGGAAGAGGTGCGGTCGAGGCGCCGATCGCCGCGGCCGCACGCCGTTTCGTGGACACACCGAGATCGAGCGGCCCGCCGGGCTCGTCGAGCCCGCGATGGCCTGGCGCACGCGGCGAGACGCTCACCGCCGCGCGCCTGCGACGCCCGCGACGTCGACCCGCGTCTCGGGGTTCGCGTCGCCGCGAGGGTCGACGAGCACACCAGCGCGCGCCGCGACCGACGTGGCCTTCGCGGCGACGTCGAGGCAGAGGTGCACGTAGTTGTCGCGATCGCCGACGTCGCCGAGCGCGAACGGCGTGACCTCGCCCGCCCCGGTCGTGACGCGATACGCGCGGCGATGCGCCTCCTGATCGAGCGCGGGCCCCGGCCGCACGCCGCCCGCCCACACGACCACGAGGATCTGCGCGCTCGACGCGGGGCAGTCGCTGCGGAGCTCGCCCGATCGATGCGCGAAGGCGAGCAGCAGCGTCGGGCCGTCCGCGAGCGGGATGACCGGCGCGGAGAGCCCGCGGGCGTCGGCGCCGTCGTCGAGCGGCAAGCTCCCGGTGATCTCGACGCGCACGGGCGGATCGTCGGGCTCCGAGCCGAGCTCGCCGACGAGCAGCACCGTGTGTCGCTTCGCCGGCCCGTCGGCGGGCGCGAGCGTCGCGCAGCGCGGCCGACGCGCCACGCCCGCGCGCGTGAAGACGGTGAAGGCCCGCTCGGAGAGCTCGGACGCGCGGACGCGCCGCGAGAAGGTGACCGGCAGACCGTCTTCCCCCGCGCCGCCGAAGCAGAGCAGGCGACTCCCCTCGGGCATGGCGTGATCGAGCCCGAAGAAGGCGCCGACGATGCGGGCCGGCGCGTCGTCGAGCGCGGTGCGCGGCACCGGCGGCCGCGCGCAGCCCGCGAGCAGGGCGACGGCGGGGATCGCGACGACGGCGACGCTCTCGGCGATTCGGCGATGCGCGGCGTTCACGGGGCTGCTTGCGTGCGGGCGGGCGTGCGAGAGGCGCTACGGGGTCACGTAGAAGACGCCGAGGCACATCTCGTCCTCGGTGGTCTCGCCCCAGTTCGCGTCGGCGACCGACAGCGGCATGCCCGAGACGAGCGGCTGCCGCGCCCCGCTGTCGTCGAAGTGACACTCGATGCCGAGCTGATCGCCAGGCTTGAACTGCAGGGCCTTCTGCAGCTCGTACGTCCCCTGCCAGTGGAAGCTCCAGTCGTCGATCTGCAGGGCGCAGTCGCGGCTGCCGTCGGCGTGGACGATCTGGAGCGTCCCCTTCACGCCGCGGCTGTGCATGTGCAGCGCGGCCGAGTGGATCCGGAACGGCATGCCGTCGGTGAGCGCGCCGCCGACGAACCGCGAGAGGTACGGGCTCGGATCGACCATGAACGACTGGACCGAGTCGGGGTCGCCGGCCTTGATGTTCATCGTGTGATTGAGCACCCACGAAGGGTTGGTGAACTTGAGCACCGCCCCCTTGACCGCGACGGCGTCGGCCAGCTGCAGATCGACGCTCGTCTGATCGGGACCCGCGGCGGCCGAGGCGGTGTTGTAGTGGAGCTGCAGCACGATCTTCGAGCCCGGTGCGACCTCCAGGCCCGAGCTCGCGGGGAACGAAGAGGGCATGGCGCCGGGCGCCCACGCGCCGAGCCAGCTGGCCGCGTTGACCCCGACGCCGCCGAAGCACTTGTAGCCGGGCGCCGGGTCGGCGGCGTCCATCGAGGTGACGGTGGCGACGTCGGCCGGACCGACGAGGAACGCGATCGCGTGGTGCACGATCGGCGTGAGCCCGGGCCGGACATCGAAGCCGGTCACGTACTTCGTCGTGGCCTCGTTCCAGTCCATCACGAAGCAGCGGTACTCGTCCGGCGTCTCGATCGGGGTGTACGCGGTCGCCATCTTCAGCGTCTTGTCGACGCGGATCGTGGTCAGCGGATCGGCGGGGAGCGCGGTGAACGTCGCCGGATCGCCCTCGACCGCGGGGCCACGCGCCCAGTCGATCATCGTGGCGCGCTGCGCGTCGGTGATCGAGCGATCGTGCGTGTACGCGTTGCACGCGTCGTTGGGCGGCCAGGGCGGCATGAGCTTCCCCGCCAGCGCGATCGCCATCACGTCGCGCTTGTCGAAGGCGTCGCCGTACGACTGCAGGGCGAAGGGCGCGAAGCCACCGCTCACGTGGCAGCCCGCGCAGCGCGCCTCGACGATCGGGCGCACGTCGTGGTGCCAGGTGAGCGCCGCGGGCGCGTCGCCGAGCGCCGCGTCGATCGGCGCGGCATCGGGGCTCGTGACCGCGCCGGCTCCGCTGCTCGAGCAGGCCGCCGCCGAGGCGAAGAGCGCCGCGGCGAGCAGCGCGACGGCGGGCCGCGAGGGGGGCGGGCGCGCCGCGGAAGGGGCGGCGACGTCGATCGAAGGCGTGGGCATGGTGGGCTTCTCCAGCGTTCAGGACGGCGCGGCACGGCGGCGACGTGACGAGGCGACGAGGCGACGGCACGCAGCGCGTGGTTGCAGACGCGTGGGCGAGGAGGCGCGCGGAGGGCGCGGGGACACGCTCTCGACGACCTCCATGTTTGTGAGTGCACCAACAAAAGTCAAACTGCTATCTTCCGCGGGCTGCCGTGCCGAAGAAGTCGAACGTTCCGAGCGAGGATCTCCGCGAGCGCATCGTCGACGCGGCGGTCCGCCTGCTGGAGACGCTGGGGCCGAAGGGGTTCGGCCAGGTCCGCGTGGCGCGCGAGGCCGGCCTCGCCCAGGGGCATCTGACCTACTACTTCCCCCGCAAGAGCGACCTCGCGGCCGCCGTCGTCGAGCGGATCACGCGCGACGGGCGGCGCGAGATCGAGCCCTTGCTGAGCAAGGCGAGCTCCGCGAGCCGCGCAGACCGCGCGGCGCTGCACGAGGTCTTCTTCGCCATCGTCAAGAAGCTCCTGCGCAACGACAAGCGCAACCGCGTGATGCTCGGGCTCGTCGCGGAGGCGCTCGAGGATCACGACCTCGCCGCCGTGCTCGCGCGTCAGCTCACGATGCAGCGCGCGGTGATGGCGCAGCTGATCGGGCGCGAGCCCGACGATCCCGACGTGCACATCGCGCTTGCGGCGCTGCGCGGGCTCGGCATGGAGAACCTGATCAGCCGCGCCGATCCCGCCCACGCGGAGGCCGTGCTCGCGCGCTTCCGCACCTGGCTCGACGTGCGCCACGGCGACGGACGCTCGTAGCCAGGGACGCTGCGGCCGACGCTAGCGCGAGAGCACGCCGGCGAGCCCGTCGCAGAGCACGCGCGCCATCGCCGCGCGGGTCTCGGTGGTCGCGGAACCGAGGTGGGGCAGGAGCACCGTGCGCGGCGCCCGCAGCCAGCGCGGATCGACGCGCGGCTCGCCGTCGTACACGTCGAGCCCCACGCCGCCTAGGCGCCCGGCCTCGAGCAGGTCGATCGCGGCGGCCTCGTCGAGGATCCCGCCGCGGGCCGTGTCGATGATCACCGCGCCCGCCGGGAGCCGCTCGAGCGCGGCGCGGTCGAGCAGGCCGCGCGTCTGGTCGGTCAGGGGGCAGTGCAGCGAGAGCACGGCGCTGCGCGCGAGCAGCTCCGAGAGCGGCACGCGCGGCGCGGTTCCGACGCCGAGGTCCACCTCACCGCCCCTCCCCTCGCGATCCCAGAAGCTGGGCACCATGCCGAGGGCCCAGGCGCGCCGCGCGAAGGCCCGGCCGATCGGCCCGCTGCCCAGGATTCCGCACGCCTTGCCTGCGAGGCCCACGCCGAGCAGCTGATCGGGGGCCCATCCCGTCCACGCGCCCGAGCGCACGAGCGCTTCGCCTTCGGCCACGCGGCGCGTGAGGGCCAGCAGCAGGGCCAGCGCGAGATCCGCCGTGGCGTCGGTGAGCACGCCGGGGGTGTTCACCACGTCGATGCCGCGGGCCCGACAGGCCTCCACCGGGAGGTGGTTCACGCCCACCGAGTAGGTGCCGATCACCCGCAGCGCGGGCGCGGCGTCGAGCTCGGCCTCGGAGATCGGCTCGGAGAGCATCACCACCAGCGCGCTCGCCTCGCGCAAGGCCGTCCGCCACTCTGGCGAGCGGTGGCGCGCGAGGAGCAGCGCGGGGAAGCGCGCGCCGAGCTCCGCCAGCGCGGGGCCGACGAGCGGCGAGGTCGAGAGGATGCGCGTGCTCATCGCGAGGGCCTTTCGGGGGATGGTGGCGGCTCGGGGCACGCCTCCGCGCCACGAAGGAGGCGGGCGCATGGTGCCACCGAGCAGCGTCGCGTGTCGCGACCCGGAGCTGCGGCTCGGGCGGCGCGCCCGGCCGCCGCGCGAGGTAGCGCGCAGGCAGCAAGAGACGCTGGAGCGGATCTTCGAGCCGTTCTTCACCACCAAGGAGCAGGGGAAGGGGACGGGCCTCGGGCTCTCGACCGTCTTCGGCATCGTGAATCAGAGCCAGGGGCACGTCACCGTCGACAGCGCGCTGCATCGCGGCACGACGTTCCGCGTCTACCTGCCGCGCGGCGACGCGGCGGTCGAGCCGCGTGCGCCGGCGTCCGCCGCGCCGACGACGCTCCAGGGCGCCGAGACCATCCTGCTGGTCGAGGACGCCGCCGCCGCGGTGCGGGCGACGACGCGGACGCTCCTGACCCGCAGCGGCTACACGGTCCTCGAGGCCGGGAGCGGCGGCGAGGCGCTCCTCGTCTGCGAGCGGCACCCGTCGACCATCGACCTGCTGCTCACCGACGTCGTGATGCCACGCATGAGCGGCCCCGAGCTCGCGCGTCGCGTCGTCTCGCTGCGCCGGCGTTCGAGGCGATGGCGCCGATGTTGCTCGTCTCGATCCTGGTCGACCGGACGAGCCGGTGCTTGCACCCAACGGCGGCGCCCCGGCGCCCGCGCTCACGAAGGCGAGGGAACGTGACGGACCTGCAAGATCGACTCTGCGTCCTCGTCGCCGGCGACGATCACGGCCTTCGGGAGTCGATGGTCGGCGCGCTCGGCGCCGACGACTACCTCGTGCACGACGCCCCGAACGGCGCCGTGGCCCTCGAGAAGGCGTTGCTCGTGCATCCGGACATCGTCGTCACCGCGTTCGACCTGCCCGTCGTCAGCGGCGCCGAGCTCATCGAGAGTCTCCGACTGCTGGTGCGGCCCAGGCCGGCCATCGTCGCCCTCTCCCGGTTCGTGCGCGCTGCGCTCTGGTGCAACGACAACGGCGTGGAGATCTTCCTCGCCGAGCCGTTCACGCTCGCCTCGTTCGTGCGTGCGGTGAGCCACCGCTGACCCCAGAGGCGTCGCGCCGCGCGAGCGCCGCGAATCGGAGGAGCCGCCCGTGAAGCCGAGCGAGGACGTCCGCGCCGCCAGCCCGCCGTCGAGCCCGCCGCCGGAGCCTTCCGCCCTCCCCGCGCACGTGTCGCGCAACCTCGACACGCTCGCCGATCTGCACTCGTCCGACGAACAGCGGATCAATCGCCACCAGCGGGCCATCGAGACGCTCACCGCCTCGCTCGGCCGGCCGCTCACGCTCTACGTGATCCTCGCCGCCGTGCTCGCGTGGGTCGTCGGTAACCTGCTGCTCTCGGCGGTGGGCTGGCGAGCGCCTGACCCGCCCCCTTTCGGCTGGCTCCAGGGGACCGTGGCGCTGGGCTCGCTGCTCACGAGCACGATCGTCCTGATCACGCAGAACCGACTCGGCCGCATGTCGGAGCGACGGCAGCGGCTCGACCTCCAGGTGAACCTCCAGGCGGAGCAGCGCGTCGCCAAGCTGATTTCGCTCGTCGAGGAGCTGCGTCGCGACCTGCCGAACGTGCGCGACCGGCGCGACAGCGAGGCCCAAGCGATGTCCTCGACGGCGGACCCACGCGCCGTGGCCGCGGCGCTGGAGACGGTGATCGAGGCCGCGGAGGCGAACGCGGCGAGCGGCTCGACCAAGGGGCGCTGAGGCCTCAGCCCCCTTGCAGGTAGCCCACCACCAGCCGCGTGAGCTCGTCGGCCACGCGCTCGCGGTCGAGCGTCGGACGGTCGACGACGACGGCGTGGATCATCGCGAGCACCACGCGCACCACCACGAACGAGGCGATCTCGACGTCGCGCGCGCGCACCACCGTCGCGGTGCGCGCCAGCACCTCCGCGAGCAGGTGCTCGAGCCGCTCCTCGAACCCCAGCAGCTCGGCGCGCGCGTCGGTGCGGAGCACCTGCTCGATCAGCACGCGGTGGAGCGCGGGGTCGATCCCCTCGGCGCGCAGGAGCGCCACCAGCAGCGCGCGCACCGCCTCGGCGAGCGAGGTCGCCTCGATCGTGGCGAGGTGGCCGGCGACCAGCTCGAGCAGGCGCGCGCGGTAGCGACGGAGCAGCTCGACGGCGATGGCGTCCTTGCTCGGGAAGTACTGGTAGAGCGAGCCGACGCTCACCCCGGCCGCCTCGGCGATTCGATTCGTGGTCGCGTGCGCGTACCCCCGGCGGACGAAAACACGAGCAGCGGCGGTGAGGATCGTCTCCACGAGCTCGCGCGAGCGGGCCTGCTTCGGCGCTTTTCGCGCGCGCGCCGCGGGGCGCTTGGCGGGCTTCACGCGGCTCTCCGAACGCGAGTTTGCAATGCGAGCAATCGCTCGCATTCTACCCGCTCCTGTTTTCGCGGAGGAGCCCCGATGATTCGCCTCGACGCCGAGTGGAGCCAGCTGATGCGCGACTACGAGCAGGACCACCAGGACCTGCGCAACCAGGCCTGCCACCGCGTCGGCATCCCGCTCATCGCCGCGAGCCTCCCGATCGGAGCGACCGGCATCGGGCTGCCGCTCGCGGCGGCGATGTTCGGCACCGGCTGGACGTTCCAGTTCGTCGGCCACTTCTTCGAGGGGAAGAAGCCGTCGTTCGTCGACGACAAGCGGATGCTGATCGTCGGGCTGCTCTGGTGGATGCGCAAGAGCGGCATCGACGTCGCGTCGAGCGAGGCGGCGAGCTGACGGCGGCTCGCCCTCGGCGGGACTTCACCGCAGCTCGGCGCACGCCGACGCGCCGTGGAGCAGCGGCGGGTCGGTGAGGTTGCCGCGCATGCGCGTGCAGTCCCCCTTCGCGCCGCCGCAGACGAAGCTCGCGCGGTCGGCCTCGTTGGTCGCGGTGAAGCACCACGCCCGATCGCGCAGCGAGCAGCGCCCGGAGTCTACGCGAGCGCCGCGCTCGCACTCCTCGACGGTGCGCGCGCACGTGGTCAGCCCGTTCGACTCGGTCTCGTAGCAGAACCACCCGGCGCCGTCGGGGACGACCCCTGGGCTCGGTGGCGGCAGCGCCGCTCCGCACGCGAGCGGCGCGAGCCCGAGCGCGGCGGCGAGCGCCCGCGCGGAGCGGCTCACTCCTCGTCGGGCTCGAGCGACTTGAGCTCGTCGAGGATCATGTCGGCGCGCTCTTGCGGGATGCCGAGCGACGCCGCGAGCTCGTCGACGAACTGCTTCTCCTCGTCGAGCACGATGCCGTCGGCGAGCGCCATCGAGCACGCCAGCGCGAACGCGTGCTCCTTGTCCTGCGGGCGCGGCAGGCGCGGGCCGAGGGTCTTGAGGCGCGCGGCGCGCCCCTCCTTCGCCTTCCCCTTGAGCTTCAGCAGGACGGCCTTCACGTCCTCGGGCTTGATGGCGCCGCCGCCGATGCCGACGACGTTGCGCACGAAGTGCTCGCGCTCCTTCGCGCCGAAGTCCTCGTCGGCGTTCGCGGCGATGTACATCGCCTCGATCAGCGCCTCGGTCTTCGGCGTGATGGTCGCGGTTCCAAGCTCCTTCTTCGCCTCGTCGACGGTGCTCATGGTCGGGCGAGCATCGCACGAAACGGGCGTCGTCTGAAGCCCTTCACCCGTCCGCCTTGGAGCTGCCGGTCAGCGGCGAGAAGAAGTTGTCCTTCTTGGTGTACTCGTCGACCGAGTAGCGGAATTTGTAGCTCGGCGCGCCCCGCTGGTTGCAGTCGGTCCGCTCGCAGAAGCGGCAGGTGACGCCGACCGGGATCGCCATCTTGCGCAGGTCCTCGGGCGAGCCGAACGGCACGTCGTCGGCGTAGACCAGGTGCTTGGCGTTCTCGGCGTGGGTGCCGAGGCCGATCGAGTAGACGGTGCCGCGCACGAGCGAGCCCTGCACCGGCGCCGGCGTGACCTTCGCGAAGCAGAAGAAGACCGTGCCGTCGTTCATCGAGCTGTACTGCTTGGTGATGACCGACGGATTGAGGAACGCGATGTGGACCGCCCACTTCGGGCAGCCCCCGCTGCCGTGCGGGATCTTGAGCCCCGTCGCCGAGTAGCGCTTGGAGACGTTCCCCGCGACGTCGACGCGCTGGAAGTGCATCGGCACGCCGCGGCGCTTCGGATCGGCGAGGTTGCACACGCGGTGCGCGACCGTCTCGTAGGACTGCTCGAACACGTTGGCGAGCAGCTCGGTGTCGTAGCGGGTGCGCTGGACCTCGCGCAGGAAGTCGCCGTACGGCAGGAGCAGCGCGCCGGCGAGGTAGTTCGCGAGGTGGATCCGGAGCAGCTTCGGCGTCTCTGCGTGCCGCGGGCGGAAGCCCCGCGTGACCGCCGCGTCCGCGTTGCGCTCGTCGAGGACGCGCAGCCCCGCCGCGTGGGCGAGCTGAAACTTCAGCCGCTGCTCGAGCAGGCCCGACGACACCGACAGCGTGCCCGACGCGGGATCGTAGCGCCGCACGACCGACGAGCCGGCGCGGACCGGTTCGAACGCGACGCGCAGGCCGAGGTTACGCTCGAGCAGGCGCACCAGATCGTCGGAGAGGATGCGCCGGCTGACGAGCCCCGCGTCGCGCCGCAGCCGCTCCGCCTCCTCCTCGAGCTCGGGGAACCAATTCCTGCGCTCCTCCAGGAAGTCGGTGACCTCGTCGAAGGGGGAGTGCTCGAAGCGCGGCGCGTCGCTCGAGGCCTCGCGCGGCTCGTCCGCCTGCCCCGACGCACCCGACGCACCCGACGCCCCCGCCGCGACCGCACCCGACGCCTCGCCCGAAGCGAAGCTCGCGAGCGCGCGCTTGTCGTTGCGCGCCTCCTCGTCGCGGCGCATCGCGACGAGGAGCTGATCGAGCTGAGAGCGCGTGTTCTTGTAGAGGTTGAAGAGCGTCGCGATGGTGGTCGCCGTCTTGGGCTCGGCGGACATCGCCTGCAGATCGCGCTCCTCGAGGTCGAGCGTGCGCAGGAGCGGCTCCTCGAGGAGCTTGGCGAGCCCCTCGTCGACGCTCGCCTCGCCGAGGCTCGCCATGAACGGCTCGACCTCCACGCCGAAGAGCTCCAGCGCCTTCCAGAGCAGCGGGAGCTGCGCCGTGCGCCGCCCCTTCTCGATGAGGTTCAGATAGGCGGGCGAGACGCCGAGGCGCTTGGCGACGTCGGCCTGGGCCAGGTGTCGCTCGAGCCGCAGGGCGCGGAGGCGAGCGCCGATCGACGCGTTGAACTGCTTGCTCTGCTCCACGGCCATCCGTGCATAGTGCCGCGCGGGGACCGCGGAGTGTAGAAGGGCTGTCATGGCGACCGACGCAGGCGGGCACTACGCGAGGCGACGCGACGACGCGCGCGCAGAAGAGGCGGGGCTCGCGGCGTCGACGCGCAAGATCTCGACGGCGCGCGTGATCTTCTTCCTGATCGCGGTGGTGGGCGCCATCTACGGCCGCGCGAAGCACGAGCCGAGGATGTACGGCGTCGCGCTCGCGGCCGCGGTGCTCTTCGTCGCGCTGGTGTTCCTGCACGATCGACTGCACGCGCGGCAGGATCGCGCCGGGCGCACCGCGGCGTGGGCCGAGGAGGGGCTCGCGCGGCTCGCCGGCCGCTTCGCGCGCCCGCCCGCGGAGGACGATCCGAAGGCCGAGCCCGGGCACCCGTGCGCGGAGGATCTCGATCTGTTCGGCGAGGGGTCGCTCTTCCAGTCGCTCGACACGACGCGCACCTCGGAGGGGCGGGCGCTGCTCGCGTCGTGGCTCGCGCGGGGCGCTGCGCCTGCGGAGGTGCGCGCGCGACAGGTGGCGGCGCGCGAGCTCGCGGCGATGGCCGAGCTGCGCGAGGCGCTCGCGGTCGAGGGCGCGATCCTCGACGAGGGGGAGTCGGTCGCTTGGAAGCACCGGCGGGCGAAGGATCTCGAGAAGCTGCTCGCCTGGGCCGAGGGCGGCGCGCGCGTGCCCGGCGGCGCGGTGCTGCGCGTGGTCGCGCTGGCGCTCGCGGCGACGACGTTCGGCGTGGTGCTCTTCGGCGACGCGCTCCACCTGCCGCGCGTGGTGGGGCTCGCCAGCGTGATCGCGTCCGTCGCGCTGCTCGCGAACCTGCGCGGCCCGATCGGCGAGGCCATCGAGGCGACCTCGGAGCACGGCGACGCGCTGCTGCGCTTCTCGCGCATCTTCGCGGTGGTCGAGGCCGCGCGCTTCGAGGGCGAGCCGCTGCGCGCGCTGCAGGCGAAGCTGCAGGTGGGTGGGAGCGCCGCGGCGTCGCTCGCGTCGCTGCGGCGGATCGTCGGGTTCGTCGAGGCGCGGCGCAACGAGGTCTGGAAGCTCTTCATCGGCCCGGTGCTCCTGTGGGATCTGCACTGCGCGATCGCGCTCGACGCCTTGCGCGGGCGCGCAGGCGCGGCGCTGCGCGGGCAGATCGACGCGATCGCGCGGCTCGAGGCGCTGGCGGCGCTCGGCACGCGCGCGTTCGAGCAGCCCGACGACGCCTGGCCCGAGCTGATCGAGCCGACCGCCGAGGCGCCCCCCGCGCTCGAGGCGACGGCGATCGCGCACCCGCTCATCGAGGCCGGCAAGGCGGTGCGCAACGACGTCGCGCTCGCGTCGCTCGGGCAGGTGCTCCTGGTGACCGGGTCCAACATGTCGGGCAAGAGCTCGCTGATGCGCGCGCTCGGCGCCAACGTGGTGCTCGCGCTCGCGGGCGCGCCGGTGCGCGCGAAGGCGCTGCGGTGCCTGCCGCTCGACGTGCGCACGAGCATGCGCATCAAGGACGACCTGCACGCGGGCGTGTCGCACTTCTTCGCCGAGCTGCGGCGGCTGAAGGAGATCGTCGACGCCGCCAACGACGCCGAGGCGACGCAGGCGCGCCCGGTGCTGTTCCTGCTCGACGAGATCCTGCACGGCACCAACTCGCGCGAGCGCCACCTCGGGGCCGAGGCGATCGTCCGCCACCTCACGACGAAGCGCGCGTGCGGCGCGGTCTCCACGCACGACCTCGCCCTCGGCGGGCTCGAGGCCGACCTGCCCGGGCGCGTGCGCAACGTGCACTTCGAGGAGCAGGTCCGCGCGGCCGAGGACGGCACCGAGACGATGTCGTTCGACTACCACCTGCGCGCGGGCGTGGTCGCGTCGTCGAACGCGCTGCGGCTGATGCGCATCGTCGGCATCGACGTGCCGCTCCCCGACGCGAAGAGCGCGCCGCGCGCGGCCGACTGAAGGCGCGAGGCGCGGCTGCGAGCGGGGCGCGGCGAGCTCAGCTCGGCGGGCGCTCGACGACCGGATCGACCGTGGTCGGCGGCGCCTTCTCCCAGCGGATGTTGTCGAGGATGACCGCCGAGTCGAGCCGGTTGTCGCCGGTGTCGAAGATGATGAAGCGGATCACGAGCGTCTCGCCCGGCGTCACGCCGAACTTCGACGAGAGCCAGCCGCTGCTCCCGCCGTAGACGTACGTCAGCGTCGGGTCGCTGTAGCCGGGGCTCGTGTCGTTGGTCGACGGCGTCGCGAGCAGGTCGCCGGCGAAGCCCGTCCCCTTGAGCGAGCCGAGGATCTTGCCGGCCGGATCGATCGGCTCGCCGACGCAGTTCTTGAGCGCGCCGGCCTTCGCCGGGTCGAGGTTGGCGGGGCCAGGCGAGGCGGGGCAGAGCTGGAAGAAGCCGCTGTTGACCGTGATGCCGGCGCCGGTCGCGTCCTTGGCGACGTTGATCCCCTTGAGGTTCTTCGACGTGACGAGCACGAAGAAGCCGTCGTTGAAGTCGCTCTTCCAGAACTCGTTGAACTCGGTCGAGAAGAACGAGAAGTCGAACAGCATCGCGTTCGCGTTCGACGGCACCTTCACGTTGAGCTTCAGCTCCGCGTAGTCGTTGGCCGTGAGGGTCGCGCAGCTGCCGCCGGTCGTGCTGCCGGTGAGCGACTTGGCGTCGGCCGCGTTGATCGGCACGGCGCCGCACGGGTTGAGGACCGAGCCGGTGCCGAGCGCGCCGAGCGTCGGGCTGCGCGGGTCCTTGGAGCCGATGGCGCCCGTCGACATGCCCATCAGATCGGCGCCGTTGCGCGCGGCGTTGTCGCCGAACGCGGCCAGGCGCCCGACCTGCTTCGGGTTCGTCTTGATCGTCGAGAGCCCGCCGCTGATCTGCCCCCACGTCGCCGAGACGATCGGATCGAACTTGGTGCCGGCGTTCGTCGTCGAGCGCTGCGGGCAGAGGTCGAGCGTGCGCGCGAAGTTGACCGCGTCGGTCGCGGTGCTGGTGGTGGCCGCGCAGTTGGTGACGGGGTTGTCGACCGTGCCGTCGCAGTCGTTGTCGATCATGTCGCCGGGGAAGTCGTACGCCTCCGGGTTGATCGTGCCGTCGAGGTCGTTGCAGTCCTGCGCGGCCTTGTAGCCGTCGCCGTCGCAGTCATCGACGGCCTTGCACCCGCCGGTCGCGGCGTCGGTCGGGTTCACCCCGATGTCGGCGCCCATCAGGCCGTTGCCGGTATCCGGGTCGAAGGAGCCGGTGTCGTCGCCAGGGCCTCCGGTGTCGTCACCCGAAGGAGTGCCGCTGTCCTTGCCGAGGATGAGGCTGCCACCCTTGTCGTTGCCAGCGGAGCAGCCGGCCGAGGGGACGGCGAAGGCGGTGACGGCGAGCGAGAGCGCGAAGAGGGAGAGCGTACGGCGGCGCATCGGATACACCTCTCTGTCGAGTCGGCTCGGGAGAGACGACGACGGGCGCAGTGTGCGAGCCGGTGCGGTCCCCGTCGATCTCCTTTACATGCCAACGATCGACGTCGACGTCGCGGGTGGAATTGAAGCAGCGCTGGCGGACGCGAGGAGCAGCGTGAACGACGCTCGAGAGCAGATGTGGGGTGCGCTGGTGTGGGCGAGCGGGCTCGCGGGGCGCGGGCTCGTGACGGCGGCCGACGACGACGGCGTCGACGCCCGCGCGCTCCTCGAACGCGCGGAGCGCGCGGCGGCGGTGATCGGCCGCGGCGCGGGGCGCGTCGCGCTGCTCGCCCCCTCGGGGCTCGGCTTCCTGGTCGCGCTGTTCGGGGCGTGGCGGGTCGGGCGCACCGTCGTCGTGCTCTCGACGCTCCATCCGCCGGCCGAGACGACGTATTTCTGCGATCACGCGGAGGTCGACGTGGTCGTCTTCGCCGACGCGCTGCGCGACGCGGCGGCCGCGCTCGAGACCTCGGGGGGCGCGACCGGCGGCCGCGCACGGCGCATGGTGCCGCTTTCCGCGCTCTCCGCGCTCTCCGCGCTCTCCGCGACGCGCGCGGGCGGCGGTCACGCGGCCGCGCTCGGCGACGGGCCGCGGGGCGACGACGACGCGCTCGTCCTGTACACGAGCGGGACGACCTCGCGCCCCAAGGGGGCCCGCCTCTCCCAGCGCAACCTCGCGGTGCAGGCGGCCATCCTGCGCGAGACCTGGGCATGGTCGCCGGCCGACCGGCTCGTGCACGCGCTGCCGCTGCACCACCTGCACGGCCTCAACATCGCGATGCTCACCGCGCTCGTCGCCGGCGCGTCGATCGATCTGCACGCGAAGTTCGACGCGCACGCGGTGTTCGACGCGCTCGCCCCGCCGCCGCGCGCGGGCGGCACGACACGCAGGCCAGAGGCGCGACCGGTGCTCATGGCCGTGCCGACGATGCTGCGCCGGCTGATCGCCACCTTCGACGGCGAGGCGCCCGAGGTGCGCGCACGCTGGGCTCGCTCGCTCGCCACGCTCCGGCTCACCACCAACGGCTCGGCCGCGCTCGCCACGCCGATCTCCGCGCGCTGGCGCGAGCTCAGCGGCGAGGTGCCGCTCGAGCGCTTCGGCATGACCGAGATCGGCGCCGGCACCAGCATGCGGCTCGACCGGCCGCGAGTCGCCGGCAGCGCGGGGTGGCCGCTGCCGACGGTCGAGGTGCGCGCGGTCGACGAGGCGGGGCAGCCGCTCGAAGGCGCGCGCGCGGGGCACGACGGCGAGCTGCAGATCCGCGGGCCGAGCGTCTTCCCCGGCTACGACTTCGACGACGCGGCCACGCGCGCGGCGTTCGCCGAGGACGGCTGGTTCCGCTCGGGCGATCTCGTCTCGTTCGACCCGGCCGACGGCGCGATGCGCGTGCGCGGCCGGCTCTCGGTCGACGTGCTCAAGAGCGGCGGCTACAAGGTCTCGGCGCTCGAAATCGAGGCGATCCTGCGCGAGCACCCGGCGATCGACGACGTCGCGGTGATCGGCGTGCCCGATCCGGAGTGGGGCGATCGCGTGGTCGCGGTGGTCGTGCTGCAGCCGGGCCACGCGCTCGACGAGGCCGCGCTGCGCGCGTTCTGCAAGGAGCACCTCGCGCCCTACAAGGTGCCGAAGCAGGTCGTCGCGCTACGCGAGCTCCCGCGCAACGTGGTCGGCAAGGTGGTCAAGCCGCGCCTGGTCGAGCTCGTCGCGGGGCGTGCGAGGTGAGCGGGCGCGCCGCGTCGAGCTCGTGGCGGCGCACGGATCCCCCGTCCCGGTAAAGGCGCATTGCGCGTCCAAGGCGCACGCGGTACCGAACTCGGGTTCCGCGCGCGTCACGTTTCGCTGCGATTGCGCGACGCGCGCTGGCCGACCGAAGGAGACTCGCCGTGATCGAGATCCGCCGCCAGCGCACCCAGCACCCCGAGGCGAAGCCCAAGACCGAAGGGCTCGGCTTCGGCCGCTTCCTCACCGATCACGTCTTCATCGCGGACCACACCGCCGAGTCCGGCTGGACGAACGCGCGCATCGTCCCCAAGGCGACCGAGAACATCGACGTCGCCGCCGGCTCCGTGCAGTACGGCCTCTCGCTCTTCGAGGGGCTCAAGGCGCACCGCACCAGCGCCGGCGAGCTGCGGCTCTTCCGCCCCGACGCGCACGCGCGCCGCATGGTCGAGGGCTCCAAGCGCATCTGCATGCCGGCGGTCGATCCCGAGCTGTTCCTCGCGGCCGTGAAGGCGCTCGTCCGCGAGGAGGCCGACTGGTACCCCGAGGTGACCGGCGGCGCGCTCTACGTGCGCCCGACGCTGCTCGCCACCGAGAGCTTCCTCGGCGTGCGCCCGTCGACCAAGCACATGTTCAACGTGATGCTCTCGCCGGTCGCGCACTACTACGCGAAGGGGGAGAACCCGCTGCGCCTGTGGGCCGAGAAGGAGCTCGTGCGCGCGGCGCCGGGCGGCACCGGCGCGATCAAGACCGGCGGCAACTACGCCTCGAGCCTGCTCGCCGCGCAGCGCGCGCAGGCGCGCGGCTTCGATCAGGTGCTCTGGCTCGACTCGCACGAGCGCCGGTGGCTCGAGGAGGTCGGCACGATGAACCTCTGGGTGCGCATCGGCGACACGGCGATCACGCCGCCGCTCGACGGCACCATCCTCGGCGGCATCACGCGCAACTCGCTGCTGACGATGCTGCGCGAGCAGGGGTTCAAGGCCGAGGAGCGGCGCATCTCGCTCGACGAGATCGCGGAGGCCGACAAGCGCGGCGATCTGCTCGAGATCTTCGGCAGCGGCACCGCGGCCGTGGTGTCGCCGGTCGGCGAGCTCACGTGGGACGGCGGCTCGGTGAAGCCCAAGGGGGGCGATCTCGCCAAGCGCCTGCGCAAGGAGCTCGAGGATCTCTTCGCGGGCCGCATCGAGGACAAGCGCGGCTGGATGGTCCCGGTCCCCTGAGCTGACCGCGCCGCGAGGCGACGACCCGGGGCTCGATCGGCGCGCGCCGACGAGCCCCGTGCTCGTTCGAAGCCGCTAGCAGGCTGCTGAAAAGCAGCCTGCGAAAGCGGTGACCGTCGGCAGGTTGCGCGAAAAGCTCGGGCAATTGTGAGGTCGTCCAGCGGTAGATTGGCAAAGAGCGGACAATTTCAGCAACCTGCTAGCGCGAGAAGCCCGGCGAGCTCGCGTACGAGCTCACGTCGTCGGTCGACGCCGCGCACGTCGCCTTGCGGATCTCGAGCGAGCGCACGCCTCCGTCGGACACCTCGCGCACCGAGAGCGCGCGATCGAGCGCCGCGGGATCGAGCGCGAGCCACTCGGAGCTCGCGTAGCCGGGGCGCGAGGCCTCGAACGCCCCGAGGCACGCGCCCGCGGGAGCCGCGCGATCGACGAGCGCGACGGCGTCCCACGTCGCGAGCATGCGCGTCGATTTGCCGTCGACGAGCAGCACCGGGTGGCGCGCCCCCACGGCGAACGGCAGCTGGATGCGCGCGCGCGCGACGGAGGTGAGCTTGTCGGAGCAGACGCGCGGCGGCTGCGAG
>CAIXWQ010000406.1 GCA_903923175.1 uncultured delta proteobacterium | reverse complement strand
GTTTCCGCCGCCGCAGCTCGGCGCGCCGCCGCCGGACGCGCCGTTTCCGCCGCCGCTAGGTGGCCCTCCGCCTCCCGGCGCGCCTCCGCCTCCCGGCGCGCCTCCGCCTCCCGGCGCGCCGCCAGCCGGGCCGCTCCCCTTCGAGGACTTCCCCTACGACGCGACCCTGCGGGCGAGCGTGCCTGGCGCGCCGGCGCTCGACGAGGAGACGCTGCGCGCGGCGCGGGCGGGGAGCGCGGTGGTGCGCGGCCACTACGAAGGCGGCGATCAGGTGCTCGTGCGCACCGGCGGCCGGTCGTGCGCGTGGGTGCTCGCGCGCAAGCCGAGGCCTCCGCTCTTCGACGGCTTCGTGCTGCCGTTGCTGCGCGCGTGGGCGTTGCCGCTGATCGCGATGCTCGCGGCGATCGCCCTCGGGCTCGCGCCGATCGTGCGGCGCACGCGCCGGCTCGCGCGCGAGGTGCGGGCCGCGGCGCGCGCGCACTATCGCGAGCCGATCCCCGCGCACCTCGGCGAAGGGAGCGACGAGATCGCCGAGCTCGGCAGCGCGTTCGCCGATGCGGCGCGCGAGGTGCGCGGCGCGCTCGACGTGCAGGAGGCGCGCGAGCGCACGCTGCGCGAGTTCCTCGCGAACACGACGCACGACGTGATGACGCCGCTGACCGTGCTCCAGGGGCACCTCGCGGGGCTCGAGGAGGCCGCGCGCGCCGGGCGCCCGTTCGGCGCCGAGGAGCGCGCCGCCGTCGCGTCCGCGATCGACGAGCTGCAGTACACGACCTCGCTCGTGCGCAACCTCGAGGTCGCCGCGCGGCTCGAGGCTGGCGAGCCGCACGTCGCGCGCGCGAAGGTCGAGCTCGGGCGGCTGGTGGAGCGGATCGTCGCGCGTCACCGGCCGCTCGCGCGCCAGCGCGACGTCGCGATCGAGGCGGCCATCCCGGACGCGCCGCTCGTGGCCGAGCTCGACGAGACCTTCTTCGAGCAAGCGGTCGGCAACGTGGTGTTCAACGCCATCCGCCATCACCGCCCCGAGGGCGGGCACGTCGCGGTGGTGCTCGAGCGCCTGGAATCCGGGCGATTCCGGCTCCGCGTGCTCGACGACGGGCCGGGCGTGCCGGCCGACGAGCTCGCGCGCGTCGCCGAGCGATCGATGCGCGGCGACGCGGCGCGGACACGCCACCCCGACGGCAAGGGGCTCGGGCTCGCGATCACGCGCCGCGTGTGCGCGCTGCACGACATCGAGCTCGGCTTCGCGAACGGCGAGGAAGGTGGGCTCGTGGTCACGATGGAGGGCGTGGCGTGCTAAGCCTCGCCGCCATGCCCGCGCTTCGCCCCGCGCGCCCCGTGCGCCCCGAGATCCTCGCCCCCGCCGGCGATCGCGCCTCGCTCGCGGCCGCGCTCGCGGCCGGCGCCGACGCGGTCTACTTCGGCCTCGACGACGGCTTCAACGCGCGCGCGCGGGCGAAGAACTTCGCGCTCGCCGATCTGCGCGCGACGGTCGCCGAGATCCACCGCGCCGGCACCAAGGCCTACGTCACGCTCAACACGCTGGTGTTCGAGCCCGAGCTCGCCGAGGTCGCGCGCATCGTGCGCGGCGTCGCCGAGGCGGGGGTCGACGCCATCATCGTGCAGGATCCGGCCGTCGCGCTGCTGGCTCGCGCGCTCTGCCCGGCGCTCGAGGTGCACGCGAGCACGCAGATGACCATCACCAGCGCCGGCGGCGCCGCGTTCGCGAAGGGGCTCGGCGCCACGCGCTTCGTCGTGCCGCGCGAGCTGTCGGTCGACGAGATCTCGACGCTCTCGAAGCAGACCGACCTCGAGCTCGAGGTGTTCGTGCACGGCGCGCTCTGCGTGTCGTGGAGCGGGCAGTGCCTCACGAGCGAGGCCTGGGGCGGGCGCTCGGCCAACCGCGGGCAGTGCGCGCAGTCGTGCCGCATGCCGTACGAGCTGCTCGTCGACGGCGCGACCCACGACCTCGGCGAGGTGCGCTACCTGCTCTCGCCGAAGGATCTCGCCGGCGCGCGCGCGGTGCCGTCGCTGGTCGCCATCGGCGTGCACGGGCTCAAGATCGAGGGGCGCCTCAAGGGGCCGCAGTACGTCGCGAGCGCCACCGCGGGCTACAAACGCTGGGCCGAGGCGAACCAGGCCGGCGCGCCGACGGCCGCCGACGAGGCGCGGATCGAGGCCGATCTGCAGGCGATGGCGCTCTCGTACACGCGCGGCTTCGGCGACGGCTTCCTGGTCGGCTCCGATCACCAGACGCTCGTCGAGGGGCGCTTCCCCAAGCACCGCGGCCTCTTCCTCGGCAGCGTCACGCGCGTCGGCCGGAGCGACGTCACCGTCGAGCCCGACGCGGAGGGGCGGCCGTGGACGGGAGCGATCGCGGCGGGCGCGAGCGGCGCGATCCCGCGCAGCACCCCGAAGGGGCGCACGCGCGTGAGCCTGCCGATCCTCGGCGGCAGCGCGGAGGCGGCGAGCGGCCCGCGCATCGAGACGCCGGAGCCGAAGCCCGGCATGGGGGTCGTGTTCGATCAGGGCGATCCCGAGGACAAGGAGGAGCCGGGCGGGCCGATCTTCCGCGTCCACACCACGCCGCTGCCGCGAGGCCGCGCGACGGTGCTCGGGTTCGGCACGCCGGGCCCCGATCTCGGGCGCGTGCGCGTCGGCGATCGCGTCTGGATCACGCAGGATCCCGCGCTCGGCCGCGCGACCGACAAGCTCGTCGACGCGGGGGCCGGCGGGCGGATCGGGCTCGCGCTCGCCGTGCAGGGCGCGGCCGGTGGCAAGCTCGTCGTCTCGGCGCGCAGCGTGAGCCCGGCGCACGCGGCGTGGGGGCTCGAGGCGCGCGTCGAGAGCGAGCTCGCGCTGGTGGCGGCGGCGTCGGGGAGCGGGCTCGACGAGGCCATCCTGCGCGAGAAGCTCGGCGCGCTCGGCGGCACGGCGTTCCACGTGGCCTCGCTCGACGTCGACGGGCTCGCGGCCGGGCTGCAACTGCCCGTCTCCGCGCTCAAGCCGCTGCGCCGCGCGCTGGTCGCGGCGCTCGACGCCCGCCTCGCCGAGCCTGCGCGGAGCGTCGACGTGGCCGAGCCGATCGCCGCGGTGCGCGCGTCGCTCGCCTGGGTCTCGAGCGCGCCCGCGGCGAGCGCTCCGGAGCATGATGCGCGTGACGAGCGTGACGATCGCGCCCCCCAGCTCATCCCGCTCTGCCGCACCGACGAGCAGCTCGACGCCGCCATCGAGGCCGGGTGCCCCGAGGTCGAGCTCGACTGGATGGAGCTGGTCGGGCTCTCGCGCGCCGCCGCGCGCGCCCGCGCGGTCGGGGTGCGCGTGGTGCTCGCGATGCTCCGCGTGGAGAAGCCGGGCGAGGAGGGGATCACGGAGCAGATCGCGCGCCTGCACCCCGACGGCGTGCTCGTGCGCCACTGGGGGGCGCTGACGCGCTTCGCGAGCGCCCCGGAGCGACCGCTGCTCGTGGGCGATTTCTCGCTCAACGTCACCAACTCGATCACGGCGCGCTACCTGCTCTCGCAGGGGCTCGACGCGGTGACCGCCTCCTTCGACCTCGACGACGCGCAGCTCTTCGCGATGCTGCAGGGGACGCCGCGCGGGCGCGTCGACGTGGTGGTGCACCACCGGATCCCGACGTTCCACACCGAGCACTGCCTCTACGCGCACCTGCTCAGCGAGGGGCGCGACCACCACACCTGCGGTCGGCCGTGCGAGGGGCACCGCGTCGACGTGCGCGATCACCTCGGCAACGAGCACCCCGTCATCGTCGACGCGGGGTGCCGCAACACGGTGTTCAACGAGGCCGCCCAGAGCGCCGCGAGCCTGGTGCCGCGGCTGCTCGACGCCGGGGTGCGGCGCTTTCGCGTCGATTTCGTGCGCGAGCCCAAGGCCGAGGCGGCGCGCGTGCTCGAGGCGTACCAGGCCCTGGTGCGCGGCGAGCTCGACCCCGCGTCCCTGGTGCGCAGGCTCGGCGTACGCGACCAGTTCGGCGTGGGGGCCGGCCGGCGGGTGCTCATCGGCGACGCGGCGAGCTGACGCGCGTTTCGCTATCCTGCGCGCGTGCAGTGGCTGCTCCTCGTGCTGTGGGCGCTCGTGGTGGTGCGCTTCGGGATGCCGATCGTGTTCGGGCCCGCGGCGCTGCGTGCTCGGCTGCGCCTGCGGGCGCTTCCCGACCACGCGCGGCTCGAACGCGCGGAGCTGCCGGCGCCGGTGCTGGAGCGGTTCGACGCCTGCGCGGCCGCGCTCGAGGGCGAGGGGTGCGTCTTCGCCGGCTACGCGCGCGGCGAGAGCGCGCGTGGCTCGCACGGTTATCAGGCGACGTTCCTCGACGAGCGGAGCGGCGCGCGGATCTCCGCGACGAGCGTGGTGACGTCGATGGGCTTCGCCGCGTCGACCGACGTGCTCTTCGCGCGCACGGCCTTCACCGACGGCACGAGCCTCGCGACCACCAACCGCGCCGGCCCCTCGGCGTTCGTCCCCGATCCGCGCCTGACCGGCTACGTGCTGGAGGGGCTCGATACGGCGTCGGCGCTGCTCGCGGCGCACCGGCTGATCGTCGAGGCCGAGCGCGGCCGACGCGTGCCCATGGTGCCGCGCCTCGACGACGTGCTCGAGGAGGACGCGGCTCACGGCCGGGCGGGGCTTGCGCGCACGCTGCGCGCGGGGTGGCTCGAGCGCGAGGGGAAGGGCGAGTTCCTGCGCCCGACGTGGCTCGGCGCGCTCGCCCTCACCCTGCGCTTCACGTCGCCGGGGAAGGATCTCGTGGCGATGCGGCGCAGGCGCGAGGGGAAGCGCGCGCTCGAGCAGGCGCGCGCGAGGGCGCCGAAGGCGGAGACGTACCGCGCGCAGTGAGCGCGGCTACTCGTGCCGGTGGTACACGGCCTCGACGTCGTGCCCGTCGGGGTCGAGCACGAAGGCGCCGTAGTAGTTCGGGTGGTAGTGCGGCCGCACGCCGGGCTTGCCGAAGTCCCTGCCGCCGGCGGCGATCGCGGCCGCGTAGAACGCGTCGACCTCGACGCGCGAGCGCGCCGCGAAGGCGACGTGCGTCGGCGTGATGATCTTCAGCTGCTCCGGGGTCTGGAACGACGTCGGCCCCTGGCCGATCCAGAAGTCGGGCTTGCCGTCGCGACCGAAGCCGCACGACGTCCCGAACTCCATCACCGCGGTGACCCCGAGCGGCGCGAGCGCCGCCTCGTAGAACGGCTTCGACTTCGCGTAGTCCGACACGACGAGCGTGACGTGGTCGAGGATGGACATGCCTCCATCCTACGCCGCGAATCGCCGGCGTTCTCCCGCGTCGCGAGGGTGCGCGGGCGCACGCGCGGCGCTCTGCGCGTCAGTTCAGCGTGGCCTTGCAGCGCGCGAGCGCGGCCTGATCGATCGGCACGTCGGGGACCGTCGGCGCGTCGGTGCGCGCCTTGCCGAAATCGAACATCTCGAACGGCGCCGCGGCGTTCGCGTCGCGGTTCGACATCGCCGGCAGCGCGAAGCGCGCCTCGACGAAGCGCGCGATCGACGAGTGGTCGTAGATCTGGTGGCCGATGAACCCCTTCCTCGCCCACGGCGAGATGACCACGAACGGCACGCGCACGCCGAGGCGGTCGTAGCCGCCGGGCGCGTCGGTGGGGCCGAGCATCGGCGGCGTCGCGTCGGGCGGGCAGGCCGACGGCGGCGGCACGTGATCCCATAGCCCGCCGTGCTCGTCGTAGGTGATGAAGAGCGCGGTGCGCCCCCACTGCGGCGAGGCCATCAGCGCCTTGGTCACGCGCGCGAGGAACGCCTGGCCGACCTGCATCACCGAGGGCGGGTGCTCGTCGTCCTGCGTGTCGGTGAAGCCGCTCGACTGATCGCCGTCGCTCGCGTCGACGAAGGAGACCGCGGGGAGCGTGCCGGCCTTCGCGTCGGCGTAGAACTGATCGACCGCGGTGTAGTGGAAGTCTTTGTACGAGAGGTAGCTCCCCGCGAACATCGCCTCGGGCGGCGTGTCGGTGACGTAGACCTTCCACGGCACGCGCCGCATCTGCAGCTCGTCGAAGATGGTGAGCGCGCTCTTCGGATCCGGCAGGCTGTTGCTGATGCGGCCGAAGGAGTTCGCCGCGTACAGGTACATGCGGTTGGTCCACGTCGAGGTGAGCACCGAGCAGTGGTAGTGATCGCCGATCGCGTACTGGTCGGCGGCCCAGTACATGAACGGCAGATCCTCGGGCTCGTAGTAGCCCATCGCGCGCGTGCCTCGCATCATCTCCGCGGTCGCGTGCGCGGGGGGCGCGCCCTTCTGCTCGTTGGCGGGGATGAAGCCGTCCATCTTCGCCGCGTCCCACTCGGTGTGCGCGGCGTTCCAGCTGTGCGCGGTGTCGAGGAAGCAGAGCTGCGTGTCGCGGAACGGCGCGACCGGCGTGCCGTCGAGATCGGGGTTCGTCCAGCCGTCGGGCGCGACCTCCGCGTCGGGGTGGCCGTGCTTGGCGAGCTTCCAGAAGTAGTGGTCGAAGGAGCGGTTCTCCTGCATCACGATCACGATGTGATCGATCGGGATGGCGCTCCCCGTCGGCGCCGAGCTGCCGAGCGTCTCGGCGGGGAGGGCGCCGGTCTGGTAGCCGCAGCTCTCGCGCTGCTTGCTCGCGTCGCCGTCGCTCGGCGGCGTCACCGCGCGGTCCCACGCGGCGGGCGCGGGCGGGCCCATGTCCTCGGGCTCGGCGGCGTCGTCGCCGCCGGTGTCGGCGACGCCCTGGGGCGGCGCGGCGCTCGAGGAGCACGCGGCGAGCGTCAGGGGGAGGAGCGAGAGGCCGAGCAGGAGGGAGGCGCGCACCGGTGCGAGCCTACGATCAAACCTCACCCCCAACCCCCTCTCCGGAACGGATAGGGGGCTCTCGCGTTCCCCCCTCGCCGCTTGCGGAGAGGGGGGCCAGGGGGGTGAGGTTTACTGCGTGACGGCCTTCTTGGCGCGGTCCATCGCAGCGAGCAGCGGCGACGGATCCTTTTCGCTGAAGAAGTACTTGAACTGCCCGTCGCCGGCCCGGATGTCGGAGAGGATCGAGCCGTCCGGCTTGAGGAAGAACGTGCGCGGGATGTACCCGCCGTCGGGCGCGTACTTCCACGCGAAGTCCTCGGCCTCGTCGCTGTTCGCCTTGATCATCACGAACTGCTTGGAGGCCTCCGCGACGCGCGGATCGCCGAAGAGGTTGCTGTAGTTCTTACAGTGCGGGCACCACGACGTGTAGAGCACCAGCACCGCGGGGCGCCCGGTGCGCTTGGCCTCCGCGAGCCCGTCGTCGGGGCCGTGCCAGGCGATCGCGCTGCCGCCCCACGTCTCGCCGCCCGCCGTCGGTCGTGGCGCGGGCGCGGGCGTCGGCGCGATCGGCTTGAGCACCGTGGCGGTCATCGTCGCGGTCGCCTGCGTCGCGGCAAGCTTGTCGGACGGCGTCGCCGCCGGATCGGCCTTGGCGCGCTGCCACTCCTTGGGGGTGTTGGCGTCGCAGCCGAGGTACGTCGTGAGGGCGACGAGGACGAGCGCGGGGCCGAGACGCATCGCCGGTTTCATAGCACGACCTGGCGAGCCGCCAGCGTCGGGGCGCGGAGGGGCGAGTGCGCGCCCGGGGGGAGGCTCAGCCGGCGACCTCCCACGCCGCGGTGACCGTGTGCAGCGGCGCGGGGGCGAGCGCCACGACGCGTTCCGACGGCCGCGCGGGCTGCGCGGGCTCGGGTAGCGGGTGGAGATCCTCCTCGAGCGCGAGCTCGAGGCGCTCGTAGCGCGACGGGTTCGCGGCGACGAAGCGATCCCTGCCGAGCAGCGCGTGGAAGCAGGGAGCGAGCTCGGGCGACGACGCCGCGTGCACGAAGCGGCTTGCGGCGTCGCGCGCGGCCTCCAGATCCAGGGTCGGCGACGCGCAGATGGCGTCGCCGGGGATCGGGTCGCGGCTGACGGCGAGCACGCGCACGCGCGGATCGTCGACGAACGCGCCGTGCGTGACCTCGCCCGTCGCGCCGAGGCGGCACCGGGCGGCGCCGACGTCGGCCTCGTCGTCGACGAGCGCGCGCAGCACGCTCGGGTACGAGCCGAGGAACGTCTGGGTGCGGAAGCGCGACTCCGGCTCGAGCCCCGCGCCGCGCAGCATCCGCCGGGGGATCAGGAACCCCGCCGCGGACCACGGATCGACCCACGCCGCGCGCACCTGGTGCAGCTCGCGGACCGTCCGCGCGGCGAGCTCGCTGCGCGCGAGGATCGCCGACGAGTACGAGCGGCTGCCGTCGCGCTCGACCGTGAGCAGCAGCCGCGCCGCGCCGGCCCGCCGGGCGCGCACGTACGCGACGGGCGGCAGCCACGCGAGATCGACCGTGCCCTCGGCGAGCGCGTCGACGAGCCGCGCGTAGCTCGCGTAGCCGATCACGGCCACGTCGCCGCGCACCGCCTGCGAGATCCCCTTCACGGCGTCGCGGCGCGGATCGCTGCGCCCCTCGAGCACGAGCCCGAAGCGCGTGCGTCGCGCGGGGCGGGCGTGCTGCAGGTGCGGCGCATGTGCGGCCTGCGCCGCGCGCGGCTC
>CAIXWQ010000405.1 GCA_903923175.1 uncultured delta proteobacterium | reverse complement strand
GAGCGAGAGGAGTTTCATCACCAACGATCTGAAGGACTTCGACCTCAAGCACGCATTCGTCGTGTGCAACCGAGTCGACGTGCTGGACAGCCAGGATGACCTCGATGACCTGAAGAAGCGGGCGCGCAGGATCATCGTGCCGCACCTCGGGAACTCCGACAGCCGGATCCACTGGATTTCTTCGCTCAAGGCGCTCCGCGGAAAGAAGCTCGGTGAAGCAGAGAGCCTCGCCGCCTCGAACCTCCTACCGCTCGAGCGAGACCTCGAGACGTTCCTCACGACCGATCGCGCGAAGGTGAAGCTGCTCATGCCGATTCGCGCGCTCGAGTCGGCCATTCAAAGCTGCGCGTTCGAGGTGCTTCCCGCGCGTGAGCGGATGTTTCAGCAGTCACTGGAGGAGCTCGAGCGCCGTTTCGCCGAGCAGCAGCCCCATCTGTCGGAGGTGAAGGAGCGCCGCGAACGGATCCTCAAGAGCATCGAGCGGAGGAAGGCCGCGGCGGTCCGTGAGGCCCAGGCCGGGTACCAGAACTTCGTCAGCGACACGGCAACGAAGGCGGCAGGCGTCGTAAACGCTATCGACGTCGGGACCTGGGACAGCCTATTCAACCGCGCGGATGCCAAGAAGCGCGTCGCCGACGAGCTACGCGCTTGGTACGCGAAAGAGCTCCAGGAGTGGACGGCGCAGGTGCTCGCGCCGATGATGAAGACTCACGCCGAAGAGCTCGGAAACGACCTTAAGGACAGCCTCCAGAACTTCGCCGTCAGCCTGGACAAGGTTCGTTCGAGCCTATCGGCCGGCGCGCAGGGCGCGGAACCCGACGCGGACGACGTGCCGGCGTGGAGCCGGGTGGTCGGCGCGGTCGGGGGATTCGTCGTCGGAGGGGTCGCGTCCGGGATTGAAGGCGCTGCGCACGGCGTGAAGCGGATGACGTCGGGGCTTGCCACCAACGTCGTCGTCGCCGTCAGCCTGCTGACCGCGGGCCTGTCGGCGCCGGTCACGCTCGCTCTCATGGCGGCTTTCGGTATCGGCAAGGTGATGTTCTCGTCCCGTTCGATCGCCGAGGAACTGCGCGCGAAGATCGGCGAACAGCTCGTTTCTACGATTCGCGACAACACGCCGAAGATGCTCGAGAACCTCGCGAAGGAAATCGCCGAGGAATTCGACGGCGTGCGCGAGCGGGTCGATGCCGGAACCAAGATCGCGCTCGACGAGGTCGAGGGCCAGATCCGCTCGATCCTCGATGAGAAACGAAAGGCATCCGACGACGCGATCGGGCTGCAGGCGCAGATTGCGCGATCCCGCCAATCGTTCGCCGCGCTCGACACCGAGCTCAAAAGCGTTCGAGCCACAATCCTGGGCGTCTAGCGCGCTGGAGCGCGAACGAGCATGGCCCAATACGTTCGAGTATCACGCGGGGCGATTTCGACCCACGGCCGCCCGCGAGGGGCGCTCGTGCAGTCTGTCGCCAAGGCGATCGACCTCCTGGGCGAGGTCCTCGCGCAGCGCGCGCACCTCGAAGAGGCCGAGGTGCACGCGCTCGATGAGTCGCTGGCGGAGGTCCGGCGACGCAGGGAACGCGGGGGGCTCGTCGTCGCCGTCATCGGCGAGTTCAAGTCCGGCAAGAGCACGTTCATCAACGCAATCCTGGGCGCGCCGGTGCTCGGCGCGGCCAAGCGCGAGTACACCGCGGCCGTGACCTGGATTCGACGGTCCGAGGTGATGGACTACGTCGCGCGGACACGCGACGAATACGGACGCGAGCGTACTGAGCGATTCTCGGACATCTTCCCGGACAAACGTGACTGGTATGTGCGTGAGCGAGAGCTGGCCGAGCAGGCCGTCCAGCAGGCGCGCGCCGGTGCGACCGCGTCGGCGGCAGCCGTCGAGCGTAGCCGCGCGCAACTCGCCGAGCAGCGAGGTGCGCTCGTCGCGGCGGAGCGTGCGCGGGCTCTCGCCGACGAGCGTCTGGTCGGTCTGCGAGCCGAGCTGAGCCAGCGTGCGGAGGTTGCTACGGCTCGCGAGATCGTCGTCGCGCGCGTGGCGTCCGAGAGGGACGCCGAGCGTCGCGAGCTCCCCTCAGTC
>CAIXWQ010000404.1 GCA_903923175.1 uncultured delta proteobacterium | reverse complement strand
GGTCATCCGGACGACGCTAACGCGGCCCGAGATTCCCGCAATGGCGCCCGGCGCTTCTTCGCACTCACGCGCTCGACAGCCGGGCCTCGATCGCGGCGAGCGCGGCCATGGCGCCGCTCGCGATCGAGACGGTGCCGCGCGGCCCCTCGCTCTCGCGCAGGTTCACGCGCACCAGCACGCCGCCGTGTCGGGCCGCGGCCTCCTCGCCGAAGTGGCGCACCGTCGGGATCGCGGTCCCGGCGCCGCACTCCAGCACCACGAGCCGTCCCCCCGGGTCACCGAGCCCCGCCGCGCCGCGCGCGCCCTGTGGCTCGTCCGCGTCGAGCCCTTCGTCGAACGCCGCGCGTCGCGCGGCCTGCGCGTCGCTCCGGGACGACTCCCACCCCCAGTCGCCGAACATCAGCACGTTCGGGCGCGCGAGCGCGCCGCACGCGGCGCAGAGCGGCAGCTCGCCCACCGCGCGCAAGGAGGTCTCGTCGATCGCGGGCTCGTAGGCGTCGGCGCGAAAGAGCGGCGCCCCGCAGCGGCGCGTGCACTGCAACCAGTCGAGCGCGCCGTGGCACTCCTCGACGCGCGCCTCGTCGAAGCCCGCGCGCTGGAACTGGCCGTCGACGTTCGACGTGAAGACGAAGGCGCCGCGCGCCATGCGCTGCGCGAGTCGCCGGAGCGCCTGGAACCCCTCGTGCGGGCGCGTCCTGCGGTAGAGCGCGAGGCGGTGGCCGTAGAACCCCCACGCAAGGCGCGGATCGCTCGCGAACCAGCGCGGGCTCGCCAGCTCCTCGAAGCGCAGCCCGAGGCGCTCGTACGCCGGATACGCGCGCCAGAACCCTTGCGTCCCGCGGAAGTCGGGGAGCCCCGAGTCGACGCCCATCCCTGCGCCGGCGGTCACGTAGAGCGCCGTCGCGCGCGAGAGGGCGCGCGCGGCGAGCTCGATCCTCGCGGTCATGGTGATGCGCTCGGCATACGCCGAGCGTGGACGCGCGGGCAACCGGCCCCGCGCGTCGGCGTCACGGCGGAAGCATTCCGCGCGGCGCCTCCCTCAGTAGGCCTCGGGCCCGAAGCCCGCGTCGCCGACGCCCGCGTCGTAGATCGGTACGCCGCCGTCGGCGAAGGGGGGCGGCACCGGCCCGCTGCAGGTCGGCGTGGTGCACGCCCAGCTGCCGATGTCGCTGCAGAAGCAGGACGAGGTGCACTGCCCCGCGGGATCGGTGACGTAGTTGCAGCTCGCGCCGCCCGGGACCGCCTTGCAGCTGCTGCCGGTGGTCGGCTTGCCGGAGGGGCAGCCCGGCGGGCAGTAGCTCGGCCCCTTGGTGAACCAGGTGCCGCCGCTGCACGACCAGTAGTCGACCCCACCGCAGCCGTTCGAGTACTCGCACGAGAGGCCGTTGACGCACGCGCCGCCGGCCTTCGGCGTGGTGGCCGGGCACACCGGCGCAGGGCACGAGCCGCCCGTCGGCTGCCACGCGTTGCTGCCGTTGCAGTAGCCGGTGTCGGTGCCGCCGCAGCTGTTCGGCCAGCTGCACGACGCGCCGGCGCTCGGGCAGTACGCGCCCGGAGCCGGCTCCGAGGCGGGGCACTTCGTGGTGCAGCTGCCGTAGGTGATCCGCCAGCCGCTCGGCGCGCAGTACGCCGTGTCGTAGCCGCCGCACGCGTTGGTCCAGCCGCAGCCGACGCCGGTCGCGACGCAGGGGCTCCCCTGCGCGGGCTCGGCCACCGGGCAGGTCGGCGCCGGACACGGGCCGACCGAGAGGTTCCAGCGCCCCGCCGAGCAGGCGCCGTAGTCGGTGCCGCCGCACGCGCTCATCCACTTGCAGGTCGCGCTCCCCGAGCACGCCGAGCCGTTGGCGGGCTCGCTCGCCGGACAGGTGCCCGAGCAGGTGCCCGGGTAGAGCGTCCACCGGGCGGTCGACGGATCGCAGTAGCCGGTGTCGGTGCTGCCGCAGGTGTTCGGCCACGAGCACTTCTCGCCGCCGGCCGAGCAGCCGGTGCCGCTGGGCGGCTCGAAGGTCGGGCAGCCGGGCGGCGGCGGCGGGCAGTCGATGATCGGGACCGACCACGCGCCGCCCGAGCACGTCGCGTAGACCGTCCCGCAGGTCGACGAATAGCCGCACGACTGCCCCTCGGCGTAGCAGCCCTGGCCGTTGTACGGCTGCGAGGCCGGGCAAGGCGGCGGCGTGTCGGGGACGCAGGTGTTGCTGAACTCCCAGGCGTTGTCGCCGAAGCAGTACGCCTGCGTGCAGGCGTCGAGGGTGCACGAGTACCCGGGCGAGCAGGGGCCGGAGCCGCAGCCCGGGGGGGCGTCCGGATAGGTGTCGGGGAGCGCATCGCCGGTGTCGGCGTCGTCGCCGGTGTCGGCGGCGTCGCCGATCGGGCCGGTGTCGGCGCAGCTCTCGGTCGCCGGACAGTTCTGGAAGGCCTTGTCGTCGAGCTTCCCGCCGCACGCGACGAGCGCGAACGACAGCGGCAGCGCGAGCGCGGCGAGGGGGGAGAGCGCGAGGCCTCGGATCCGGAGCGACATCGATTCCTCCCGCGGCGCGCGCGTGCTGCGGGCGCCGGAGCGAGTGCGAGGGACGGCAGAGTCTGACGGGACCCTACAGCACGGATCGGGCCGCGCAGTCTGGGCCGCGCGAATGGCTCGCGATCGCCGGCAGCGCACCGGGAGCGGCCAACGCGCGCAGCGTCAGGTCGATCGCCCTTGGCACAGTTGGCACGCGGGCCGGCGGCGGGGGCGGCGAACAAAAAAAACGCACCGCGGAGGGCCCAGGGGGGGGGCAGGCCTCGTCCGCGGTGCGCTCCGAGCTTAAGCACGCACTGTGCCAACAGGCTGATTCTTTAGATTACAGCTACTTGCGATCGAATTTCGACTCCAAGTCATGCACATTTGAAATTTGATGTGCACCGCTGAGTGTGCTGTGCCTGGCGTGACGAGCAGGCATCGCGTCCTCGCCGCCGTTCGACGGAGCGCTTGTCCGGCAGCATGAACGGAGCACGACGCCTCTGCGTTTTTCAGTCGTCTCCGGGCGCCGCCGCGTCGGACGGCGGGCTCACGAGCCGCCGGACGCCTGTCGCGGCAGCCAGGATGAGGGCGATCGAGGCCGCGACGACGGCGACCGTTCGATCCCTGCGACGGACCCGTCGCGCCGCGGGGACCCCGAGCAGCACCGCGGCGGCGATCGCCGGGAGCGCGGGGACGGCGGTCTCCGCGAGCGCCGACGCGGCGCCCGCGAGCGCGACGCCGACGAGCGAGAGCCCGGCGACGCGGATCGCGCCGAGCCTGTGACGGCGCGCGGCCGCGAGCAGCAACGCCACGAAGACCGCGTCGCCCAGCCCCAGCGCGGGGGCCGCCGCCTGCGTGCCTGGTACGGGGAACGAGATCGCCAGCAGCGACAGCGCGTGCGCGTCGGAGGCGATGGCGTGGGTGAGCCCGCGCGGCGAGAAGACGGAGATCACGTCGGCGCTGGCGGCGACGAGC
>CAIXWQ010000403.1 GCA_903923175.1 uncultured delta proteobacterium | reverse complement strand
GTCGACGTCGGCGAGCGCTTCCGCGATCGCCACGCCGAAGCCCGCGGCCGCCGCGAGCGCGGCGGCGACGGCGTCCACGACGACGATCGACGCGACCCCCGCGTCCGAGGGGCCGAGCGCGGAGATGCTGCTGCGCGCGGAAACGGGCGGGCTCACGGCAGAGGCCGCCGCCAAGCGATCGGCCGCGACGTCTCGGGCCGCGAAGGTCGACGAGGCCAAGCTCGCGGCGGCCGGCGCGCAGGTCGACTCGGCGTGGGACGCGTATCTGCCGCGGCTTTCGTTCACCGCGCGCTACACGCGGCTCTCGAACTACACGCCGGCGGCCCTCGGCTCGCTGACGTACCTCGCGCCGGTCAACGCGACGCCGTACACCGCGCCCGCGGGCTCACCGCCCGCGCCCGCCGGCGCGTTCAGCACCCCGGCGTGGACGGCCGGCTCGGTCCCCCTCGCGTTCCCGGTCTTCACCAATCAGTACACGCTCCAGGCGTCGCTGATGGTGCCGCTGAGCGACTACGTCTTCCGCATCTACGATCAGAACAAGGCGGCGGCCTCGAACGAGAAGGCGGTCCGCGCCGGCGCCGAGGTCAACCGCCAGCAGGTGTCGGCCGACGCGCGCGTCGGCTTCTACAACAGGCTGCGCGCCAAGGGCTCGGTCGTCATCGCGAAGGCGGCGGTGAAGCAGTCGGAGCTGCACCTGAAGGACCTTCAGGAGCAGTTCAAGGTCAACGCGGTCACCAAGGCCGACGTCGGGCGCATCGAGGCGAGCGTGGCCGCGGCGCAGCTCGCGCAGACGCGCACCGAGAACCTCGTGATCATCACCGAGGCGAACCTGCGCACGATGATGCACTCGTCCGACGACGAGGCGCTGATCATCGGCGAGGACCTGACCGCCGAGGTCGCACCGCTCGCGGCCGATCTGCGCTCGCTCAAGGCCACGGCGTTCTCGAAGCGCCCCGAGCTGCTGGCGATCGACGCGCAGCTCGAGGCCCTCGCGGCCTCCAACCGCATCGTCTCGGCGAACATGTATCCGCGCCTCGACGCGATGGGCAACGTGTACGATCAGCGCCCGAACCAGCGCACCTCGTACGTCGACAACTTCCTGTTCACGTGGGACGCGTCGCTCCAGCTCACCTGGTCGCCGAACGACTACCTGGTCGGCAAGAACCAGAAGCGCGAGTCGGACGCGAACATCGCGACGCTCAAGGCGACGCGCACCCAGCTCGAGGACGCGCTCGGGATGGACGTGGTGTCGAGCTACACGAAGGTGAAGGAGGCCGAGGCCGCGGTGGTGTCGAGCGCCGCCGAGCGCCGGGCGACCGAGGAGGCCTACCGCGTGCGCTGGGAGCAGTGGAAGCTGAACGCGACGACCAGCTCGCTGCTGTACGACGCGGAGGCCGACGTGACGCGAGCGCGCCTCAACGAGCTGACGGCGCGGGCCGATCTCCGCATCGCGCGGGTGGGGCTGAAGAAGTCGATCGGGGATCTGTAAGGAGGCATTCCATGCCTCCGGCGGGCAGAGGGGCAATGGGGAGCTGGGCGCTCCCCGCCTGCCCCTCTGCACTCCCCGGCCCCCTTGCCTGGCGTCAATTTTGTACGGAGCGTCGCAGGAGGCTCCGCTGCGCTGCGCCCCGTTGCTCCGACTGGGGACAGATCGACGAGGGCGCGGCGGCTCCGGGGCGATCGCTCCGCTCTCGGGCTCAGGCGGCGAGCTCGGCGAGGTCTTCTTTGAGGCGCTTGCGGGCGCGCTCTTCGAGCTGGCGCACGCGCTCTTTGGAGATCCCGAGGCGGACGCCCAGCGCCTCGAGCGTGACGGGCTCGTCGACGAGGAGGCGCTCGCGGACGATCAGCGCCTCGCGTTCGGGGAGACGCTCGATCGCCTGCGTGACGCGGTGCTTGGCGTGTGCGCGGTCGGCCTCGGCGCGAAAGGCCTCGTCGGGGCCGGCGCCGGCGTCGGGGAGGCGCTCGAACGCGGTCGGCTCGTCGTCCCAGCGCGCGTCGAGCGAGACGTCGCGCGCGCGGAGCATCGGAAGCAGGCGCTCCACCTGCTCGATCGGCAGCCCGCTCACCCGCGAGAGCTCGGTCGGATCCTCTTCGCGCGTCTTTCGGTAGGCGCGCATCGCGCGGCGCTCGCCCTTGGTGGTGCCGATGCGCACGAGGCGGTAGGCGCGCACGACGTAGTCGCGAATCTCGGCGCGGATCCAGTACACGGCGTAGGTGATCAGGCGGCAGTCGCGCGCCGGGTCGAACTTGCGCGCGGCCTTGAGCAGGCCGAGGTTCCCCTGCTGCACGAGGTCCTCGAGCGGCGCGCCCCAGCGCCGGTACTCGAGAGCGACCGCGATCACGAACGGCAGGCTGGCCTTGATGAGCCGATCGCCGGCCGCGGCGTCGCCGGCGGACCACTGGCGCGCGAGCGCGCGCTCGAGGAGCGGCTCGAGAGGCTCGGTGTGCGAGAGCGAGGCCCGGTAGCGGTCGAAGGAGTCGCGGTCGTGGAGGCGCATGGTTCGCGCGAGACGCAATGCACGCGCAGTGCCGCGCGCCGCGTCACGCAGGATCCGCGGATTCATGCACTTGTTTCGCAGTGCGGTCGCATTTCCCGACAGGCGCCGCCGAAATCGCGATGGCCCGAGCGCGCACGACCTTCGGTTTCGGCTGGGAGCCCGGCACTTTTTTCGCGAATTCCGGCACCCTTCGGGGGCGTTCGACCGCCCGCGCGCGGGTCTGGGCTAGACTCGCCGTGCAGCGTCGCCCCGGTGCCCAGCTCCGTCGGCGTGGAGCTGCGCGTCTTCCCGAGGTGCTTTGACGACGATGGTCGCCCCGTCCGATGACCGAGCCGACGATGACGTTCCCGCCGTCCAGCCGACGCGCATCGGGATCGCGGGAGCCCAGAGCGGCGAGGCGCTGGCGACGGAGACGTCGACCGGCACGCTGCCTTCGGCGGGCACCCCGGCCCAGCCGGCCGTGAACACCGCCTCGCCGAACGGCACGACCTCGCCGACGCCGCCGCCGGTGCGCTCGGCGAGCGGGGAGCGGGCAGCCGTCCGGTTCCCGCCGCCGGCGTTCACCATCTTCAAGGGCGCGGTGCTGGAGCACGCCCCGCCGCGCCTCGTGCGCGTGCGCTACCCCGTCGAGGACTGGACGCTGAACCCGTACGGCTCGGTGCAGGACGGCATGCTCGCGGCGATGGTCGACAACGTGATCTCGATGCTCGCGTACGCGACCGATCCGCTGCGCCCCTCGAGCACGCTCGAGCTCCACATGCGGTACTTCCGGGGGATCCGCGCGGGGCACGTGACCGTCGACGGCGCGGTGCTGCGCTCGGGCCGCACGACCGTCACGATGGAGTGCCTCGTGTGGGACGACGCCAGCGAGCTCTGCGCGAAGGCTTCGGCGACGAATCTGTTCGTGGGCTGAGCACGCCGGCGCGCTGCCCGCGCACGCGAGACCGCCGCCGACTCAGGCGATCCGGCGCAGCGCCCACTTGAGCATCACGCGCGGCAGCCACGCGAGCTCGGTCATGGCGCCCGCGAAGGCGCGGTGCGCGTCGACCCAACGCGTGGCGAAGAGCTGCATCCCCACCGCGAGGAGCAGCCCGCTGATCGCGAGCGCCCGGCGCAACGGCGGCTCGGGCCGGACCGCGCTCGCGACGACGGCGAGCTCGAGCGCCGCGACGAGCTCGAGCGCGCCCCAGCGGATGGCGCCGACGCCGAGTCGACCGCCGAGCAGCCCGAGCACCGCGGCGAGGAAGAGGATGGCCCCGCCGAGCATCATCACGCGCGCCCGACGCGCCGGCGCCTCGAGCATCGGGACGATGGCGCGCGCAGGAAGCTGCGCGAGGAGGCCGAGCGGGAACCAGAGCCCCGCGTCGGCGAACGCGAGCCCCGCGGTGGCGCCGCCGAGCGCGCGGCCGAGGAGCAGCCCCTCGACCAGCCCGGCGCCGAGCGCGACGAGGGCCGCGCGCGCGCAGACGAGCCCGACCGCGTCCAGCGCGCTCGGGGCGTCGTCGTGCTCCGCGGCGCTGGTCACCTCACTCTCCGCGCATCAGCTCGGTGAGCTTGCCGTTGCGATCGAGCTCGTGCAGGTCGTCGCAGCCCCCGATGGCGAGCTCGCCGATGAAGATCTGCGGGACGGTGCGCTGGCCGGTCTTGTCGGTGAGCCACTTGCGCTTGGCGTCGTCGCCCTCGAGGTTGATCTCGTCGAAGGCGTACCCGCGCGCGGCGAGCAGGCGCTTGGCGCGCACGCAGTAGGGGCAGTGGTCCTTCGTGTAGACGACGATCTTCTTGTGCTGGGGATGCGAGGTCACGGTGGGGGAATTGGCTGACATGGGGCTCGGGCGGCAAGTCGCGAGGGCGCCGGCCGTAGCGCTGGGATGCGCGCCGAAGCGGCTTCGTCGCCGTTCGTGCGGATGAGATCGAGTTTGTGTTGACTCCTTGGTTGGGGGGCGTATGGTGCGCCTCCCAACTGACGCGCGGTGGAGCAGCGGTAGCTCGTCGGGCTCATAACCCGAAGGTCGGAGGTTCAATTCCTCCCCGCGCAACTAATCGGAATGAAAGGGGATTGAGGCTTCGGCCTCAGTCCCCTTTTTCTTTCCGAGGCCACGCTGAGGCCACGCAGGTGAAGACCGCCTCCGGCCCGAGAGATCTCATCGATCTTCGCGCCGGACGGGGACCGCGAAGGTGAGGGACGGACTTGCTCGCGACATGGAGGTCGCGTGGCGAAGCCTGTCCGTCAGCGAAACAAGTGGCGCATCCGGTGGCTGGACGAGAACGACGTCCGGCAGTCGGCCGTCTACGACGACTACAAGGAAGCGCAGAAGGAGCTGAGCCGCCGGCTCGTCGAGGTCGACGAGGTTCGCCGTGGCGTCCGCCTCGCTCCCGTCTCCAAGACCTTCAGCGACCTCTGCGACTACTGGGTCGAGAAGAGGGCCGCGGTGAAGCGCAGCGGCGACCACGACAAGAGCATCATCAAGTGCCACCTGCGCCCGGCGTTCGGGCCGGTGCAGCTCCGCCGCCTCGGCGTCGAGCAGGTCGACGGGTTCGTCGTCGCGCACCAGCACCTCGACAAGAAGACGGTGCACAACCACCTGACGCTGCTCATCTCGATGCTGAACCTCGCGCACGAGCTCGGGTGGATCGAGCGGGTGCCGAAGATCAAGAAGCCGAAGGTCCGCATCTTCGACGCCGACTTCCGCTACCTGCGCACCGACGACGAGGTGAAGCGATTCCTCGCCGCCGCCCGTGATGAAGGCGACGTGGTCTTCACGTTGTACGCGACCGCCATCTACACCGGCATGCGCGCCGGCGAGCTCGGCGGGCTCACCTGGGACGACGTCGACCTCGAGAGCCGCCTCATCACCGTGCAGCGCAGCTTCGACGGGCCGACGAAGTCCGGCGACGTGCGGTACGTGCCCATCCTCGACGCCTTGCTGCCGGTGCTGCGGGCCTGGCGCCTCCGCAACCCGCTGCGCTTCGTCTTCCCGAGCCAGACCGGCACGGGGCTCGCGCCGTCGGCGCGCATCTTCCAAGAGGTGCTGCAGCGGGTGCTCGCGAAGGGCGGCTTCGAGCAGGTGCAGCGTCGAGGGAAGAAGCGGGCGTGCATCGTGTTCCACGACCTGCGTCACACGTTCGCGTCGCACTGGGTGACGAAGGGCGGCGACCTCTTCAAGCTGCAGAAGATCCTCGGGCACGGCACGGTGGCGATGACCCAGAGGTACGCGCACCTGCAGCCGGCCGTGTACCGAGAGGACTACGCGCGGCTCGGTGGTGGCGCCCAGACGGCCGATGCGGAGGTGCTGCCGCTGCGTGGTCGCACCCGAGCGCCGAACCGCAAGACGGGCTGATTCCTCGGGGTATTCGCTCGATCTTCGCGTCGTCGTCCAATCGCGAAGGGGATGGCTCGGCGAGGTTGGGTCATCACGGCATGCAGCACGGGGCGCAGAAAGCCCCGAGGAGGTCTGCATGGACGAGATGCTCAGCTACGTGAAGGCCGCCGAGTTCCTCGGCGTGAAGGTCGCGACCTTGTACTCGATGGTCAGTCGAGGGCAGGTGCCGCACGCCCGCATCGGTCGCCGCCTGGTGCGCTTCCCGCGCGCCGAGCTCGAGAAGTGGGTCGCCACCCGGATGGTCGTGCCGACCGCCGCCTGAGCGCCCCGATGGCCGCGTGCCGTCGGCGTGCACGCGGCCGTCGAACACCACCGACGCCGACAAGGAACGAGCCCATGCGGTTCTCGCACAGGCTCGCCGAAGCGCCCCCGATTCAAGGAGAAACGCCTCATGTCCAAGGATGACCGCAACGACGACGACGGCAACAAGCCGAACGACGACGAGAGCAACAAGCACGAGGAGCACGACGAAGACCTGGACGCCGGTCCCCCGGCCTCTGCGCCGCAGAAGAAGCCGCCGCCCGAGACCACCAAGCCGCTGCCGGCAATCCTCCGTGCCCAGCCCGAGGAGCCGGACGCCGTTCGCGCGAAGAACATGGCGGCGTCGACCGGCGGGCCCGCCATCCTGCGCCGCTTCGCCCTCCCCTCGAACTACTCCGAGGGGCTCGTCGGGGTGAAGAAGAAGGTCGCGGTCGTGCAGGTCGCGAAGCCGAAGAGGAACTCGTGGTGGATCGCCAAGCCGGAGCACATGCTCGAGGCGGCCATCCTCTACGACGAGACGGCCACCGGGAAGGACGCGTACTTGGTCGCCCCCGAGCTGGTGATGGAGCTCGGCGACGACGTCGTCGCCACGAGCCTCCACGGCGTCATCACGCGCCAGGGGGTCTACATGATCGTGCCGGTCCGCCTCCCCGGCACGGATGGCCGGCTGGACGCGTGGAACGAGTCGATGCGCGAGGCCATCACCGCGTCGTACGAGCAGCCGGTGCGCACGGCCTCCAGCCGTGACGCGGGCTCCTACGTGCTGCACCTGGCGCCGCCGACGGTCGTCGAGATGCCGCCGTGGCCGACGGAGACCTGGGAGGAGCTCCTGGCCATCGCCTTCCGCGGTCGCATCATCGACGACCTCGACCACCCCGTTCTCCGCCGCCTCCGCGGCGAGGTGTAGGCGAACATGAAGGCGCACGGGTTCAAGGCCATCTGGACCTTGGACACGGAATTTCGTGCGTCGCCCGGGGAACGGCAGGTGCCGTTCTGCGTGGTGGCGCACGAGCTTCTGTCGGGCCGGGTCGTCCGCATCTGGTTGGCAGACGGCCTGGCCCCCGCGGCGCCTCCCTTCGACATCGGCCCGGATTCGCTCTTCATCGCGTTCTTCTCGAGCGCCGAGTGGGGCACGTTCCTCTCGCTCGGCTGGGACCTCCCAGATCG
>CAIXWQ010000402.1 GCA_903923175.1 uncultured delta proteobacterium | reverse complement strand
CGCTCCGAGCGTTGCCCATGAGAGCACGAGCAACGGGGAGCGGACCGCTTGCCCCGCTCGTCCTTTGCCTCGTGAGAGCAGCCAGCCCCCGACCGCAGCGAGCAGCAGGAGGGCGGCGACGACGAGCACGACCGTGACCACGCGGTGATCAATCGCGAAGCGCGCCACTACGCAGAGGACGTGCCCGAGCGCCTTGGCGAGCGGCGAGGTCGTGCCGTCCGTCGATCCGCTCACGTGGGCCTCGTCGGTGGCTGATAACGGCGCGCCTGCTTCCAGTCTTCCACCGCGATTCCGTGCGTGACCCGGATCGCGAACCACCGGGCGTGCGACGTGCCAGCACCACCCGTGAAGTACGCGATCTTCTCCCTGCTCTCCTCGGCGGTGGTCTCGGGGCTCTCGGTGCCATTCGGCAGCACGATCCCCTCGAAGGCGGCGGCGTGCTTAGTCTTGTCGCCCAGCGTCTTCGGAAGGCTCCGCCACTGCGCAACAGCGAATTCGCGGCCCGCCCGGGCGCATCCCGCCGCGAGCGGCGCGAAGATCGCCTCATCGTCGCGCAGCGCCCGCAGCGCGGCCTGCATCCGCGCATCGTCGAGGAACGGGAGCTCCGCGCGCCATCGTCGGTACATGTCCGATCGGAGCAGGAAGTCGTGGACGTCCGTCGCGAGTCCCTCGTCGGCGCGCTGCCGCTCCCTCGCCTCGGAGAGCGCCTCGCGGGAGACCAGCGGCCAAACGAGCGGCCGTCGGCCGTCCGCGGGAGCGTCGTCGGCTGCGAGGCCGCTCTCGTCGATGAGCGCCTCGAAACGACTCCGAGCGCCGACCAGCGCCCGATCGAATGCACGCAGGCGTTCCAGGCTCGTCTCGAGGCGATCGATCGTTCGACCGAGCGCGCCCGCGTACCCGACGGCCCACGCGTGCGCGATGCGAGAGCGGAAGTGGGAGACGATCGAGCCTCGCTCGCCGACGGTCACCGCCTCGAGCGCGTCGCGCACCTGCTCCCACGCGCGGCGCCCCCGCGCGATCCGCGGAGAGAGCACTCGCCAAGCGAGCAACACGACGAACGCGAGTGAGCAGATCAGCGCCACGCCGAATCCCGCCGGCAGGACGGCCGCGCCGAGCAGCGCGCGAGGGTTGGCGCCCGCCCAGACCACGCCGCGTGCGCAGAGAGGCGAGAGCGCGACCGTGAGCAACAACGTCGCGACCGTCAGGCACGTAAGCATCACACCGAGCTCAGGGATCGCGGCGCCCGCCGCGCCCGCCTCGCCGAGCGCGCCGCGGAGCGGCTCGAACGAGACCTCGTCGAGCCGCATCGCGTCGCGTGTCGGCGCGACCTCGGCCAGATGTGCGCGCAAGGTGGCAAGGAGCCTTCGTGTCTCGGCCTGGGCTGCGCGGTGCGAGCGCGCCTGCGGGCTGGCCATCGAAAGTGCAGCGTCGACGTGCGCCGCCACGCGCTGGTCGAGGCTGTGACCCTCGGCGCCGAGCTCGAGCTCGCTGACGCGCGTCCGCAGTCGATCGCCCAGCGAGTCGAAGGCGGTCGCGAGGAGCTCGGCCAGCGCTCTCTCGGCCGCCGCGACGACCGCCTTGGCGCCTTCGGGGAGCTCGCCCTCCGCGGCCGCGCTCAGCGGCCCCCATCGCCCGCCAATCTCGTCCTTCAGTCGCGTCCAGGCGGGGACCGGGGGGAGCACGCGCAAGGCTGCGGTCGCGTGCTCCACGCCCGCGCGCAGCTCGGCGTCGAGCTCGGGCGGCCGCTCGTGAGGGAGCCCCAGCGCCCCGAGGCGCAGCGGCGCGCCCAGGTGCGAGTCGGCCGCCGCCCGCTCCTCCTTGGTCTTGCCAACGTCGCCCACGCCACGCGCATCGTTCTCGTCGACCTTCGCGGCCAGGAGTGCCTCGAGAATGCGTCGCCCGCGCTCGGCGCGCAGATACGCGGCGATGCGCGCGCGGAATGGCTCGCCGCGCGCGACTGAGAACGCGGAGAGCTTGACCTCGCCGTCACCGCGCCACAGCGAGAGCGGCTGCTCCTGCGAAGCCGCCTGCCGATCGTCGATGCGACGCACGCTGCCGTCACCCGTCTCTGCCATGAGGAGCGCGAAGTTCTCGAGCATCGCGTCGACGTCGGTCGACGACAGCAGCGAGATGTCGGTCACTTCCTCCATCAAATACACAGTAGGTACGAGGCGGATTCGCGTGAGGTCCGCCCTGCCGAGCCAGGAGACGAGCTCGGTCACTTTCGCCTCGATCTCCCGCATCGCGGCCGGCGCTCGGTGCGTCGGCGTCGTGAGCACAGGCAGGAGTCGCATCCGCTCCCATCGCCCGACGTCGTGACGATCGACGATGGCGAAGAGGCGTTCGTCGACCAGCAGCTGCAGCTGTTCCACGAACGCCTGGAGCACGTCCCGCACGGCGTCTTCGCCGAGGTCTGCGAACAGGAGAACGGTCGCCGCCGTAGGCTCCTCGAACTTCGACGTCCTTGGGTGCTTGCGACGCGCGTCTTCCGCCGCTGCGTGCGCGAGCATTCGCTCGAGACGGCTGACCACCATACCCGCGAGGGCGCGCGCGCCGCCCTCCTCGCGCACCGACGCGTCCTCCCGCAGCGAGTGCCGATCGCACAGCAACGCCATCCGGTTCAGGTGTCGCGACGGATCGTCGTCGTCGGGCCCGAACGGCGGTTCCCGCTCGAGCCCTGCGACGACGCGCCCCCCACGCTCGCCGAGCCCCACGACGAGCACGAGCGGCGTGGGGAGTGGCTGCGTCTGTGCGGTCGCGACGCCTGGACCGCGCTCTTGGTGGGCCTCCGACATGCGGTGGAGCGGCGGCTCAGATCTCGACGCCGATGGGCCCTGCGAGCGATTCGTATCGCTTCAGCTCTCCAGCATGCGTGCGCAAGGTCGCGATCGACTGCGAAACGCCGCCGTCCACCTTCAGCTCGCCGTTGCTGATCTTCACCTCGAGGTCGAGGAGCTTCGCGTCGAACGCGTTGACCTTTGCCAAGAGCTCTTCGGAGATCTGCTCGCCGTCCAGAAGCGGTTCGAGCTGTTTGCGCGCCGGATCGAGGAAGCGCTCGACGAGCGGCTTGAGCGCCGAATCCTCGTGCGCCGCCCTCAGGACAGCTTCGCTCAACGCGTCGCCGAGCTTGGTCCGCTTGCCGTCCGGCTGCTTGAGCGTGATCGCGCCGGGCGGGACGGCTCCACCCTTGGTGACGCCGAGGCCGAGCAGGTCCTGCGCGAACAGCGCCGTGATCATCCGCAGCTCGCGGTCGCGCTCTTCGGTCCGTTTCCGCTCCAGGCCAGCGATCGCCTCCGCCTTGAGGTCGTCCGGATCGAGGTCGGGGAGCCCCTCGAAATTCTTGTCGATGTGCAGGTACCAAGGCTTGTGCGTCTGTGCCTGGTGCTCCCGGTAGTCGGCCTGGAGCTCCTGGCGCACGCGTGGGAACGCGTAGAGCGGCACTCCGGTCGTGTAGGTGAAGAGGAAGATGCGCGCCGGATCGTACCAGCCGATGTCCCCCTTCACGCGCACGTGAGCGGCCTCGAGCGCCTGGCAGATCACGGACTCACGGTTCGCGTAGCGCTCGTGCGTGCCAGCCAGCGTCGTCACGGCGTGGGTTTCGGCAGCCGTGAGATCGCTCTCTCGATAGAACGAGAGCTTGCCGGCCTTCTCGACGGCTTCGTTCACCTTGGCCGTGACGTAGCCCTGCAGCTTGCCCCAGAGCTCGCCGGTCGGGCGCAGTCGCGCCGGCACGATCGACGACACGCCTCCAAGGGCCGACTCGTACTTCGCGCGGAACAGCGCGAGCTTGTCCTTCGCCCCCTTGGCCTCTCGGTATTCGAAGGTCGTTGCGACGTAGTTGTACACCGCCTCGAGCAGCAGGAAGCGCTCGAGATCGAGGTCCTCATAGTACAAGGGCGCGCCCTGCGTGGTCAGCGACTCGCGCGCTCGAGTGGCGAGAGCCTTCACGATGGCGTTCACGACCTCGTTGGTCTGCCGCTCGACGAGGCGCCCCTGGGCGTCGTACTTGGGCGCCAGCTCGTCCTGGATCGCCGAGGTCAGCGCCTGGAGCGCCTGCTCGCCCGTGAGCAGCGGCCGCACT
>CAIXWQ010000401.1 GCA_903923175.1 uncultured delta proteobacterium | reverse complement strand
GGAGAGCGAAGAGAAGTATCGCAGTCTGGTGGAAACGGCCCAGGAACTCGTTTGGAAGTGCGACGGGAAAGGTTGTTTCACCTACTTGAATCCTGCCTGGGAAAAAACCCACGGTTACACGGTTGAAGAAATGCTCGGGAAGAATTTCGGGACGTTCCAGCCCCCGGAAATATACGAACGGGACCTGAAGGAGTTTTCGCGCCACCTCGCCGGAGGGTCGGTCAAGGAATACGAAACCATCCAGATCGCCAAGGACGGGGGACTGATTAACCTGCTGTTCAATGCAGTTCCGCTGAAGGATGCCCAAGGAACCGTGATCGGCACCCAGGGAACCGCCATCGACATCACCGCGCGCAAGCTCGCCGAGGCGACGCTCCGGGCGAGCGAGCGCTCGCTGCAGTCGAGCGAGTCTCAGATGAACGTGGCGCAGGAGATCGGCCGGACCGGCTCCTGGATCTACGACGTCCCCAACGACCAGATCTGGGGCTCCGCGGAGGGGCTCCGGATCTTCGGCTATCCGGCGGTCGCGCGGCGCTGGCTGATCGAGGACTTCGAGGTCTGCATCCCCGATCGCGCGCGCGTCCATCAGGCGCTCGCCGCCTTGCTCGCCGGCACCGCGGTGTACGATCTCGAGTACGAGGTCGAGCCGGCCGACGGCGCTCCGTCGCGCGTCGTCCACTCGCTCGCGCGGCTCGAGAGGGGCGCCGACGGGAGCCCGCTCCGGGTCGTGGGCTTCCTGCAGGACGTCACCGAGCGGAGGCTGGCCGAGCAGAAGCTCCAGCGCCTCGCCGCCGAGCTGGCGGAGGCCAATCGGATCAAGGACGTCTTCACCGACGTGCTCCGGCACGACATCCTGAACCCGGTCGGCACGATCAAGCTGACGATCGAGCTGCTCTTGCAGCACGAGGCGGACGCCGCCAAGCGCGGGCTGCTCGAGCGGATGCAGCGGAGCACGCTGAACCTGGTCGAGATGACCGAGAACGCGGCCAAGCTCGCGACGATCAGCGCCGGTCAGGTCGCGAGCTTCGCCGAGGCCGACCCGCGACCGCTCCTGCGCTCGGTGCTCGCCGACTTCGAGCACAAGCTCGCGGAGAAGCACCTCGAGCTCGTCGACCTCTCGCGCAGCGACGCGTTCACCGCGCGCTTCGATCCGATCGTGAAGGACGTCTTCGCCAACCTGCTCTCGAACGCGATCAAGTACGGCGCCGACGGCACCACGATCGAATTCGCCGTCGAGGATCGCGGCACGCTCTGGGAGCTCTCGGTGCGCGATCGCGGCGAGGGCGTGCCCGACGAGTTCAAGAAGTCGATCTTCAATCGCTTCGAGCGCCTCGACAAACGGGGCGTGAAGGGGAGCGGCCTCGGGCTCGCCATCACCAAGCAGATCGTGGACCTGCACGGCGGCGAGCTCTGGGTGGAGGACGCCGCCCCGCGCGGAAGCCGCTTCGTGGTGCGCCTGCCGAAGCACCCGCAGCCGCGGCGGGTGGAGGCCTGAGGGGGCCACGCGCGCGCGTGGCGCTCAGATCGCGAGCGCGCCTTCGAGGCCCGAGGAGACGACCGGCGCCTCCTCGGCGCGCTGCCAGGGGAGCTCGGGCCACCAGCGCTCGACCTTCGGGGGCTCGAGCGGATCGAAGCTGCCGCCCGGCCGCGGCATCGCGAGCGTGACCCCCGCGCGGCGCGCCGCCTCGATCACGCGCTCGCCGGGCTCGGTCCACGCGTGCAGGGCGAGGTTGAAGGTGCCCCAGTGCACGGGGAGCATCACCTTGCCGCCGAGGAGCTGGTGCGCGCGCACCGCCTGCTCGGGGCCGATGTGCACGTCGGCCCACGCCGCGTCGTACGCGCCCGACTCCATCATCGTGAGGTCGAACGGGCCGTAGGCGCGGCCGATGTCGGCGAAGCCTGGGAACATGCCGGTGTCGCCGCTGAAGAAGACGCGGTGCTTGGGCGCGAGCAGCGCGAGGCCGCCCCAGAGGGTGCGATCGCGCGAGGTGGGCGTGCGGCCGGAGAAGTGGCGCGCGGGGGTGCAGGCGATCTCGACGCCGCCGATCGCGGTGGTCTGCCACCAGTCGAGCTCGACGATGCGCGCGGGGTCGATCCCCCACGCCTCGAGGTGGGCGCCGACGCCGAGCGGCGTGACGAACGTGGTCGGCCCGAGCGCGCGGATGGTGGGCAGATCGAGGTGATCGAAGTGATCGTGCGAGAGGAGCACGGCGTCGATCGGCGGCAGCGCCGCGGCGGCGATCGGCGCCTCCCAGAAGCGCATGGGCCCCGCGAACGACACCGGCGAGATGCGCGGGCTGAACGTCGGATCGGTGAGGAAGCGCCGGCCGCCGATCTCGACGAGCATCGCCGAGTGGCCGAGCCAGGTGACCCGCAGCCCGCTCGGCGGCGGCGCGAGGAACTCGCTCGCGGACCGCCGGAGGACCGGCACCGGCGCGCTCGGCTCGCGGTTCGGCGCGCCGCGCACCAGCTTCGCCAGCGCCTTGCCCATGCGCATCTCCATCGGGAGCGCATTGCGGAAGAGCCCGTCGGTGAACTGCGGCGAGCGCTCCATGCGCACGCGCCGCTTGCCGGTGGCGCGGACCCCGAAGGCGTTCCAGTCGATCATGACGCTCCAGTCGATGCGGGCGCGGCGCGCAGCGTCACAGGCGCGGCGCCTCGCCGGCCTCGCACGCCTATTCCCGCTCGACGCTGACGCGGGGCGCCGGCTCGAGCGCGTCCGGCGCGTCGGCTGACCAAGCCGCGTCGAGCGCGTCGCCCGGCTCGACGGTCACCACGCACGGGTGGCAGCAGACCGCGCAGTCCTCGACGTAGCGCTGGTGGGCGCCGGCCCCCTCGTCGACCCACACCTCGAACGGCTCGCCGCACCACGGGCAGCTGGGGCTGACAGCGTCGCCGCGCTTGGATTTCCGCCGTTTCGTCTTCATCGGGTCGCCTCGACGCCGGAGCCCTTCAGGGGCTCGCCCAACGGGCCGTACACCCACTCTAGTACGATGCCCCGGGCGCGCCTTCCGCTGGTGAGCTTCGCGCGGTTCGCGCGGTCCGCGTGCTTCGCGTCGCTCGTGATCCTCGCGGGCGCGATCGCGCCGGCCTGCGCGCGCGCCGGGGAAGCCACGGCCGAGGCGCACGGCACGGCGGCCTCGCACGGCGCCGCCAGCGCGTCGCACGCGGCCGGCTCGC
>CAIXWQ010000400.1 GCA_903923175.1 uncultured delta proteobacterium | reverse complement strand
CGGCGTCGGCGGGGACGACGGCGGCGCCGCACGCGCCGCAGCACACGATCTGCGCGGGCCGAGGCGGCGCTTGCTCCACGTAGCTCACCGCGCGCGCCAGCGCCTCGACCGAGTCGACGGCCGCCTGCATCGACGCCGACTCTTCGGGGTCCTCCGTCTCCGCGAGGGCGATGCCGACGCCGCGCGCGGTTCGGATCCAGAGGCGAACGACCTCGACCTCTTGGGGCTCCCAGGGCGAACGCTCGCGCGACGAGCGCAGAAACGCGCCGAGCGCGGCGGCCACGGTGAACCGACGCTCGGTGCAGGTCTCGAGCTCCAACGCGGGGCTCGATAGCTCGCCCCACGCGAAGCGGCGCCCCGAGAACGCGCCGCCGACGATCGCGACGCCGCCCGTCTCGACGAGCAGATCGGAGGGGCGAGCGCGGCGCGCGCGGCCGAGCGCCCCGACGCCGGCGGCGAAGAGCGGCAGCGCGAAGGCCAAGCCGAGCACCATCGAGAGGACGATCGCGCTCGCGTCGCCGTACAACCAGGGCGCGACGAGCGCCGCGATGCCAGGGAGGATCGTCGCCGCGCCCGCCGCGCCGTTCCAGACGAACGAGGTGCCGACCTGCAGCGGGAAGCGGACGCCCGTCACGACGAGTTCTTCTGCGTGGAGGAGCGCACGTGCGCAGCGTACGCCTCCGCCGCGGGGCTGCACCTCGGCTACGCTGGCACGTAGGTGCCCGTTTGGGAGACGGTCACGTCGGTCGCCGCCGACCAGCTCTGCTGGATGGCCGCGAGGCCGGGCCCGCTCACCTGGCTCCAGGCGACCGAGAGCGAACCGAGCACGGGTAGACCGTCGTCGCGCACGGTGCCCGAGAGGTGGGCGCTGTCCGCGACCCCTGGCGTGCGCCACCCCGGGCCGAGGCCCGGGGCAGCCGAGACGCTTAAGCCCGCAAGGCGGGCTCCTCGGAGGGGTGTGAAGGCGCGCGTGGCTTGGTGCCGATTCGATGCCCCGTCCCCGCGGGTGCTCGTGCACGTGCTCGGCCGTGCTCGGCGCCGCCGAGACGGCGCCTGCGCGCGGCTCTGCGCGCGTGCACTGCGCGCCCGCGCCCTCCCCAAATCGCCCGGCTCCAAGCCGGGCTCAGGGGAGGGGACCACGGCGAGGCGCGGCGGCGACGACGGCACGAGAGGAGCGTACCGACTGCGGCCGGCGGTTGGTGAGAGTTAGAAGGGTGCGCTCCCGCAACCGCGAGGCGCCGGGCGCCGACGCTCGGACATGTCCCCGCCGCGCAACGTCCGACCGGGCGTGACCTACCTGCTCACGCGGCGCTGCTACCAGCGCACGTTCCGGCTGCGCCCCTCCGAGCAGACCAACCTGATCTTCCGCTACTGCCTCGGCCTCGCCGCCGCCAAGACCGGCGTCGAGTTGCACGCCGTGTGCGTGATGTCGAACCACCATCACATCGTGCTGACCGACGTCACCGGCTGCCTGCCCGACTTCGCCCGCGAGCTGCACCGGCTCTGCGCCAAGGCCATGAACGCGAGCCAGGGGCAGTGGGAGAACCTCTGGTCCGCCGACCACTGCCACTGCCTCGAGCTCGGCGACGACGACGCGGTGGTGCAGCGCATCGCCTACGTCGCCGCGAATCCCGTCGAGGCCGGGCTGGTGGCGGCGCCGCAGGAGTGGCCCGGCGTGATGCTCCTGCCGCGCGAGCAGGCGTACGCCGAAGCGGTCGCTCGGCCGAAGGAGTACTTCGGCGACGGGAGCCGAAGCCCGGCCGTGGTGGAGCTGCGCGTCACGCCGCCGCCCATCGAGAACCTGGGCGAGAGGGTCGCCGCAGTGCTCGAGACCATGCTCGCGAAGGCGCACGCGGCTGCGCGGGAGAATGGCTGGGAGTTCCTCGGGCGCGCCGGCGTGCTCGCGACCTCGTTCGTGCGGCGCGCGCGGTCGTTCGAGCGCAGGCGCCAGATCATCCCGCGCGTCGCGGCGCGGAGCATGTTCATCCGGCAGCGGCTGCTCGCCGCGCAGCGGGAGTTCCGGCGCGCGTATCACGCCGCGATGGAGCGGTGGCGGCAGGGCGTGCGCGACGTCGTGTTCCCCGAGGGGACCTGGTGGATGCGCGTGTTCCATGACGTCGCGGTCGGAGGCGCTTGGCCGGCGGCGGCGTAGCGGCGCCGCGCGAGGCGCCGGCGGCGGCCCGTGAGGGACGGCAGTGAGCACAAGTTGGCGGGCGGGACGCGCGGGCGGAGGCGGCGCGGGTGGGCGAGCTCTGTCCGCGCGAGCGCGGTGCGCGCCATGCGCAGCAAGTCGCTGTCTCGCGCGGCACTGGTCGCAAGTCGAACCTGGTACGGGTCTCTCGGCTCCCGTGGCTGGCCGACGTCTGCGAGTTCGAGGGCCCATACACCCTCCGAACCAAAGTCGAGGTACGCCACGCAGCGGTGCTCGCCGAGTTCTGCCGCATCTACCTGGTGCCGGAGCTTCGCCGCCGCGAAGATGCCCTCTGGTTCGACCATCGGGAAACCCCTGGCGTCACGCTTCTGCCACGTCTACCTGCGTACCTCGCGGCGCTCTTCATTCTCTCGAATGTCAGCCGATACGAACCGCAATTCCTCGACGAGCCGACGACTGGGCTAACGAATCTCGGCTACTTCCTAAACACGTTCCTGGACAACGCGGAACGGTTCGTGCCCCAGCTCGTGCTCGAACTCGCGCATGGGAGGCCGCTCTTCTTCGAGTAGAAGCCGACCGAGCGCCACGCAGCCCTCCGCTCATCGGCCGCCGCCCCCGCTCGACGAGCTACTTCCGACAGTACCAGTCGTTCCCGTGCCACTCGCAGAACCGACTTCCGTGCTTTGCCACGCAGATGGCCCCGTACCTGTCCTTGGTCCCGTCGTGGTTCTCGAACGAGACGCAGATCGGCCGCATTCCGTCGGGACAAGGGTGCGGGAGATCGACATGGCCGGGCTCGAAGAAGTCGTCGTCCTCTTCGAGCATGAGCTTGGCCCGTAGCTTCCCCGCGCACGGGTTCAGCGAAGCTGAGTCCTCTGTCGTGGGCGAGAGCCAGGTTAGAGTCGCGTCCTCCCCCAGCGGCCGGTCGTTCCGATCCCTCGTGATGGTCGGGGACGAGTCTCGCGAGCAGCCGACCACGAGGGCTGCGATTGCCAGCGACAGTGCGACGGCGTCCTTCACTTCCGCCTCACCGCCACGTCCGACAGCCCCCCGGCCTTGTCGAACGTGATCACGAGCCGGTCGATGTCGATCCCGAAGCCCGACGAGGTGCCGAGGAACCACGTCATCTCCGGCGCGTTCCGCACGCGAGCCTCGTCGATGCGTCGAGTGTCCCCGTCAGGCTTGCCGTCCTCAATGCTGTCGGGCATCCCGAGCAGCCCGAGCACTTCGGCACGACCCATCCCGTGCCGAAGATACCTGGCCCGAAGGTGGTCCAGCATCCGGTAGCGCGGGCTCGCCGTTGACGTGTTGTGGTGATCCTTCCGCCAGATGGCCGCGTCGAAGACCGCCCCGTCGGTCGGCGGCGTGGAGGCCACGGACCACACGACGACCGAGAACCCGCACCCCACGGCGAACCCGAGGACGGCCCCGATGACGGCCTGTCTCTCGATGTCCTTGCCGAAGAGCTTCATGGTCTTCACAGCAGCATCGGCCTACGTGACCCGGGCTTCCAGTCGGCCGCCCAAGAACACGACCCCGGCTCCGGGCCGCGTCGTCGGGGGGGGCCTGCTACTCCGGTGGCGGCCGAGACTACCTCGAAGAATCGGTCTCTGGCACCAGCGAGGTTGCCGGGCGCGGTTCAATCACGGGCCGAACGAATGGACCGGAATCCTCTCGCTTGTGCGGTGGCGTTGCGATGAACACAACCAGAAGAGTCGCCCACACCACGAGAGTCAGAGCGTTCATCGCCTTCCACCGTCGCGCGAGGCCCGACACCGCCAACGCCCCTGCACTCATCAGCGGAGCAACCACGAGTGCAGCGACACCCAGTGCAAATCCGAGCACGTCTAGCAGCGGCAACCTAAGCAAAGGACCGAATCCGTGCGCCACTAGGAAGAGTGCAAGAACGAACCCCAGCTCCAGTGAGGCGCTCGCAATCGTTACAACCTTTGCCCGTCGTTCTGTCGTCTTCATCGCGTCGCACTACTCCGTGTAGCAAACGCCACCCTCGTCATCACAAGTCACGTAGTCGCCTGACTGATAGCGAATCCAACTGTAGTACACGTCCGTGCCCCCCCTCACCGGCTTGCCAATGGCCGCGGACAGCCTTCGTAGAAGGTCCGTGTTGTTCCCCACGGAGCAACCAAGGAGGGTTAGATCACCGTCTGCCGCGAAGTATCCACGCAACTCTCGGAAGAGGGGTTCGTAGTACTTGAACGTGTCATCGTTGATGCGCTCCCGACCGAGCCAGAAGCCCTTCGTGTCGCCGTGGTCGAGAATCCGAAGGTGTCGAATGGGCGAACGTGCGTTCCACTCGACCTGCGTGATGAGCGACGCCGAGTCGGAGAACGTCAGGTTCGCGATACGCAAGAGCTGATCCCCCGCAGTACCCATATTCTCTTTGAGAGCCGCGAGTTGAAGCGCCAGCGGCCCCTGCATCGTTTCAAAGTGGTTGCTGATGGCAGTGATGTCCATTTCGCCGCCACCGATCGGATGTCTTCCCATGTAGTCGCCTAGCCCGACCGTGGCCGTGTTTACCAGCACGCCAATGATCGCAGTCACCGCGACGGCTTCGATCAGTGCTGCGAAGTGGCCGCTCGGATCGACCGCGAAGGTCGGCCTGTTCCCCGTGTAGCTGTAGGGGCCGTCTGCCGTCTCGACGCTATCCATCGAGGTGAACCGCCCGCCCTTCGGGTCGTACCACCTTGCCCTGAGGTACTGGAGCCCCTGGTTCGAGTCGAACCACTCCCCGCTGTAGGTCAGCGAGTTCGGCGTCGCCCCCGTCCTGCCGATCACCGTCCCGAAGGCGTCGTACTCCCACGTATCGGTGACGACGCCCGAGCTGTCGCTCAAGAGCACGTGTTAACGCTCGCCCTCTCCGCCGCAGATCCCCCGCGCCTCGCGCCGGCTGCGTGATGTCCCGCGCCGCCTCGCCGCGCCCCCTCCCGCATCGAGCCGTCGCGTCGGTGTAACGCGCGGCGATGTCGATGCGGT